>JAMOPY010000015.1 GCA_027064305.1 Methanobacteriota archaeon
GAGCGGTACGATCACGACGTGTACGTGGACACGGAGGGGAACGTGCACCGGCGGGAGAAGGACCTGTCGCGTCGGAAGTTCGGAACCAGTCACCGGCTCGCCGCGGACGAGATCGAGCGGTTGTTGGAGCTGTGCGATGAGGAGCCGGAGGTGATCGTGGTGGGTACGGGGCAGAACGGGGTGTTGACGGTGACGGATGAGGCCAGGGAGTTCTGCGAGGAGCGTGGGATCGAGCTGGTGGACCTGCGGACGCCGGAGGCGATCGAGCGGTTCAACGAGTTGAAGGAGGAGGGCAAGCGGGTCGCGGCGATTATCCACACGACGTGTTAGCCGGGGCCGAACTCAACCTCGATGTACTCCTGGGTCCGCTCGTCCTGCGGGTTGTTGAACAGCTCCTTGGTCTCGTTCGCCTCCACCAGTTCTCCCTTCAGGAAGAAGGCCGTGTAGTCGCCGATGCGGTAGGCCTGCGGGAGGATGTGGGTCACGAAGACGATGGTCACTTCACCCCGCAGCTCGAGCACGGTCTCCTCGATCTTCCTGGTGGCGATGGGGTCCAGGTCGGACGTCGGCTCGTCCATGAGGAGGACGTCGGGGTCGACGGCGAGGGCGCGGGCGATGCAGAGTCGCTGCTGCTGACCGCCGGAGAGCGCGGAGGCGGGGTCGTCCAGCCGGTCCTCGACCTCGTCCAGCAGGGCCGCCTTCTCCAGGGCCTCGTGCACGCGCTCCTCGATCTCGTCCTCGTCCATCCCCATCAGCCGTAGTCCGTAGGCCACGTTGTCGTAGATGGACATCCATGGGAAGGGGTTGGGGTGCTGGAACACCGTGGCCACGCGGCGCCGGTGGTGGATGATCTCCTCCTCGCTCTCGTACTCGAGGATGTTCTCCCCGTCGAACTCGACGACGCCCTCCGTCCGGGCGTAAGGGATCTCCTTGATCATCAGGTTCAGGCACCGAATGAACGTGGACTTGCCGCAGCCCGAGGGTCCGATGATCGTGGTGATCTTCTTCTCCGGTATCTCCAGGTTGATGCCCTTCAGCGCCTCCTTCTCCCCGTAGTACACGCGCAGGTCGTTCACCTTGAACGCGACCATGGGCTACACCTCCCGCCCCACCTTGCGCTCGAACCGGTCGCGCATGTAAATGGCCAGGAAGTTCAGGCTCAGGGTCACGGCGACCAGGACCAGGGCGGCCGCGAAGGCCACCTGCCTGGCCTCCGGGACCATGAGGTACTCCTTCGCTATTAGGTATATCCGGAACGCCAGCGCGTCCGTGGGCTGCAGCACGTGCACGAACGGGTTCGACGTGACCAGCCCGATCATGACCGCGGTCAGGATGATCGGGGCCGCCTCCTCCGCGGCCCGGCACATGGACAGCGTGATGCCGGCGGTGATCCCCGGCTTGGCCATGGGCAGCAGCACGTCCTTCACGACGTGGTACCACGAGGCGCCCGCGCCGCGCGCCGCCTCGATGTACTCCCGGGGGACGGACCGGAAGGCCTCCTCCGCCGTCCGGACCACCACCGGCAGGTTCATCGTCGCCAGCGTGAGCGCGCCCGCGAGCACCGAGTAGCCCATCTTCATGTACACGACGAAGAGCGTCGCGCCGAACAGTCCGTACACGATCGACGGGACGCCCGCCAGCGTGTCGATCGCGAACCGGACCGCCTGCGTGAACCGGCTCTCGCCCGCGAAGTGCGCCAGGTAGAGGGCCGTCGGCACGCCGACCAGCACCGCGAACACCGTGGAGTAGAACATCAGCGCCAGCGTGCCCAGCAGCGCCGGGTACAGCGCGCTGTGCACCGGGTCCCCGATGTGCACCGGCCCGAACAGGACGTTCCAGTCGAGCGCCCGGACCCCGTTCACGAAGATGTACCCGGTGATGCCCACCAGCGCGCCCGCCGCGATCACACCCGCCGCGATCATGAGCCCCGTCATGAGCCGGCTTACGAGCACCGGGTTCAGTCGTCCACCTTTCACCCGACGCTTCCGGGGCCGGCCGGGGCGCCTCCGCACCCGGTGCGCGGCCACGATGACCGCGGTGACCATCAGCATCAGGATCAGTCCGGCGAAGTACAGCGCGTAGTACCCCGGGGAGCCCACGGGCAGGACCGTCGCCTGCAGGAGGATGTGCGCCGAGAGCGGTCGGCACGGGTCCAGCGGGGACTTCGGGATCATCAGCGCGCCGCCGGAGACCAGCGCGACCGCGACCGTCTCACCCATGGCGCGCAGCGTGCCCAGCATGCCGCCCGACGCGATCCCGGAGAGGGCGGCCGGCCACAGGACGGTCCGTACGACCTGCCACCGGGTGGCTCCCATGCCCCGCGCGGCCTCCACGTACTCGCGCGGGACCGAGCGAATGGCCTCCATCATTACGCTGGTCATGTACGGCAGGATCATGATCGCGACGATGATGCCGGCGACCAGGACCGAGTAGCCCGAGGGCGAGCCCAGGTAGTACCGCGCGAACGGGACCAGGGTGAGGATGCCGAACAGTCCGTACACGACCGAGGGAATCCCGGCGAGCATGTCGATGGCCGGCCGGAGCGTGCGCCTCAGGAACGTCGGGGCGAACTCCGCCAGGTACGTGGCGCAGAGGAGCGAGATCGGGAAGGCGATCGCCACGGAGATCGCGGTAACGTACAGGGTTGAGATAATCATCGGCAGCAGTCCGAGCTTGGGCGGGGTCGACTCCGGGTCCCAGGTCGTCCCCAGCAGGATCTGACCCAGCGAGTTGAACTGCAGCGCCTTCACGCCGTTCACGGTCAGGAAGAAGTAGATTCCCACCACCGCGGCGATGGACAGCGCCGCCGCGATCGTGAGGGAGGTGAGCATCCGGCGCGTCGTCTGCGCCTGCCTCACGGTTACCTCTCGCAGCGCGACCACCCCCGCAACGTTAGCCGTTGTCTAACGATAGGCCGAACCGCGATGGAGCACTCACCCGCCGCTCGAAAAAATGGTGGGTGGTGAGGGGGGTCTATACCAGGGGCTTGATCTCCACGTACGGCTTCTTCATGAACAGCGGCGCGCTCGGTGGTACCGGCACGTAGCCCAGCTTCTCCGCGATCTTCTTGTTAACGTCCGGCTTCCGGACCCACTTGATCAGCGCGATCGCCGTCTTCGGCGCGCTGGACCGGTCGATGATCAGGTACTCGGCCCGCGTCAGCGGGTACTTCTTCGACTGGATCGTGCTCTTGTTCGCCTCGATCCCGTTCACCTTCAGCGGCTTGACCTGGCCCGGTACCTTCTTCTCCTTCTGCGCCTTCACGACGTACACGTAGTCCACGTAGCCGATCGCGTACGGCGTTTTCTCCACCTTCTCCAGCACCTCCGCGTTGGAACCGCACAGGATCGCGTCCTTCCGGTAGTCCTTCAGGTTCAGGTACTTGTCGAACGTCGCCCGCGTGCCCGAACCCTTCGCTCGACCGATCACGATGATCCGCTTGTGCGGCAACCCCGGCTTCACCTGGTCCCAGTACTGGATCTTGCCCTCGTAGATCGCCTTGAGCGTCTTCACGTCGATGTTGTCCAGCTGACCCAGCGTCTTCCCGTTCACGATCGGCACGATGCCGGACATCACTACCGGGCACATCACCGGGTCGCTCAGCTGCTGCGCCTCCTCCGGCTTGATCGGTCGCGAGGCCATCGCGATGTCGAACGACCCGTCGATCAGACCCTTGATACCCGCGCCCGAGCCACCGTCCGTGACCATCAGCTGCACCGGCTCGTTCGGCAGCCCGTGCACTCCCACTTGATCACCCAGCTGCTTCCAGGTCAGGTGCTGCTTCTCTCCGACCTCGCCTGCCACCTTCATCATGAACGGCATGAGGCTCGTTGAGCCGCCGATCTTCAGCTGCGTCTTCACCTGCGACGCCGAGTAATAATAAGCCACGCCGCCACCGATCGCCGCCACGACGGCGACCGCGATCGCGACCGCGACGGACTTCCTCATGCGCCTCCCCCCGGCCCCGCATCCCCCCTCCGTTTTATAAGGATAACGGAGCGGGACATCGAGTTCACATGATAGGAAGAGGGGTTCCCGATTGAAGCACTGCCGCGTCTGCGGGATCCCGGCCCGCGTGGAGGGGGTGGAGCTGGACGAGGACGGCGTCTGCCGGGCCTGCCGGCGCCAGCTTCCCCACCTACCGGACCCGGGAGAGCTGCGCGAGCGCACGATCAAGGAGCTGAAATCCTGCGATCGGGTGGCCGTGGCCGCCTCCGGAGGTCTCGACAGCCTCGCCGCGCTCGCCCTCGCCGCCCGCCATTGCCGCGAGGTCGTGATGCTCACGGTCGACACCGGCACCCTCCACCCGGAGGCCTGGCGGCGCCTGCACCTCGCCCGCCGCCGGCTCGACGTGGAGTGGCGCGTGGTGGGGGACGTGGACCCCTTCCTCCGGCTCTTCGAGCGCCGGCTCCCGAGGGCCCAGTCCCCCTGCGGCCCCTGCTCTCGGATGATCGAGCGCCGGTGCGTGCGGGCCGCCCGGAGGCTCGGCGTTGACGCTCTCGTGACCGGGCACGAGCTCCCGCACGGAACCGACCCGGTCGTCCCGAAGGACCCGCCCGTGATCCGCGCCATGTGCGGGTGGACGGAGCGGGAGAGGTGGGAGCTGGTTAGGGAGGAGCTCGGGATGGAACCGAAGAAGCTGGCCGGTTACACGTCCAACTGCGTCGTACTACCCTTCGCGCTCCGACGCTTCCACGAGGAGCACGGTTACAGCTTCGAGGCGCCCCGGCTCGCCGCCATGGTTCGGCTCGGTTACCTCGGCAAGCGGGAGATGTGGCGGAGGCTCGAGCCGCCCGGTGAGGAGGAGTTGAGGGGACTGCTGGAGGAATGCCGGGGCTGGATCCCGAGGCGGCTGGAACGGGTGCTGCGGGAGACGTTGCGTTCAGCCGGTGGGCCCGGAAGTGGGGGATGACCAGCCTAAGGCGGCTCCTGAACCTGCTCAGGGAGCGGCTGGGTGGGCGGCGCGTCCACCTGATGCTCTCCGGCGGTCAGGACAGCGCCGTCGCGGCCCGCGTCCTTCGGCTCGCCGGGCTCGAGGTGGTCGCCGTGCACGTGACCCACCGCTGGACGTGGCCCACCCCGGGGCTCGAGGCGCGGCGGATGGCCCGCCGCCTCGGGCTCAGGCTGCGCGTCGTCGACGTCACGGACCGGCTGCTCGAGCGCCTTCCCGGGGCCAAGGGTCGGTCGGTGTGCAGGATCTGCAAGCACGCGATGATCGAGGCGGTGCTCGAGGAGCTGGGGCCGGAGGTGTTGGCCACGGGCGAGTGCGGGCTCGACACGATCGCCGGGGCGGTCCTGGACCTCGCCCGGAGGACCGGCGAGGAGCCGGAGTTCGTCCAGGTGCCGAAGCGGTTCTTTGGGGGCGAGACGCTCGTCGTCCGGCCTCTCATCCGGCTGCACGAGCGGGACGTGCTCCGGCTGGCCGAGAGGCTGAACGTCCGGGTACGCAGGGTCGGGGAGACGGGGGACCTCAGGCGCGGGCGGCGCGAGGGGTGCCCGCTGCAGCACCTGGACCCCGAGGTGACGGTCACGGAGGAGTTGCTGGAGGAGGTCTGGCGGGTCAACCTCGCGGCCCTGCGCGCCGCCCGCCGGCTCGGCCGCCGGGTCGCGGTCAAGTGGCCCTCGTTTCGGCTCCTCCTCCCGGGATCCGGGGAGTGCGAGCGGAGGCTGGTGGCGGAGCGCGCCTGGGGGGAGGCGGTCCGGTCCGGATCCTCGGCTCGGCTCGGGAAAGATACTTAACGGTGTTAGGGCAACCTAACGGCGGGGTGATCGAAGATGGCCCGGTACCGGTACGTCGGACCCTGCCGGTGCGGGTTCGGACCGCACGCGTTCTACGAGGACACGGAGACGGGAGAGATCAAGCACGCCTGGGAGATCCTGGGAGAGAAGGGAGTCCCCGTGCCGCCGGCGTGGCCCGGTGGCTGGCGCGGAGGACCGGGATGGAGAGGCGGTTGGGGCGGCGGCTGGTGGTGGGCGGCGATGACGGACGAGGAGACGCGGGAGAAGATGATCGAGGCCATGCGGAAGGCCTTCGGCGAGGACTTCGCCGAGACCATGAAGGAGCTCGCGGAGAGCTTCAGCAGGGCGGCCGCCGGCGAGGTCGAGAGGGACGAGCTCAGGGAGCTGCGGAAGAAGCTTGAGGAGCTGGAGAGGAAGCTTGAGGAGCTAAGCAAGGACGAGGACTAAGGGGACGGTCGGGCGTGCCCGCCGCCACCCGGAGCGGCGTGAAGGTCTTCCGGTGCTCGAGGTGCGGTGAGCTCATCGAGGTGCCCTACGGCGCGCCCAAGCCGGCCAGCTGCCCTAACTGCGGCGCTCCGGCCGTCTTCATCCACCGCGTGAACCCGGGCCCGGGTACCTGGGGAGGTTACGCGGGCATCGGTCGCGGGATGGGCCGCGGTGGGCCGGGACGCGGTGGCCCCAGGCGCGGTCGCGGGGGTCCGTGGTAGGTGCGCGTGGCGGTGATGGTCGAGGGCGACGGCGTCTCGGCCCGGTTCGCCCGCGCCCCGGAGATCCGGGTGTACGAGGTCGAGGGCG
This sequence comes from Methanobacteriota archaeon, assembly GCA_027064305.1. Taxonomy (GTDB): domain Archaea; phylum JAADCQ01; class Methanopyri; order Methanopyrales; family Methanopyraceae; genus Methanopyrus. Next base: position 6,535 of record JAMOPY010000015.1, read on the forward strand.
ACGAGGTCGAGCTCGTGGAGTCCCGGGAGAACCCGGCGGCCGGTCTGCCCCGAGGGGCCGGTCGGCAGATCGTCGGTGTGCTCGCCCAGCTCGACGTGGACGCGACCGTCGCCGGCCGGTACGGGCCCAACGCCCTCCAGGGGCTGAAGGCTCAGGGTATCAAGGCCTACATCGCCGAGCCCGGCACGGACCCGGAGGAGGCCGCGCTTAAGGCGGCCCGAGGCGAGCTGCCCGAGGGATGACGGTTGAGGCTCGCGGTGACCGGCGGCAAGGGCGGCGTGGGCAAGACGACGATCGCGGCGCACGCGCACCGGCTGTTGGGCTGGACCACCGTGGACCTGGACGTCACCACGCCCAACCTGCACCTATACCTGGACTGCGAGGAGGAGGCCCGGAGTAGGGTATGCCTGATCGGCCCCGAGGTCGACCCGGACCGGTGCACGCTGTGCGGCGAGTGCGCCCGGGTCTGCCACTCGGGTGCCGTGATCGTGGGCCGGTCTTGGGACCTGGACCCGGGCCTGTGCCACGGGTGCGGCCTGTGCCTGGATGCCTGCCCGCGGGACGCCCTAACGCCCCGGGAGATCGAGATCGGTGAGGTGCGCGAGTACCGGGTGCGGGAGACGGGGGCCCGGCTTCTCTCCGGCCGGCTTAACGTCGGGGACCGCCGCTCCCGGCACCTCGTGCGTCACCTGCTGGACCACACCGAGGATCGACCTCGGCTTCTGCTGGACACCCCCGCGGGCGCCGGGAAGGAGGTGTACGACGTCCTCAGGGCCGTCGACGCCGCGCTCGTCGTCACGCAGCCCACGCCCGCCGCGCTCCGGGACCTGCGTCGCCTACTTCGGGTGATCCGGGTCGCGCGCGTGCCGCACGTCGTGCTGATTAACCAGGCGGACCTCTCCGAGCGTTGGACGAGGCGGGTCGAGCGGGAGGTTGAGGTCCCCACGTGGAGGGCGCCCCGGGTGGATGACCCGCTGGGGTCCGACGAGCTGCGCGACGTCGTCCGGGAGGCCCTGGACGGGCTGAGGGAGGAGGCCGCTTGAGGATCGCCGTCCTGGGCGGGAAGGGCGGCGTCGGGAAGACGGTGCTCTCCATCGCGCTCGCGAGCGAGCTGGGGGCCGTGCTCGTGGACGCCGACGTTACCGAGCCCGACACGCCCGCCTACCTGAACCTCGAGCGGGAGCGGGACGTCACCGAGGTGAGGGCGCGGTACGCGGTCCGGACTGACGGCTGCGCCGGGTGCGAGCGGTGCCTGGAGGTCTGCCCCTGGCGGGCCGTGGACGACCCGATCGCCTGCGACGGGTGCGGGGCGTGCGCGATCGCCTGTCCCGAGGACGCGATCGAGCTCCGCGAGACCGAGCTGGGACGCATCGCCGAGTCCCGGGAGCCCGAGCTGGGACTTCGCGTCGTGCACCCGGAGACCGAGCCCTGGGCCCCGGAGCTCGCCGACATCGTCCATCGGATGATCCCGGAGGATGAGGACTGCGTGATCGACTGCCCGGCCGGCCTGGGGTGCCCCGTGATCGCCGCGCTCAGTGCCGCCGACGCGGCGGTGCTCGTGACCTCACCCGACCCCGCCGCCCTCCACGACTACCGTCGCGCCGAGGCCCTGACCCGCGAGTTCGGCCTGCCCGCCGTCCGGGTGCTGAACCGGGCCGGCTCCGACGAGCGTGAGGGGTTCGACGTGGTCATCCCGGAGGACGAGCGGGTGCTGCGGGCGGCGCTGGATCGGGACCCAGGTGGGCTGGTCCACGCCCTGAGGGAGCCCGCGCGGAGGGTCGCCGAGCTGCTCCCGGACGGGGGTTAGCGTCCGAGGTCGTCGGGGACGCTCTCGGTCTAGTTCTCCCCGAGATCCCGGACCACGCCGACCGCGGCCGGTTCGGTCCCCACGGTCAGCAGGAACCGGTCGCCCGGTTCCGCCACGACCTCACGGTCCAGCCGGAGCCTAGCCCGGGCCACGTTGTGCCCCTCCGCGTAGGGTCGGAGCGTGTCCGTGCCCGCGTCCGTCTCGATCTCGGTGAACCGAGCGTTCGCGGCGGCCGAGAGCACGTGCACCTTCACCATGCTGCCCGGTCGGAGCTTCGCCCCGATGGATAGTACCTCCGCCTCCAGCGACTCGGTCGTCGTCAGGTCCTCCCCCAGGTGCATGCCCCGGGTCACCGAGACGTCCTCATCCACCCTCAGCCTGGCCCGGAAGGGCACGCCCGGCCGGGGCTCGGGGTCGAGCTCTACCACCTCCGCCTCCTCTCCGCCCGGGTAGACGCGGACGGTGCCACCGAGGCGGCCGCGGTCCAGCACGCAGAACGCGTCCACGAGCCTGTCCTCCACCCGCCGGGTCGACTCGATGGGGGCCCGGGGCGGGCCCTCGGGCTCGGGTCGCGGGGGCTCCTCGAGCCCGGCCAGCGCGTCCAGGAGCTCCTCGGCTCCCTCCCCGGTCTTCGCCGAGACGAGGATTGGTTCGCACACGGTCTCCGCGCCCAGCAGGTCGAGCAGTTCCGTGGCGTCCTCGGCCACCTTCCGCGCGCGCTCGTCGCTCACCAGGTCGACCTTGTTCACGACCGGGACGATCCTGGCCCCGTAGAACGAGACGATGAGCGCGTGGTCGATGGTGCCGGGGCACGGGCCCTCGTCGGCCGCGATGACGAGGATCGCGTAGTCCGCGCTCCAGGCGGCGGCCAGCATGTTGCGGATGTAGTCCCGGTGCCCCGGCACGTCCACCAGGGAGATCGTCGTTCCCTCCAGCTTCAGGAAGGCCCGCGCTGGTTCGATGGTCACTCCCATCTTCCGCTCGTGGGGTAGTCGGTCCAGCCACTCCCCCGTGAGGGCCTTGATTAGCGTCGTTTTACCGTGGTTGAAGTGTCCGCAGACGACCACGTTGACCAGCCTCATGCGAGGCCCTCCCCGGTTCGCCGCGCGACCGGGTTTCGTTATGGTGGTCGTAACGATTGGTCGGGGGGCGTTGGGGGGCCTACTTCTCGATGATGGTCTCCTCGACCTCCATGCCGAAGTGGCGGCCCTTGCGCTCGTCGGTCTCGACGTAGGCGAGGACCTTGTCGCCGGGCTTGAGGTCGACGACGGAGACGGGCTCGCCGTCCTCGCGGACGAGGTGGATGGTCTCGGCGTTCTGGACGATGGTCTGGAGCTCGATGCCCTCGTACTCGGCCTTGATCAGTAGGAGTGGGCGCTTCTCGATCTTGAGGCGGCCGACGACGGCGGTGCGGGCGTTGCCCTCCCGGTCGACGACGAGGACTTCGTCGCCGGGCTCGAGCTCGGCGAGGTACTTGGTTCGGCCGCCGGGGACGCGGATGTACGCGTGGACGGGGCCGGCGTTGACGCGGAAGGGTCGGGGCTCGACGTAGGGGTTGTCGAGGCTCTCGCTGTGGATGAGGAACATGCCGTGGGCGGTGGAGCCGACGAGCATGCCCTCGCCTTCCTCCATGAGGGTGCAGGTGTCGACGCAGACGCGGTCGCCCTTGCCGATGGGCTCGATCTCCTTGATCTCGACGGGGACGAGCTCGAACCGCTCGGCGGTGACCTCCTCGGCCACCTCGGCCGTCTTCTTGATCTCGCCCGGCTCGATGCGCTGGGCGTCTAGGAGGACTCCGTCGGCGCCGACCTCGAGGGTCTCGAAGGCGATCTTGGCCTCCTCCGCGTCGCGGGCGCCGGCGATGAGTCGGGTGGGCTCGTCCTGGAGCTCGGCGATCAGGTTCTCGAGGGGGATGATCTTCCAGTCGCGGCCGATGGTGATGAGGTACTCGGGCTCGAGCTCCCGGGCGATCTCGGCGGCGAAGCGCTCGTAGGGCTTGTCCCGGATCTCGACGTACTCGGCGACCTCGTACCCCTGCTCCCGGGCGCGCCGGAGGAGCTCCGCGTCGACGGACTCGCTCACGTCCTCCGGCAGGTCGATCGTGCCGTCACCCTCGCCCCGGACGCCGACGATGACGAGGTCGGCGTCCACGTCTTCCAGCTCGTCGAGGGCGAGGTCGGGGGAGCCGCCCTCGGCGGCGAGCGGGACGGCGACCTTGACGTTGCCCAGCTCCTTGACCTTCTCCACCTCCTCCGGGAGGCAGACGATCACGTCGGCGCCGGCCTCGAGGGCCTCGGTGACGAAGGGCTTCTTCTCCTCCCACGAGGCCTCGTGCGCGATGGAGACCCAGATCTCCTTCTCGGCCATTCGATCACACCCGCTCGAGCTCCTTCTTGGCCTCCTCCACGTCGGCCTCCTCGTGGATGATGCGCGCGATGGCCCGCGTCATCGCCTCGCGCATGCGCGGGGACTTGTGCGCGAAGATGTTCCGGCCGATGGCCGCGCCCGCGGCGCCCGCCTCGATCGCGCCCTTCACCATCTCGAGGATCTCCTCCGGCGTGTCCGCCTTCGGCCCGCCCGCGATGACCACCGGGACCGGGCAGCCCTTCACCACTTCCTTGAAGGAGTCGGGGTCGCCCGTGTAGTTCGTCTTGACGATGTCCGCGCCCAGCTCCGCGCCCACGCGGGCCGCGTGCTTCACGTACTCCACGTCGAACTCATCCTCCACCTTCGGGCCGCGCGGGTACATCATCGCGACCAGCGGCATGCCCCACTCCTCGCACTTCCGGGCGACCTCACCCAGCTTCTGCAGCATCTCCGGCTCCTCCTCCGCCCCCACGTTCACGTGCACGCTGACCGCGTCCGCGCCCAGCCGGATCGCCTCCTCCACGTCCGCCACCTGCACCTTGTAGTTCGGGTCCGGGCCCAGCTCCGTGCTCGCGGAGAGGTGCACGATCAGCCCCACGTCGCGCCCGTACCCGCGGTGACCCGCGCGCACCATCCCCTTGTGCATCAGGACCGCGTTGGCGCCGCCCCGGGCCACCGCATCCACCGTCTCCTCCAGGTTCTTCAGGCCCGTAATCGGCCCCATCGTCACCCCGTGGTCCATCGGCACGATCAGCGTCCGGCCCGTCTCACGGTCCATGATCCGCTCCATCCGAATCCGCTTCCCGATGTGACCAACCGGACCCTCCAACCTAACCCTCCCCCTGCGTGCGATCCATACGATCCAGCAGGAGCTCGTAGCGCCGTAGGAGCGCGTCGAACCGCTCGCGCAGGTCCCGAAGCTCCCTGACCAGGTCTCGCACCCGCTCCGGGGCCTCCTCCGTGAGCACGGCCCCGCGCGGGGAGGGCCGAATGATCCCCTCACGCTCGAGCGTGCGGAGGGAGTAGCGGACCTTGTGCCACTCCATCCCGGAAAGCTCGGAGAGGCGCTCGATCCCCACCGGCTCGTGGTCCGAGACGAGCTCCAGCACCCGGGCATGCCGCTCCAGGACCCGCAGCGCCTCCCGGAGCGACTCCAGCACCGCTGAGCTCCCCGGACCCTGCTCCGTGCTAGCAAGTAGCATGGACGATGCTAAAAAAATTATGCCACGGAGAGCGCCAGGTGCGCCAGCCCCCCGACCAGGGTGGCCACGCCCAGGTTCAGGGCGACGGAAAGCGCGGTTAGGCGCGCCGACCCGGTCTCCGAGTAGATCGCGCCGATCGTGGACGCGCACGGGATGTAGAGGGTGCTCACCAGGGCCAGGACGTACGCCTGGGCCGGGGCCAGCCGCAGGTGCAGGGTCTTGATCGTGGAGACGACCGTCTCCTTCGCCAGCACCCCCGTCAGCAGGGCCACCGCGCTGCCCCAGTCCAGCCCGAAGAGCGCCCCGGTCACCGGCTCCAGAGCCCTTCCGATCACCTCCACCGCGCTACCGTGGCCGAGCGGGGCCGGGTACTGGGTGAGCGCCCAGATGGCGATCGAGGCGGCGAGGATTACGGTGCCCGCCTTCCGCAGGAACTCGTTGGACCGCAGCCAGGTCACCCGGAACACGGTCCCAGGGTGCGGGCGCCGCATCCTCGGGAGCTCGACCACCGTCCCCGCGTGGGGCTCGATTGGCCCGTACAGGAGCCGGTGCAGGAGCGCGGCGGTCCCGAGGAAGGTGAGGAGGGCGATCGCGTAGATGGAGACGGCCGCGGGCACCCGCCACGGGTCGGGGAGGTGGCCGGTGAGGTAGGCGATCACCGTGAGCCGGGCGCTGCACGGCACGGCGGGGAGGGCGAGGACGGTCACCGTCAGCGCCCTCGGGTCGTCGATGATCCGGGCGCCCGTGACCCCCGGCACGTTGCAAGCGAGGGAGAGCGCGGCGGGGAAGACGGACTTTCCGTGCAGGCCGAACCGGGAGAGCGGCCCGGAGAGGAGCGCGGCGACCCGGGCCGTGTACCCCGTGTCCTCGAGCGCGGTGAGCAGCAGGGTCATGATCAGGATGTACGGGTACATGGCCAGCACCGCGCCCACGCCCGCAAAGACCCCGTCCCCCAGGAGCCCGCCCCAGGGGTCCGGCAGGGCGCGCCTCGCCCAGTCTCCAAGGGCGTCGAACGCGTCCTCCAGCGGCTCGGCCAGCAGGTCACCCAAGTAGAAGGAGAGGGCGAACACGCCCGACAGGACCACGCCCGCGAGGAGCCCGCCCCAGAGCGGGTGGACGAGCACGCGGTCCAGCCGCGCCTGACGGTCGAGCGCGGGGCGCCCGGAGACGGCCGCGCGCACGATCTCGGAGGCCAGGTCATCCCGCGCCCGCTTGATCTCGGCGCGGGGATCCCGGCCCAGCGCCTCGCTCAGCTCCCGGTGCAACCGCTCGACCCGCTCGGATAGATCCCCACCCAGCCGCTCCGCCAGGTCCACGTCACCCTCCAGGAGCTTGATCGCGAGTCCCCGGGCCCGCTCCCGGGGCTCTCCCAGCCCGCGCTCCAGCTCCTCTGCGAGCCGGCGCACGGCGACCAGGATGGGTCGGGGATACTCCGCCCGAGGCGGGTCCGGCTCGATTCGGCCCTCCGCCACGTCGGCGATCGCCCGCTTGAGCCGCCGGATCCCGGTCCCGCGCTTGGCTGAGAGTGGCACGACAGGCACGCGGAGCCGGCGCTCCAGGGTCTGGGCGTCCACGCTCAGGCCCAGCCGCTCGGCCTCGTCCATCATGTTAACCGCGAGCACGAGGTGAGTGTGCCCGAGCTCGGCGATCTCCAGGAGGAGGGAGACGCCCCGGACGAGGTTCAGCGCGTCGGCCACCACGACGATCACGTCCGGGTGCTCGTCGAGCCGGCCGAGGAGCACGTCCCGCGTGATGCGCTGGTCCTCCGAGGTCGTGACGAGGCTGTACGTGCCGGGCAGGTCGACCACCCGGTACCGGGAACCCCGGAACTCGTACACGCAGGTCCGGCGTTCGACGGTGACCCCGGCCCAGTTCCCCACCTCGAGGGAGGTGCGGCAGAGCCGGGACATGATCGTCGTCTTGCCCACGTTCGGCGGTCCCACGAGCGCTACAACCCGCATTCCGGTCCCCCTACTCCTCTTCCTCCACGAGAACCTTGAACGCGAGGCCGCGGCCGATCGAGAACGTGCCCCCCTCGGTGCGGACCACGACCGGGCCCGGGCCGGAGCGGATCACCTCCACCCGAGCGCCCGGCCGTAGCCCGAGGTTGTACAGCATGGCGGCCGCGCCCCGGCCCGCCACCACGTCCACGATGCGGACCGTGCGGCCCTCCTCCACCTCCGCCAGCGACTTCGGCAAGCTCCCGGCTCCCCGCGGCGTGTTAGGCCGCCCTAACGGGCCCTCATTATATAATCTTCGCCCACAGGGCCGCGTTCCGCAGCGCCCGCACCGCCCGCTCCGGCGAGGGGAACGTCGGCACGCCCGCCTCCTCCAGCGTCCGCACGCCCACCGCCACCGAGTGCCGCCCCATCCACACCCCCAGCACGGGTCCGGGGAACTCCTCCGCGAACTCCGCCACCACCCGGGCCGTTCGCGCCGGCTCGGTCACGCTCTGCGGGGTCAGGATCACGATCACCGCCCCGTACCGGTCCGGGTCCGCGAACTCCTCCAGCGCGACCCGGTACCGCTCCGCGTCCGCGTCCCCCAGCACGTCCACCGGGTTCCCCGTCGCCGCCTCCTCCGGCAGGACGGACGGGTCACCGTCCGGCTCCGGCAGCCTGAACCCCGACTCGTGCAGCGCGTCCGCCGCGAGGATCCCCCCGCCCCCCGCGTTCGTCACCACGAGCACCCGGTCCGAGCGCGGCGGGCCCGCCTTCGCCAGGAGCTTCGCCGTGTCGAACGCCTCCTCGAATCCCTCCACGAAGATCCCGCCACACTGCTCGATCACTCCCCGGTACACCTCGCCCGAGCCCGCCAGCGAGCCCGTGTGCGTGCTCACCGCCTCCGCGCCCGCCTCCGTCCGACCCCCCTTCAGCACGATCACCGGCTTCCGTCCCGCGCACGCGGATAGCGCCTCCGCGAACGCGTCCCCGTCCTTCACCCCCTCCAGGTAGAGGACCACCACGTCCGTCTCCTCATCCCCGGCCAGGTACTCCAGGAAGTCCGGGAAGTCCAGGTCCGCCGCGTTCCCCAGGCTCACGAACTTGCTGAACCCCACCCCGATCGCGCCCACGTCCCCCGAGGAGAACCAGTCGATGACCGACGTCGCCAGCGCCCCGCTCTGCGACACGAACGCGATGCTCCCCGCCGGCGGCATCTCCGCCGCGAACGAGGCGTTCAGCCCGGACCGCGCGTTGATGATCCCCAGGCAGTTCGGGCCCACGATCCGCACGCCCGCCTCCCGCGCCGCCCGCACCAGCTCCCGCTCCAGCTCCTCGTTCCCCGCCTCCGAGAAGCCCGCCGAGATGACCACGCAGTACTTGACGCCCGCCTCCCCCGCCTCGCGCACGATCTCCGGCACGATCGGCGCGGGCACGACGATCACGGCCAGGTCCACCGGCCCCGGCACCTCCGAGAGCGACGGGTAGCACCGCACGCCCAGGATCTCGTCCGCGTGCGGGTTGACCGGGTACACCTCACCCTCGAACCCGGCGAGCAGGTTCCGCAGCACGCTGTGCCCCACCTTCCGCGGGTCCCGGGACGCCCCCACGACCGCGACCGCGCGCGGCTCGAACAACCGCTCCAACTACCCCTCCCCCAACAGCGCCCGGATCGCGTCCAGCACCGTCACCACGCCCACCACGCGACCCTCCTCCACGACCACCGCCCGATCCTGACCCGCCGCCGCCATCCGATCCAGCACCACCTCCAGCGGCTCGTCCGGACCCGCCTCCACCGCCCGACGCGCCACCTCACCCGCCCGCAGCTCCCGCCACTCCCCGCTCGCCAGCGCCCAGACCACGTCCACCGACGTCACGATCCCGACCAACCGCCCGTCCTCCACCACCGGCACCCCGTGAATCGACGCCTCCGAGAGCGCCCGCAGCACCCGCTCCAGCGGTTCGTCCGGCTCCACCGCGATCACGTCCTCAACCATCACGTCCCGCACGCGCACGCCCGGAACCCCCGCCCACCCGCGCCGGCGGATCATATAAGGTTAGGCGCGCCGAACCCCGGGCGGGGGCTCCCGTTGGGCGAGACCCTCGAGGTGGAGACCCCAAGCGCCCGCTTCACCCTCGACACCGACCGGTGCACCGGGTGCGGCGAGTGCATGGAGGCCTGCCCCACCGGCGCCCTGCTCGTCGCCGAGGCGTACCTCGAGGTCGACGAGAGCCGGTGCCGAGCCTGCGGCAGCTGCGCCCGCGCCTGCCCCACCGGAGCCCTCCGGATGCAGCCCAGGGCGTGATTACTTACCAGCCCCCGGCCCGGCGGGGCCGGGGTGGCCCGCCCTGACCGCGACCCGCAGGCCCACCAAGGGGGAGCTTCGGGAGCTGGAGGAGGTCCTGCGGGAGCTCACCGGCTCCGACCTCGGGATCCGGGACCGCGAGGTCACGATCGAGCGCATCCGCGGCCCCATCCGCGCCGAGCGCGTGTTCCTGGACGGCCGCCCCATCCTCACGATCACCTTCGACCCCTGGACCGCCTCCTGCGCGTACACCCTCACCCCGCACGGCGCCCGCGAGGCCGAGCGGATCACCGGCGAACGACCCGAGCGCCGCCACCTCGTGCGCAAGGATCCCCACGGCCTCCTCGACTTCGAACTCACCGGAACCAAGCGCGACCTCGAGCGCGCCATCCACCGCACCCTTGAGGCCTGCGACGTGGACGTCCTCGAGCTCCGGACCGCGACCGAGCGCGTCCACGGGGTCGAGCTCACCGGCCTCGCCCTCTACACCGCCCGCGAGTACCTGTACGTCGACGTCATCCCACCCGACCCGGCCGGCCGCCCCAACCCCGTCAACGCCGTCGCCCGGCTCCTCCACGCCTTCACCGGCGAGGAGACCGAGCCCTGGACCCACCCCGAGTACCGCTTCCTCGGCGTCCGACCCGTCCAGGACGGTAAGGAGGCCACCGCCGCCCTCCGCGACGCGACCGTCACCTTCCGCGCCACCCTCACCCCGCGCGGCCTCCAACTCCGCGCCCACCGGGGGTAACCCCGTGTACAAGCAGCGCTTCGTCCTCGACACCACCGCCTTCACCCACCAGGACGTCGTCGACCGTCTCGGTGACGGCGACCTCTGTCGAGCCGCCTCCCGGCTCCTCGACCTCATCGCCCACGCCCGCCTGAAGCTCCACGTCAGCTGCTACGTCCCCTACCCCACCGTCTACCGCGAGCTCAAGGGCTTCCTCAACCGCCACGGGTGCCCCGACCTCACCACCCGCATCGACACCTGGATCGTCAAGAAGACCCCCAACCGCTACGAGGTCCGCGTCCCCGCCCGCCTCTTCATGGCCTACGTCAAGGACATGCGCGAGCGCCTCGACCGCGGCCGCAAGCGCGCCGAAAAGGCCATCTGGGAAGCCGCCCTCGAGACCTACGAGATCATGCTCCGCGAGGAGGCCGACGTGCCCAAGGAGAAGATCATCCGCGAGGTCATCGGCGAGACCGTCCGCCGCTTCCGCCGCAAGTACCGCCGCACCGTCCGCCACGGCACCCTCGACAGCGCCCCCGACCTCGACGTCCTCCTCCTCGCCAAGGAGCTCGACGCCGCCGTCGTCGCCCAGGACGAGGGTATCGAGCGCTGGGCCCGCGAGCTCGGCCTCCGCTACATGCCCGCCACCTCCTTCCCTCACATGATCCAGGAGTACCTAGAACTCGCCCGGGAGGAGGACTGATGCGCCTCGCGCACCATCTCAAGCCCGCCTTCGCCGTCCCCGGCGACGACCTCCATGAACCCTACCTCGAGCTCGCTGAACGCGACGAACTCGTCCGCACCAACCGCGAGGACACCGCCGCCTACGCCGCCATCGGCGCCGCCGAGGTCTCCAACGAGCCCGCCGCCCTCCTCGCCACCCGCGGCCCCGGCCTCGCCCACGCCCTACCCGGCCTCGCCTGCGCCCTCGCCGATCACGTCCCCATCCTCTGCATCACCGGCGAACCCCTCGACCAGGGCTTCCAATCCCTCCTACCCAGCCTCGAGTCCAACCGGGCCCGGCTCACCGTAACCCGCGACCCCCGAGAGGCCGCGCGCGCCCTCGCCCGCTCCCAACCCGCCGTCCTCACCCGACCCCAAACCCCCGACGAGCTCGAACCCCACCTCCGCGAGACCCGCCCACCGCAGCCCACCGACGGGGAGATCGAGGAGGTCCGACGCCGCCTCCAGGGCAGGAAGGTCGCCCTCCTCGTCGGCCGCGGCTGCTACCGCGCCCGCGCCACCGAACACCTCGAACGCCTCGCCGAACGCTTGAACGCCCCCATCGTCCAGACCATGCGCGGCCGCGGCGTCGTCCCCGAGTACCACCCTCGCAACTACGGCGTCGTCGGCCTCCGCGGCTGGGCCAACCACGTCCTGCGGGAGGCGGACGTCATCCTCGCCCTCGGCGCCCGCCTCACCGAGCGCACCCTCCCCGAGGAACCCGACGCCGAGATCATCGCCGTCACCCTCCACCTCAACGGCCCCGCCGACCTGCACCTCGAGTGCGACCCCGCACCACTCCTCCGAGCCCTCCTCAAGCAACCGCCCGAGACGCGACCCTGGAGGCCCGAGCGCCGCGAGCCCGACGAGCCCGACCTCCACGCCTACCGCGTCGTCAAAACCGCCCTCCGCGCCTGGATCGGCCCCGTCACCCTCGACTCCGGCCAGCACACGCCCCTCGCCCTCCTCGCCGCCCGCCTCTCCGCCCCCAACGAGCTCATCCACTCCGGCGCCTTCTGCCCCGTGGGCTTCGCCCTCCCCGCCGCCCTCGGCGCCGCCACCCGCACCCCCGAGCCCGTCCTCGCCATCACCGGCGACGGCGGCTTCCTCGCCACGCACCACGAGCTCGAGACCGTCGTCCGCGAGGACCTACCCGTCACCGTCCTCGTCCTCCGCAACCGAGAGCTCGGCTTCACCCGTCAGACCGCCGGCCTCGACGACCCGGAACCCGCCGGGATGGACCTCCCCACCGACCCCGCCGACCTCGCCGAGGCCTACGGCACCGAGGTCCACCGCCTCGAACGCGACCGGACCGACGAGCTCCACCGCATCCTCCGCGACGCCGAGATGCAGCGCGAACCCACCGTCATCGTCGTCGAGCTGCCCCGGGAGGACGTCCCGCTCCCCGACCGGCCCGGCTGAAAGTCGAGCGGACGCGGGGTGCACCGTCGCTCCCCGGGATCGGGCGCGGTCGGGCGGCCTCGGGGCCCGCGACTGCGATCATCCCCGGCGGTCGCCGTGGGTCCACCTCCTCATCGGCCGATCGTTCCGATGGTCGTAACGATTGGGTTTTGTTTTTCGGTCTCGGGGGACCGCGGGGCGCCTCGAGATGGGGAGAACCCCGGTCTCTGAGCGGTGATGAAGGATTGGCGTGCCGACGGGTTCACGGGGTGATGAGGCCGAGCTGCCGGGCGCGTTTGAGGAGGGTTTTGAGGGGTGGGTCCCGGGGTTCGAGCCGGAGTGGATCGTCGAGGTCGTGCTCTTCCCGGAGCCATTCGAGGGCGCGCTGGGCGGATCGGTGGGTCTCGCGGTCCCAGGCCCAGGGTAGTGGGATGAGGATGGGATAGGCGGTCCGGCCGTCGTGGAGGACGATGGCGGTGTCGTAGTGGTAACCGCAGTGGACGCCCTCCTCGGTGAGGAGGCGGTGGAGCTCGTCGTTGAGCCGGGCGGTGGTGAGGACGCCGTCGGGGTCCGGGGTCTTGCGGAGGTAGTCGCGGACGCCGCAGCCGCTCTCGTTCTTCCACCATTCGAAGCGGGGGAAGTGGAGGTCGGCCTCGCGCAGGGCGGCGACGATGTGACCCTTGTCGAGCTTGAGGTCGAGGAGCGGGCGGTACTCGAGGGCCGTGGGGTGCCGGGTGGTGGGCGGCATCTGGGCGCGGTGTGGGGCCTCGCCGTAGTTGGCGCCGCCGAGGATGAGGGAGCCGGGAAAGGCGTGGGCGGCGGCCTCGAAGCGGAGCTTGCCGCACTGTTGGCAGAGGTCGCGTTTGGCGTTGTGGGGCGGTGGTGGGACCTGGAGGTGGTAGAAGCTGACGGGGGTCTCGTGGTGTTGGTCGAGGTGTCGGGCGACTAGGTGGGCGCGGGCGTGGACGAGGGCGCGGGGCATGCCGGGGAAGAAGCCGACGGTGTAGAGGATGAGCTCGACGCCGTACTCCTCGCAGGCGCGGGCGGCGGCGACGGCCAGGACGGCGCTGTCCATGCCCTCGAGGGCGACGCAGACGCGGTTGGGCTCGGTGCGGTGGAGGGTGCGGAGGATGGCCTGGGTGATGCGGTCGAGTAGGCCCCGTTCGTGGCGGTGGTGGGGGTAGACGGCGTCCCAGACGGGGGCCTCGTGGGTGGGTGGGGCCTCCTTGACGGTCTGGAGGTCGCGTTTGGGGGGTTGGATCTCGTGGATTTCGATGCGGTCCAGGGAGTTCTCGCCCCCTGCGGAGGTTATTTGGGTGGGGGCCCCTGTGCCCGGGCGTCGGCGCGCGCGTCATCCCACCTGGGTGGTCGGCCGTGGGTGTCCCGGGCGTTGGGCCGGGCCCTCATCGGCGGCCCGGTAGGCTTCCGTCGGGCCCGGGTCGCGGCGTTTGGGGGCCGGCGTGCATGGCCTTGTTGGAGGTTAAAGACCTGAGGGTGAGCGTGGGTGAGGAGGTGATCGTGCGGGACGCGTCGTTGCGGGTGGAGTCGGGGGAGATCGTGGACCTCGTGGGGCCGAACGGGTCGGGGAAGAGCACGCTGGCGCGGGCGATCATGGGCAGTGAGGGGTACGAGGTGGAAGGGGAGATTCGGTTCAAGGGGGAGGAGATCTCGGACCTGCCGATGCACGAGCGGGCGCGGCGGGGGTTGACGCTGTGCTGGCAGGAGCCGGCGCGGTTTGATGGGCTGACGGTGGGGGAGTACGTGATGGCCGGGTGCGAGGAGGAGGAGTGGGCGCGGCGGTGCCTGAGGATGGTGGGGTTGGATCCGGACGAGTACTGGGAGCGGGAGTGCGGGGAGGGGTTGAGCGGGGGTGAGCGGAAGCGGGTGGAGTTGGCGGCGGTGATGGCGATGCGGCCGGAGTTGGTGATCCTGGACGAGCCGGACGCGGGGTTGGACATGTCCTCGTTGGAGGACTTGGCGCGGTTGATCGAGTGGATGCGGGAGCAGGGGTCGTCGGTGCTGTTGATCACGCACAGTCGGGATCTGGCGGAGGAGGTGGGGGATCGGGCGTACCTGATGCTGGACGGTCGGATCGTGGAGGAGGGTGATCCGGAGGAGATCGTGTACAAGTGTCGGATCTGCGGGGGCGATCTGGTGTGCGGGGCGGAGTGAGCGAGGAGGAGGTGTTCGGCCCGGCCGGTTACCACGCGGATCCGGACGCGCCGCGGGTGGTGGTGCTGGAGAATCGGGTGGTGAACGTGCGGGAGCGGGAGGGGCTGGTGATCGAGGCGGAGGAGCGGGAGGACGGCGTGCGAGCGGAGCTGGTGGTGAGGGAGGGGGTGCGGTTGGAGGAGCCGGTGCACTTCTGCGTGGGGGTACCGTGGGAGGAGGGGGTGCAGCGGATCGAAACGCGGGTGGTGGTGGAGTCGGGGGCGCGGGTCACGCTGTTGTCGCACTGTTCGTTCCCGCGGGCGGAGGACGTGCTGCACGAGATGGTGGCGGAGTTCGTGGTGGAGGATGGCGCGGAGTTGGAGGTGCGGGACGTGCACTATCACGGGGAGCGGGGCGTGCGGTTGCGGGCGGAGTACGAGCTGGAGGTGGGCGAGGGGGGCCGGTTGTCGAGCGAGTTTCGGTTGACGCGGGGTCGGGTGGGTGAGTTGGAGTGGGTGTCGCGGGGTGTGGTGCGTCGGGAGGGTTCGTTGGAGAGCGTGGTGCGGGTGATGGCGAGGGGAGAGGACGTGGTGGACGTGGAGGAGAGCGTGCGGTTGGTGGGTGAGGACGCGGGGGCGGTGTTGGACTCGCGGTCGGCGGCGATCGATGGGGCTCGGGTACGGTTCGTTGGTGAGATCTCGGGGGAGGCGCCGGGGGCGCGGGGCCACGTGGAGTGCTCGGAGATCATTCGAGGGGACGGTCGGGTGGAGAGCGTGCCGAAGCTTCGGGTGGTGGATCCGGACGCGCGTCTGACGCACGAGGCGGCGTTGGGCACGCTCGAGCGCCGGGAGATCGAGGCGCTCATGTCTCGGGGCCTGTCGGAGGAGGAGGCGGTCGAGCTGCTCGTGGAGGCGATGCTAAGGGGGTAGCCGGTTTGGCCGTGGAGGAGGGCGACTTCGTGAAAATCCACTACACGGGTCGCGTGAAGGAGACTGGCGAGGTAATCGACACGACGCGGGAGGAGGTAGCGGAGGAGCACGACCTGGACGTGCGGCCCGGTCCGGTGGTGGTCGTGGTGGGCGCGGGGATGGTGTGGGAGCCGGTGGAGGAGGAGTTGAAGGGTCGGAAGCCCGGGGACTCGTTCGAGGTGGAGGTGCCGCCGGAAAAGGCGTTCGGCGAGCGGGACGCGTCGTTGGTGCGAACGTATCGTCGGTCGGAGGTGCGGGGTGAGGTGCGGCCGGGCGGTACGGTGGTGACGCCGGAGGGTCGTCGCGGCCGGGTGGTGAGCGTGGACGGTGGCCGGGTGCGGGTGGATCTGAACCATCCGCTGGCGGGGAGGACGCTGGTATACGAGGTGGAGGTGATAGGCGTGCTCGAGGACGTGGTGGAGCGCGCGGAGGGGTTGTTGGGGACGTTGGCGCCCGATGTGGACGCGGAGGTGGAGTGGGACGGTGAGGGGACGCTGCGGGTGCGGGTGGAGGGTGAGGATGCGGTGCGTGGTGACTGGGTGGGTGCGAAGCGGCGGTTCGCGGAGTTGATGCGGGAGTACGATGAGCGGGTGGAGGAGGTGGTCGTGGAGGAGGTGTTCAAATAACGCCGGTCTCGCGGGCGGCGCGCTCGGCGGCCTCGGGGGTGAGGCCGCGGTCGCCGAGGATGGTGTAGCGTTCGGGGCGGATCTCGTGGGCGGTGCAGAGGGCCTCGATGAGCTCGTCCTCGCTGACGCCGAGCTCCTCGGCGGTGGTGGGGGCGCCGGCTCGCCGTAGGGTGTCGCGGATGCGGCGCCAGTCGCCGCCGTGTAGGTACTCCATGATGATGGTGCCGACGCCGCACTGCTCGCCGTGGAGGGCGGGGCGGTCGGCGACGACATCGAGGGCGTGGCTGAAGAGGTGCTCGGAGCCGCTGCAGGGGCGGGAGGAGCCGGCGATGCTCATGGCGACGCCGCCGCTGATGAGGGCCTGGACGAGCTTCTTGATGCCCTCGGGCAGGAGCTGGCCGATGGGCTTGGCGTTCCTCATGACGATCTTGGCGGCCATGAGGGAGAGGCTGGAGGCGTACTCGCTGTAGGGCTCGTTGCGGAGGCGGTGGGCGAGGCGCCAGTCCTTGACGGCGGTGACGTTGGAGACGACGTCGCCGACGCCGGCGCGGATGAGTCGGTCTGGGGCCTCGCGGATCACGTCGATGTCGGCGAGGATGGCGAGGGGGGCCTGGGCGGGCTCGGAGTAGGGTCGGTCCTCGCGGCGGATGGAGGCGAAGGGGGAGGCGATGCCGTCGTGGGAGGCGGAGGTGGGGACGCTGATGAAGGGGATGCGCAGCCGGTGCGAGGCGACCTTGGTCACGTCGATGACCTTGCCGCCGCCGACGGCGATCGCGACGTCGGCCCGCGCGTCCCGAAGCTCCTCCAAAGCCTTTTTCACGTCCTCCTCGGTGGATCCCCGGACGATCACGAGGGCGGTCTCGTACCCGGCCTCCTGCAGGTGCTCCTCGACGTCTCGGCCCGCCACCTTCCTCGTGGTGGGGCCCGTGAGGACGGCGGCCGTGCCCTCGGGGATGCCGACGCTGCGCAGGAGGTCGGGGGCGTCGGGTAGGACGCCGGTTCCCACGAGGACCTCGCGCGGGAGCTGCATTCTCTTCTTCGGGATCTTCACGGTCACCGGCCCCGGTGGGGTGATCGGTTGGAGTTCTCGGAGTGGTACGCGGAGGTGTTGAGGAGCGCGGAGGTCATGGACGTGCGGTACCCGGTTAAAGGCCTGTACGTGTGGCTGCCGTACGGGTTCGAGATCCGGCGTCGGGTGATCGAGCGGCTGCGGAGGCGGCTGCGGGAGACGGGGCACCGGGAGGTTCTGTTCCCGACGCTGATACCGGAGACGCAGTTGGAGCGGGAGTCGGAGCACATCGCGGGGTTCGAGGACGAGGTGTTCTGGGTGACGCACGGGGGGCTGAAGGAGCTGGACGAGAAGCTGGCGCTGCGGCCGACGAGCGAGACGGCGATCTACCCGATGTTCGCGCTGTGGATCCGGTCGCACGCGGACCTGCCGTTGAAGGTGTTCCAGATCGTGAACACGTTCCGGTACGAGACGAAGCACACGCGGCCGCTGATCCGGATGCGGGAGATCACGACGTTCAAGGAGGCGCACACGGCGCACGCGACGCGGGAGGAGGCGGAGGAGCAGGTGCGGGAGGCGTTCGAGCTCTACTCGTCGTTCTTCGAGGAGCTGGGCGTCCCGTACGTGGCCTCGGTGCGGCCGGAGTGGGACAAGTTCCCGGGCGCGGAGTACACGGTGGCGTTCGACACGCTGATGCCGGACGGGCGGGCGCTGCAGATCGGGACGATCCACATGCTGGGGCAGAACTTCTCGCGGACGTTCGAGGTGACCTTCGAGACGGAGGAGGGGGAGCAAGAGTACGCGTACATGACCTGCTACGGCGTCTCGGACCGCGTGGTGGCCTCGGTGATCGCGATCCACGGGGACGAGCACGGGCTCGTGCTGCCGCCGGACGTGGCCCCGTACCAGGTGGTGATCGTGCCGATCCTGAAGAAGGGCGTGCGGAAGAAGATCCTGCGAAAGGCCCGGGAGGTGCGGGAAGAGCTCTCCGAGGTGGCGCGGGTCAAGCTCGACGACCGGGACGTGAGTCCGGGACGAAAGTTCCATTACTGGGAGCTGAAGGGTGTACCACTGCGGGTGGAGCTCGGGGCGCGCGAGTTAGAGGAGGGGACGGCGGTCGTCTTCCGGCGGGATGAGTTGGAGCGGGAGACGTACTCGCTCTCGGAGCTGCCGGACGTGGTGCCGCGGCTGCTGGAGGAGGTGCAGGAGAACCTGCGTCGGCGCGCCTGGGAGCGCTTTGAGGAGCGCCTGCACCGGGCCGAGTCGTTGGAGGAGGTGCGCGAGTTCGTCGGGGAGGGGATCGTGGAGACGGGTTGGTGCGGGTCCGAGGAGTGCGGTCGCCGGTTGGAGGAGGAGGTGGAGGGGGACGTGCTCGGGACGCCCTACCCGGAGGAGCGGGAGCCCGAGGTTGAGCGGTGCCCCGTGTGCGGGGAGCCCGCCGAGCGCACGATCCGGGTGGCCAAGACGTACTGAGCCGGGGTGTGATCGTTGCAGCTGACGGACGTGATGCGTGAGCTGGATCAGCTGATGAAGGGCACGACGACGGTGGGGATCAAGGCGAGGGACGCGGTGGTGCTCGCGGCGGATCGGCGCGCGGTGATGGGCAACCTGATCGCGGGCAAGGAGGTCCGGAAGATCTTCCGGGTGCACGACCGCGTGGGCGTGACCACGGCGGGCTCGGTCGCGGACGCCCAGAAGATCGTGGACCTGATGCGGGCGGAGGCGCGGCTGTACCGGCTGCGGCACGGGCGGGACATCAGCGCGCGGGCGATCGCGAACGTGACCTCCCACGTCCTGCACTCGAGTCTCAAGTCCTTCCGACCGTACCTGGTGCAGCTGATCATAGGGGGGTTCAACCAGGAGGAGCCCGCCCTGTACAACCTGGACCCCAGCGGCTCGATCATCGAGGAGGACTACACGGCCACGGGCTCGGGCTCTCCCACGGCCTACGGCGTCCTGGAGGCCGAGTACGAGGAGGACATGGACCTGGAGGACGCGATCGAGGTGGCCGTGCGCGCCGTGCGCTCGGCCCTGGAGCGGGACACGGGCACGGGTGAGGGGGTGACCGTGGTCACGATCACGCGGGACGAGGGGTACCGGGAGCTGCCGGAGGAGGAGGTCGAGAGCTACCTGTAGGCGCCCTCCGGCCCTCCCGGACGCCAACACCGGTGACGCCGGGGCGGCCACGTTGAACGAGGCGAGTGGCAGGAAATCTCTGAGCGAGGTGAAGAAGGAGATCAAAGAGAAGGTGGAGGAGGTCCTACCCTCGGACATCGTCGTGACCGACGTGGACCTGGAGGGACCGGAGGTCGTCATCTACACGAACTCGCCGCACTCCTTCGTCAAGAACGACTCCGACCTCATCACCCGGCTGGCCAAGGCCCTGCGGAAGCGCGTGAAGATCCGGCCCAACCCCAGCGCCCTCTCCCCCGCCAAGGACGCGAAGAAGGTCATCCTGGACATCATCCCGGAGGACGCCGGCGTCAGCGAGCGGGACCTGATCTTCCTGGACACGGGCGAGGTCGTCATCTTCGCCAAGAAGCCGGGCCTGGTCATCGGCAAGCGCGGCAAGAACGTGCACCGGATCTCCCGAGACACGGGCTGGGTTCCCAAGATCTACCGGAAACCGCCCATCCCCTCCAAGACGGTCAACACGACCCGCCGGCTCATCCTCTCCGACGACTCCCGCCGCCGGTTCCTTAAGAATGTCAGCGAGCGCATCTTCTGCGGGCGCACGCGCAGCCGCGGCAGCGAGTCCCGCTGGGCCCGCGTCAGCGCGCTCGGCGGGTTCCAGGAGGTCGGCCGTTCCGCCCTCTTCCTGCACACCGAGGAGAGCCGCGTGCTCCTGGACTGCGGCGTGAACGTGGCCGCCAACGGTCGGGACGCGTACCCGCACTTCAACGTCCCGGAGTTCCGCATGGACGATCTGGACGCGATCGTGATCACGCACGCGCACCTGGACCACTGCGGCTTCCTCCCGTACTTCTACCGGCACGAGGTCATCGAGAGCCGCGTACCCGTCTACTGCACGCCCCCGACCCGCGACCTGATGTACCTGCTCCTCCTCGACTACATCAAGGTCACCGAGAAGCGCGGTCAGGAGCCCCCGTACACGGAGAAGGACGTCAAGAAGGTGATCAAGCGCACGATCACCCTCGACTACCGCGAGCCCACCGACATCACCCCGGACATCAGCATCACCTTCTACAACGCCGGCCACATCCTCGGCTCCGCCTCCGTGCACGTGTTCCTCCAGGACAAGGGTTTCAACTTCGTGTACACGGGCGACATCAACCCCACCCCTTCCCGACTCCTCGAGGGCGCGGACAACCAGTTCAAGCGCGTGGACTGCATGGTCATCGAGGCGACCTACGGGGACTCCCGGCACGGCAGCCGACGCAAGGAGGAGGCCCGCTTCCGGAAGATCGTGCGCGACACCGTCCGCAAGGGCGGGAAGGTCCTCATCCCCTCCTTCGCCGTCGGGCGCGCCCAGGAGGTCATGCTCGTCCTCGAGGACATGTACCGCAAGGGCGAGCTCGAGTGCCCCGTGTACCTGGACGGCATGATCTACGAGGCGACCGCCATCCACTCCACCTACCCAGAGTACCTGAACAAGCGCCTCCAGCACCGCATCCTCCACGAGGACGACGACCCGTTCACCTCCGAGGTGTTCCGTCCCGTCGAGGGCTCCGACCACCGGCGCGCGATCATCGAGGACGACGACCCGGCCGTCGTCCTCTCCACCTCCGGCATGCTCGAGGGCGGCCCCATCCTCGAATACCTCAAGGAGCTCTCAGAGGACCCGAAGAACACGCTCGTGTTCGTCGGTTACCAGGCCGAGGGCACCCTGGGCCGGCAGATCCAGGAGGGGTACCAGGAGGTCCCCCTGCCGACCCCGGAGGGCAAGACCGAGACGCTCCGGATCAAGCTCCGCGTCGAGACCGTGAGCGGGTTCAGCGGGCACGGGGACAAGATCGAGCTGACCAAGTACGTCCGCACGATCAAGCCCGCGCCCCCGTCGAAGATCTATACTAACCACGGGGAGCCCAAGGCCTGCAAGCACCTGTCGAACCACCTGCGCCGCACGTTCCGCAAGGTCTTCTCCATGGCCCCGGAGAACCTCGAGTGCTTCCGGCTGACGTGAGGGGGAGGGCCCGTGAGCGAGCGGATGACGTACAAGGACGCGGGCGTGGACCTCGACCGGGAGGCCCGCGCCGTCCGGGCGATCCGAGAGGTCCTGGAGCGGTACCGGATCGAGCCCGAGGGCGTCGAGGAGGTCGAGGGGATCGGGCACTACGCCGCGGTCCTGCGCGTGCACGACCGGCTCCTGACGCTCAACGTGGACGGGGTCGGCTCGAAGGTCCTCGTCGCCCAGCTCGCGGACCGGTACGACACCGTGGGCATCGACGCGATCGCGATGAACGCGAACGACGCGGTGTGCCTGGGCGCGCGCCCCATCGCCTTCCTCGATTACCTGGCCATGGAGGACCCGGACCCGGACGTGTGCCGGGAGATCGCCGAGGGGCTGGCCAAGGGGGCCCGGGAGGCCGGCGCCCCGGTCGTGGGGGGCGAGCTCGCCACCCTGCCCGAGATCGTGCGGGGCGAGCGGGAGGGCCGTGGGTTCGACCTGGTCGTGGCCTGCCTGGGCCTGCTGGAGGGCGAGCCGATCACGGGCGAGGAGGTCGAGCCGGGCGACGCGATCGTCGGTCTCCGCAGCTCGGGGATCCACAGCAACGGGCTCACCCTGGCCCGGAAGGTCCTGCTCCGGGAGTACGGGCCGGACGACGAGCTGCCGCACGGTCGGACGGTCGCGGAGGAGCTGCTCGAACCGACGCGGATCTACGTGCGGCCGGTCCTGAGGGTGCTGGAGGAGTTCGAGGTGCACGGGATCGCGCACATCACGGGCGGTGGGTTCGAGAACCTGAAGCGGCTGCGGGGGGACGTGCGGTACGTCATCGACGACCCGCTGGAGCCCCAGCCGATTTTCGAGGTCATCCGGGAGCTGGGGAACGTGCCGCTGGAGGAGATGTACCGGACGTTCAACATGGGGATGGGCATGGCGCTCGTGGTCCCGGAGGAGGTGGCGGAGGACGTGGTGGACGCGGTCTCGGGTGAGGTGGAGGCGAAGGTGGTGGGCCGCGTGGAGGAGGGTGAGGGCGTGGTCGTGGAGACGGATGAGGGGGAGGTGCGGCTGTAGCCCGCCCCGCGGGAATCGTTACGAGAGTCGTAACGATCGGCCGCAAGAACGGGGCGTCGGGCGTTCAGGCGTTCAGGACCACGATGCCCAGCTCCTTCGCCTTCTTGAGGATCTCGCGCCGCTTGCGCTTGCCGACGCGGGAGGCGATCCGGGCCGCCTGGCGCTCCGGGTCGATCTTCTCCAGGTCCTTCGGGTTGTAGACGAGCACCTCCTCGTACCCGGACGGGTGCAGGCCGCGCACTTTCTTGGGGGAGCGGTAGCCGGGGTTGGGCATCTTGGGCTTGCTCTTGAACTTGCGGCGCATCTTGCTGTGCCGGCCCTTGGGCCGGCGCCACTTCTCGCCCAGCCGCTTGTACCGGTGCCACTCCTGGCGGCGGAACTTGGGCTTCTTGCGCTTGAGCTCCTCCCGGAGCCGGAGCAGGCGCTCCTCCTCCTTGGATAGGTTGGGGTTGCGGACCAAGGTTCGCACCCCTTAGACGCGGGGCTCGATCTTCTTGCCGTCCTTCTCGACGATGTAGATACCGTCCTGGAACACGCGCGGGTCTCGGTCCTTGATCTCGGTCGCCTGCTCCAGGTTGGCCGCGGTCTGGCCCACGGCCTCCTTGTCAATGCCCCGGACGATGATGTCCTGGCCCTGGACGATGACCTCGGTGTTCTCGGGGTCCACGATCTCAGCGACTCGCGGCACGTTCTCTCCCATGAAGTTCTCGATGTACACCTTGCCCTTCTCCTGGTCCACCTTGACCTCCGGCGGGAAGTGCGAGTACACCAGCTTGAGCCGGTACTCGTGGCCCTCGGTGACGCCCTTCTGCA
Source organism: Methanobacteriota archaeon (assembly GCA_027064305.1). GTDB lineage: Archaea > JAADCQ01 > Methanopyri > Methanopyrales > Methanopyraceae > Methanopyrus. The sequence continues at coordinate 29,772 of JAMOPY010000015.1, forward strand.
TGTTCTCGATGTAGGACTTGATCATGCCGAGGATGGCCTTGGTCCGTCGGTTGTGTCGCGTGGTGGCGATGACGACCTCGTCGTCCTCGAGCCACATGTAGACGTCCGGGTAGTAGAACTCCTTCGTGACCTCGCCCTTGGGCCCCTTGACGGTGACCTCGTACCTCCGGTCGTGCTGCCGCCGGATCTCGACCTCGACGTCGTCCTTGATCTTGACCCGCTCCTCCATCACGATGACGCCGGGGATGGCGTCCTCGGCGGGCTCGAGCCGGGCCTCGGACACGGCCCGCCGCCCCCTAGTACACGTAGGCGAGCAGCCGGCCGCCGATGCCGCGCTCCTTCGCCTCGTAGTGGGACATCACGCCCTCGGGCGTGGTGACGATGAGGAGGCCGAAGTCGCGGGCGGGTAGGTAGCGCTGCTCCCAGTACTCCCACTCGTCCTTCTTCACCGGGTGCCGGGGCTTGATCACGCCGCAGTCGTTGATGCGGCCGACCAGTCGGACCAGGAACTTGCCGGAGCGGCCGTCGTCGATGAACTCGAAGCTACCGATGTAGCCGTGCTCCTGCATGACCTTCAGGACGCGGCCGATGAGCTTGGAGGCGGGCTCGATGACGCACTCCTTGTTGCCGACCATCTCGTTGTTCTTGATCGTGGCCATGGCGTCGGCCAGCGGGTCCATCAGGGTCACGCGCCGGACCCCCAACTAGTGGTACTTCTTGAACCCCATCTTCTCGGCCACCTCGCGGAAGCACTGCCGGCAGAGCATGATCCCGTACTTCTGGATGACCCCGTGCGTGTCGCCGCAGCGTCGGCACCGGCGGGCACCCTTCCCGAACTCACGCTTGGCCATGCGGCATCACCCCGGGAGGACCTCCACGTCGAACTCCTCCTCCATGTAAACGATACCCTCCTCCTTCGTCAGGCGGTGCCGACGCGGGATGGGCCGTCGGCAGCGGCGGCGCCGCATCACGCGGAACCCGGGGCGCTCCAGCACCACGGCGATGTCCATGCCGAAAATACCGATTTCGGGGTCGTACTCCACGCCTTCGAGGGCGATGTGCTCCTCGAGGCCGAAGGAGACGTTGCCGAACTCGTCGAACTGGCTCTCCCGCAGCTCCCGGTCGACGGCGTCCAGGACCCAGTCCAGGAACTCGCGAGCCCGGTCGCGGCGTAGGTCCACCTTGACGCCGATGGGCTGACCGCGGCGGATGCCGAAGCTCGGGTTCGTCTCCTTGGCGACCGTGTACACGGGCTTCTGACCGGTGAGGTCCTGGAGCAGCTGGTAGGCCTTCTCCAGGCGCTCGCCCGACTCACCGACGCCGATGTTGACCGTGACCTTGCCGAGCCGGGGGCGGCGCATCGGGTTGCTCTCCCAGTCCTCCAGGATCCGGCGCCGGGTCTCCTCGTCCACGACGGACACGCGCTACGCCCCCTCCTCCGGCTGCACGGTGACGAGCGGCTCGTCCTCGCCGATGACGATGAGCCGGTCCTTCGTCGTCTGGAACCGGTCGCCCTCTTCGTTCTCGATGGTCACGACGTCCTCCTGCGGGCCCTCCGTGACGTGGATCTCGACGATGCGACCGACCTCACCCGCGTGCCGGCCCGTCATGACGTACACGTAGACGCCCTCCTCCAGCGGCAGGTGATCCTCAACCTCCCACCGCTCGTCGCTGTCCGGCTCCGGCAGCCGCAGGACCAGGCTGTCGCCGACGCTGTACACGTCCTCCTTCGGGTCCGTCGGGTCCTCGATCTCCACGAGCCAGTTCTTCCCGTCGTGCAGCGTGATCTGGAGGTTCCCGCCCTTCACGTACGTCTTGTTCTTGATCCGGCAGACCTTGACGCGGGCCTCGTCCTCGTCGATGGGGACCACGTCGATCCGGTGGTAGCGGTTCATGATCACCCGGTAGCACTCGTTCACCCGCGGGATCTCCACCACGTCCATGATCCCGACCGGGTACTTGGGCTCCTTCCGCGGCACGCCGTCGACGTAGATCTCGCCCCGGGTGATGATCTTCCGCGCCTCCCGCGCGTAGTCCGCGTAGCCCAGGATGTCGCGGACGAGGATCAGCAGCGGCACGCTGGTGTCCATGGTGTGCGGGCCCGGGTACGGGCGCGGGGCGAACTTGCCGCCCTCCTTCCTGGGGATCGGCCAGGCGTACGGGGCGGCCAGGCGCTTGACGTGGCGCTTGGGTCCGCTCCGGGAGCGACCCATTCGAGCCTACCCCCGATCCCGCTCTCCGGATCTCCCGCGCTACCCTTCCTCCTTCTTTTCTTCTCCCTCCATCTCCCGCGCGTCCAGCTCCTCGGGGGTGCCGCCGGACCGCTCGATGATCTTGCGGCGCATGGGATCGTCGAGGTTGGGCTTGACGATCATGACGTTGGACGGGTGGATGGGGTAGTACACCTCCTCCCCGTCCGCGCGCTCGATCGTGGCGCCCTCGACGTAGATACGCATGCGTTTCAGGTCCACCTCCACGACCTCGCCCTCGTGGCCCTTGAAGTCGCCGCGCATGATCCGGACGATGTCACCCTTCCGGACGGGCAGGCTGCGCCGGTTGTACCGCTCCCGGAGGGCCGGGTGTAGGGTCGCGCTCATCAGCTTCTGGCGCTTGTGTAGGGGCGCGTTGAAGAAGGCCCGGCGCTGCTTGCGCGGCTGCCGGGACTTGGTCCAGCGCACGGACCGGTCCCCCTACACGATGATGCTCGCGATGCTGCCGATGCGCGGCCAGCGCTCGGCCGCCTCCTTGGCCACGGGGCCGCGGATCTCGGAGCCGCGCGGGGCGCCGTCCGAGGTCGTGATCACGGCCGCGTTGTCCTCGAACTTGACCCGGGTTCCGTCGGGCCGGCGGTACTCCTTCCGCTGCCGGATGATCACCGCGTTCACGACCTCCTTCTTCATGTCCGGCGTGCCCTCCTTAACCGAGCAGACGACCATGTCCCCGATCCCGGCGTTCGGCAGCCGGCGCCGGACGCCCTTGTAGCCCTTGACCGCGATGATCTGGAGCTCCCGGGCGCCCGTGTTGTCCGCGCAGACGAGCCGGGCGCCCACCGGCAGCGCGGCGCGCGGGGACTTGGCCTTGATCGCGCGCATTACCGCTCACCCGCCCGCTCCAGCACCTCGATCACGACGAAGCTCTTCGTCTTGCTCAGGGGACGGCACTCCGCGATCTTGACCCGGTCACCCTCCCGGGCGTCGATGCACGGTGGGTTGTGCGCGGGGATCCGGGATCGGCGGCGCTCCCAGCGCTCGTACTTCTGATCGTACTTGTAGTACTCCCGCTCCACGATCACGGTCTTGTCCATTCGATCGCTCACCACCACGCCCTCCAGGATCGTCCCGCGGACCCTCAGGTTGCCGTGGAAGGGACAGTTCGGGTCGTCACACTCCCGCTTGGGGGGCGTGACCCCGAGACCGAGGTCCTTCGCCTTCCCCAAACTTCGGCGCCCCCTCAGTCCAGGTAGTCCTCCGGGTCGAAGCGGCCTCGGACGGTCTCCGCGTACCTGAACCGCTTAGTTAGCCTTTCCTCCGGTCGGCCCACGAGCAGGGCGCCGTCAACGCGCACGCGCTCGCCCGTGGGCAGCTTGAGCTCGAGCAGCACCTGATCTTTCACTATAACCTTTTCACCGGAGCCCGTATCCAGGACGAGCGTGTTCCTGGTCTCGTCCACGATCACGCCCTCCAGCCCCTCGTACGGCGGGCCCAGCGACTTAACCACCCGGCACTCCAGCCCGATGAGCTCGTGCCGCAGTAGGTTCCTCGGGGTGATCGGCACGTGGCGGACCCCCGGGTTCGGGTCTTCCGGTCGGAGACCTGCCGCCGGCTCCTCGCGCTGGCCCTCCGGGAGGCCCGGCGGATCGAGCGAGGCCGGGACGACGTGCGGTACGACGCGGACGGGCGCGTACTGCGGCTGTCGGACGGGCCGGAGAGGCTCACGATCGTCTCGGAGCGGGCGGCGGAGCTGCTGGGCGGGGAGGGGCGCGTCGAGCTGACGTTCAACGACCCGGCCGTGGCCGAGACGGAGCGGTGCTGCTTCCTGGACAAGATCCGGCTGGCCGAGGAGCTCGCCCGGCTCCTGGTACGTGGGGAGTTCGAGCGCTTCGCGGAGCGGGTTCGCCGCCTGCCCCGGCCCGCCCGGATCGAGCTGTCCGGCGACCCGGAGTACGAGCCGGTCGCCCTCCGGTCACCCCTCACGCAGTCGTGAGAGGACGGCCTCCGTCACCTCCTCCGTGCTCGCCCGCCCGCCCAGGTCCGGCGTCCGCACGCCGTCCCGCAGCGTCGCCTCCACCGCGCGCTCGATCGCCCGGGCCTCCTCCTCGTATCCCAGCCAGTCGAGCATCATGGCGGCGGAGAGGATGGCGGCGAGGGGGTTGGCGATGCCCTTGCCGGCGATGTCGGGGGCGGACCCGTGCACGGGCTCGAACAGCGCGTGCTCGTCCCCCACGTTCGCGCTCGGCGCCAGGCCAAGGCTGCCCATGAGTCCGGCGGCCAGGTCGGAGAGGATGTCTCCGAAGAGGTTGGAGGTGAGGAGCACGTCGAAGCGGTCGGGCTCGCGCACGAGCCTGTAGGCGGCCGCGTCCACGTACTCCTCGTCCCACTCCAGGCCCCGGGCCTCGATCGCCTCGATCGCCGCGCGCTTGAACGTCCCGCAGGTGAGCTTCAGCACGTTCGCCTTGTGCACGATCGTAACCCTGCCGTCCCGCTCCTCGGCCAGGTCGCAGGCGACCTCCGCGACCCGGCGGGCGCCCTCGCGGGAGATCTTGCGGAGGGCGAGGGTGACCCCGTCGTGCACCTCGCACTCGCAGCCGACGTAGAGGCCCTCCGTGTTCTCGCGCACGATCACGAGGTCGAACTCGGCCTCGACGGGCCGGGGGGCGGGCCAGGAGCGGGCGGGCCGGACGTTCGCGTAGAGGTCCAGCTCCCGCCGCAGGCGGACGATGGGGCTCTCGGCCTCGGGGTCCTCGGGCGTGGTGCAGGCGCCGAAGAGGACGGCGTCCGCCTCGCGGCACGCCTCGATGGTGTCCTCCTCGATGGTCACGCCCTTCTCCTTCCAGAGCCGGTAACCGGCCCTCCGCTCCTCGAGCTCCAGCTCGCCGCCGAGGACCTCGCGGAGGACGCGGACGGCGGCGTCGATCACCTCGGGGCCGATGCCGTCGCCAGGGATCACGACGACGGTGGGCGACGCGTTCACCCCCGCGGTCGGTCGGGGAAGCCCTCCGCAAGGCCAATCCTCTTCATCCGGGCGTCGAGCCGGGGCAGGCTCTTCATCGGGGGAACTTGGGCGGGACGCGTCCGCGGCGTCGGAACATGGTGGGTCGGTAATCGGAGACGTCCATGACGGGGGCCTTGCCCAGCAGGCCGCCCAGCTCGAACTCGTCGCCCGGCTCCTTGCCCGGGGCGGGGATGATGCGCACGGCCGTGGGCTTGCCCGTAGCCACGCCGATGGCGGCCTCGTCCGCGATGATGCCGGCGATGGTCTCGACGGGCGTGTCGCCCGGGATCACGACCATGTCGATGCCGACGGAGCAGACGGCGGTCATGGCCTCGAGCTTCTCCAGGGTCAGCGCCTCCCGCGCCGCCCGGGCCATGCCCGCGTCCTCGCTCACGGGGATGAAGGCCTCGCTGTAGCCCCCGTGCCGGGAGGTCGCGGCCGCGCCCCCCTTCTTGACCGCGTCCATCAGGAGGTGCAGGGCGGCCGTGCTGCCGGGGCACCCGCAGGACTCGAGCCCGATCCCCTCGAGGATCTCGGCCACGCTGTCCCCCTCCTCCGGAGTGGGGGCGAGGGAGAGGTCCACGGCCCCGAACTCGACGCCGAGACGCTCGGCGACGCGGCGCCCGACGAGCTCGCCGACCCGGGTGATCTTGAACGCGGTGCGCTTGATCTCGTCGTGCAGGGTGCGGAAGTCGACGTCGCCCAGCTCCTCGATCACGGCCCGAACGACGCCGGGCCCGGAGATCCCGACGTTCACGCACGCGTCGGGCTGGCCCACCCCGTGGAAGGCGCCCGCCATGAACGGGGTGTTCTCCGGCGCGTTCGCGAGCGCCACGAGCCGGGCGCACCCGAGCCCGTCCGTCCGCTCGGCCGTCTCCTTCACGGCCTCGGCCGCGCGCTTGACCGCCTCCATGTTGATCCCGTAGCGCTCGTCGGCCACGACCACCGAGGCGCACAGCCGCTCCGTCCGCTCGAGCGCCTCCGGGATCGTGTCCAGGATCGCCTCGTCACCCGTCGTGAACCCGTCGTAGACGAGCGCGGTGTAACCGCCGATGAAGTCCACGCCCACCTCCCCGGCCGCCTCGTCCAGCGCGTCCGCGAGCTCGAGCGCGGCCTCCTCCCCGAGCTCCCGGGCGGCCGGGGCGACGATCAGGCAGCAGGGCGTCACCGCGATCCGCTTGTGAACGATCGGGACCCCGAGCTCCTCCTCCACCTCCTCCACGACCTCGACCAGGTCGCCGGCCACGTCCAGGAGCTTTCCCACGACCCGCTCGCGCAGCTCGCCGGGGTCCGGGCTCGCGCAGTCCAGGAGGCTGACGCCCAGCGTGACCGCGCGCACGTCCAGGTTCATCCGTCGGACCATCTCCACGGTCTCCACGGCCTCCTCCACGTCCAGCCGGCCCAACGCGGACCCCCCGGCCTAGACCCGGTGCATCGCTCGGTACACGTCCTCATGCTGCACGACCACGTCCACGCCGAGCTCCTCGCCGACCCGCTCCAGCTCCCGGCGCAGCTCCTTCACGCTCACGTCCGCCTCGGAAAGGTCCACGAGCATGACCATCGCGAAGAGGTCCCGGAGCACGGTCTGCGAGATGTCCTCGATGTTCACGTTGTGCTCCGCCAGGACGCGCGACACGCCCGCCACGATGCCGGGCCGATCCACCCCGATGACCGTCACCACGGCCCGGGTCAACCGGACAACCCCCGACGCGGGTTTCCCCTCCCACGCCCGATATCCCCATTTAGGGGCCGACCGGGCCGCGGCCCGGGGCCGCGCGTGCCCGGGCTGTGGACCTCGATCCTGGCCGGGGTGGTGCAGGGCACCCTCGAGTGGCTTCCGGTCAGCAGCGAGGGCCAGGCCGCGATGGCCCTGATGCGGGTTATAGGGGTGCACCCCCGGATCGCGCTCGACCTCGCCCTGTGGCTGCACGCCGGCACCCTCCTGGCCGTGCTCGCCCGCTTCGCCCGCCCGTACCTGAACGCGCTCGTCGGCCTGGTGCGGGGCGGTGAGTGGCGCCGGCTCGCGGTCTTCCTGATCGTGGCCACCCTCGCCACGGGCGCGGTGGGGGTCCCGATTTACAAGGTGCTCAAGCGCGCGGTCTCGGCGGCGACGGGCGACACCGTCCAGATGCTCATCGGGCTCGCGCTGATCGTCACCGGTCTCCTCCTCCGGGTCTCGCCCGCGGGGCTGAGGACCCGGTGGGACGTGCGCCTCTCGGACGCCCTGCTCGTGGGGCTCGGGCAGGGGTTCGCCGTGATCCCGGGCATCAGCCGCTCGGGCACGACCATGGCGATCCTGCTCTGGCGACGGTTCGACTCGGGGGACGCGGTCTGGCTCTCCTTCTTCCTCGCGGGTCCGGCGATGCTCGGGGCCACCGTGCTCGAGCTGAAGGAGGGGATGGAGGCCGCGCGGGCCGTGGGGGCTGAATGGATGGCGGGCGCGCTGGCCACCTCCTTCATCGTCAGCCTCCTCTCGATGGAGGTTCTCCTGCGGGTGGCCCGGCGGCTGGACTTCTCCAAGGTCTGCCTCCTGCTCGGTGCGATCGCGCTGCTCGCGCCGCTGATCGGAAAGGTGGCGTGAGGGGGTCGGCCGGATCACGATCAAGGAGCTCGCGGCGGTGGCGCTCGGGGGCGCGCTCGGGTCGGTGGCGCGCTACCTGATCTCGGGCGCGGTCCCGGGGACGATGGGGGTTCCGTGGGGTACGGTGGCGGTCAACGGGCTGGGCTCCTTCCTCCTCGGGTTCGTGATGTGGTCGGTGAGCCTGGGGCTGCGCCTCTCCCCGGAGGCGCGGGCCCTGCTGACCGTCGGGTTCTGCGGCGGCCTGACCACGTTCAGCACGTTCGCGTACGAGCTCGTGGAGCTGGAGGCGGTCTCGCCCTCCCTCGCCGCCCTCTACCTCCTGGCCAACCTGGGCGTGGGCGTCTTAGGCGTCCTCGGGGGCATGGCGCTGGCCCACCTGTACCTGGCGGGGCGAGGGTGACTTGGCGCGGGGGTTCCGGGAGCCGGTTAAGATGAAGCTGTACCTGCTCGAGGGGGATCGGATCGAGGGCGTCCCGGCCGTGGACTGGGTGCTGGAGAAGGTGCGGGAGCTCGGTCTGAGGGGGGCCACGGTGCACCGCTGCTTCGCCGGGTGCGGGCGTCGGGGGCGCTCGGAGGCTCGGATCCTGCGCCGCTCCACCAACCTGCCCGTCGTGGTGGAGGTGGTGGACGAGCGGGAGAAGGTGGAGCGGCTGGTGCGGCTGCTGAGGCGAAAGGTGGACGTGGGGCTGGTCACGCTCGAGCGGCTCGAGGAAGCGTACGACCTGGAGGGGTGACCCCGTGCAGAGCCCCTACGTGCGCGAGGTTGTGGACCGGATGGAGCTCCCGGACGAGGTGATCATCTACGACACGACGTTGAGGGACGGGGAGCAGACGCCCGGGGTCAGTTTCACCCCGGGGCAGAAGCTGGAGATCGCGCGCCTCCTGGACGAGCTGGGCGTGCAGCAGATCGAGGCCGGGTTCCCGGTGGTCTCCGAGGGAGAGCGGGAGGCGGTCCGCCGGATCGCCCGGGAGGGCCTGGACGCGGACGTTCTCTGCCTGGCGCGGACGCTGCGGGGGGACGTGGACGCGGCGGTGGAGTGCGAGGTGGACGGAGTCATCACCTTCATCGCGACCTCGGACCTGCACCTGAGGCACAAGCTGAAGATGAGCCGGGAGGAGGTGCTCGAGCGGGTCGCGGACACCGTGGAGTACGCGAAGGACCACGGGCTGTGGGTCGCGTTCTCCGCGGAGGACGGGACGCGGACGGAGTTCGAGTTCCTGGAGAAGGTGTACCGGACCGCGGAGGAGTGCGGGGCGGACCGCGTGCACGCCACGGACACGGTCGGGGTCATGATCCCGGAGGCCATGCGGCTCTTCGTGCGGAGGATCCGGGAGGTCGTGGACGTGCCCGTGGGGGTGCACTGTCACGACGACTTCGGGCTGGCCGTGGCGAACTCGCTGGCCGCCGTGGAGGCCGGGGCCCAGGCCGTCTCGACCACGGTGAACGGGATCGGGGAGCGGGCGGGGAACGCCGCGCTCGAGGAGGTGGTCATGGCGCTGGAGAAGCTCTACGGGCTCGACCTCGGGTTCAACACGGAGGTGCTCGCGGAGCTCTCCCGGAAGGTCGCGGAGTACTCCGGGATCGACGTGCCCCCGAACAAGGCGGTCGTGGGCGAGAACGCGTTCCGGCACGAGTCCGGGATCCACGTGGCCGCCGTGCTCGAGGAGCCGCGCACGTACGAGCCCATGGACCCGCGCGAGGTGGGCATGGACCGGCGGATCGTGCTCGGCAAGCACACCGGACGCAAGGCCGTGGAGGCCAAGCTGCGGGAGCTGGGCGTGGAGCCGGACGAGGAGCTGGTCGAGGAGGTGCTCCGGAGGATCAAGGCGCTGGGCGACCGGAAGGTGCGGATCACCGACTCAAGGCTCCGGGAGATCGTGAAGCGCGTGGTGGAATCGCGAGGAGATCGTTAGCCGCCAGGAACTCGACCAGGTCGCGCGCCTCCCGGGCGAACCGACGGAACGCCCCCTCCGCCCGCCACCACTCCCCGTCCACGCTCACGAGACCGCGCGAGACCAGCCGTCGGAGGGCCAGCTCCACCAAGCCGTCCCTTCGGGAATCCCCCGTGCGACCCAGGCGCAGCGCGGCCGCCCGGCGCCCGCGCCACCGCACCACCCTCAGGGGCAGCGACCGGCCCCCGATCGGTCCCAAGAGATCGCACACGAGGCAGGTCACGTACAGGTCCTCGTCCCGGAGGTACCGGCGCCCGGATTCCAGCACCCGACCCGCCGCCTCCAGCTCCCACATCGGCACGAACCCGCGCGGCCGGTACTTACCCACGTCCCGCGGGTGACAGTACGGGGGACCTCCCAGCGGGCAGGCGAACGCTCGGTGCCCGATCTCACGCAGGACCACCTCGCACAGGCTCCTCTTAAGCAGCCTCCGGCAGTCCTCCCCCGAGAGCGATCGAACCAGGACCAACCGGGGGGCACCCCGGGGGGACCGGGTTGGCCACCGTGGTGGAGCGCTTCCTGTCTGAAAAATGTGGCGAGCGCGTGGAGGCGGGGGACGTGGCGGTCGTCGAGCCGGACGTGATCATGCTGCACGACGGGTCCGGGGCCACCGCCCTCCGCACCCTCCGGGAGCTCGGTACGGAGCGCGTGAAGCGCCCGGACCGGGTCGTCCTGATCTTCGATCACTCCGTCCCGCCCAGCTCGGTGGAGGCGGCCAACCGGCAGAACGAGCTCCTCGCGTTCGCCCGCCGGCACGGGATTGAGCGCGTGCACGTGGACGAGGGGGTCTGCCACCAGATCCTCGTGGAGCGCGGGTACGCCCGGCCCGGCCGGGTGATCTTCGGCGGGGACTCGCACACGCCGACGGCCGGGGGCGTCGCCGCGCTCGGGTTCGGCTTCGGCGGCACCGACATGGCCTTCACCCTCCTCTACGGGGAGCTCTGGCTCCGCGTGCCCCGGACCATCCGCGTGCACGTGACCGGCGACCTCGGACCCGGGGTCACCGCGAAGGACCTCGCCCTGACCATCGTCGGGGAGCTGGGCGCCGGGTACGCGGACTACGCCGTCCTCGAGTACACCGGGCTGCCGGAGCGGCTGCCCGTGGGCGACCGAATGTGCCTGTGCAACCTGGCGACGGAGGCCGGGGCCAAGTCGGCCTACGTACCGCCCGCGGAGGGACCGGAGCGGCTGCGCCCCGGGGACGCCGACGAGACCGTGGAGCTCGACGCCTCGGAGGTGGAACCCGTCGTCTCCGTCCCGGACGCCGTGGACCGCGTGAGGCCGGTCGGGGACGTGCAGGGCGAGGAGATCACCCGCGTGTTCGTGGGCTCGTGCACCAACGGGCGCTACCGCGACATCCGGGCGTTCACCGAGGCGCTGGACGCGCTCGGCGGGCCCGACCCGAACGTCCGCATCGTCGTCGTCCCGGCCTCCCGACGCGTCCTGCTTCGACTGGCCCGGGACGGAACCCTCGAGCGGCTGATCGAGCTGGGGGCGAGCGTGGCCCCGCCCGGCTGCGGTCCCTGCCTGGGCGAGCACCTGGGCGTCCTGGGTGACGACGACGTGTGCGTGTCCACCGCCAACCGGAACTTCCCGGGTCGGATGGGTTCGGTCGAGGCGGACATCTACCTGGCCAGCCCGCTCACGGCGGCCGTCGCCGCCGCTCGGGGCGAGCTGGCGGACCCGAGGGAGGAGCTGCCTCGAACCGCGCTCGAGCGGGTGAGCGGCTCGTGAGGTGGGAGGGGCGCGCCTGGGTGTTCGGGGACAACGTGGACACGGATCAGATCATCCCGGGCCGGTACCTGAGGCGGGTCTCCTACGACGAGCTGGGCCGGTACGCGATGACCGGGGCGGACCCGGAGTTCCCGGAGAAGGTGCGGGAGGGTGACATCCTCGTCGCGGGCCGGAACTTCGGGTGCGGGTCCTCCCGGGAGCAGGCGGTCATGGCCCTGCAGCAGGCCGGGATCGCGTGCGTGGTCGCCGAGTCCTTCGCCCGGATCTTCTACCGAAACGCCCTGAACCGGGGCCTGCCCACGGTGGAGGCGCGCGAGGATCCCACGGAGATCGTGGAGGATGGGGAGCGGGTCGTCGTCGACCTGGACGAACTCGTCCTGAGGTCGGAGTCGGGCGAGGTGCCCCTGCGTGAGCCCCCGGAGTTCGCCCGGAGGGCCTGGCGGGAGGGCGGGCTGCTGGAGCTTGCCCGGAGGAACCCGGAGCGGCCCCCGTGGCGGTGACGCCGAGCTGCGGGCGCTGCTCCGGATCGTGCGGGAGCTGAGGGCAAGGCGGGTCGTGGAGGTGGGTCACGGGCGGAACCTGCGGTACCTCTCGTTCCTGCGGGAGCGCGGCGTGGACGCGGTCGGGGTCGAGGTGCGGGTCGAGCACGTGCGGCGGGCGCTGGATCGCGGGCTGCCCTCCGTGAACGCGGACGCCGTCGGAGCGTCGGGCTGGATCCGGCGGGTGCTGGACCCGGACCTGGTCTACGCGGTGAGGCCGCCGGTGGAGCTGGCCCTCGATCTCGTTCGAGAGTACTCGCCGGTGGCGCTGCGGATGCGGTGGGAGGAGCGGGGGGAGCTACCGGGGCCGGCGCGTCGTCTGGGTCCCTGGGACGTCTACGGCTAGAGGTACTCCCGGACGCGGTCGTACAGGACCGAGCCCGCCGCCAGGAACCCGACCATGAAGCCCAGCAGGACGAGCAGGTCCACCGGGTCGAGGTAGCCCAGCAGCGCCGCCTTCCGGGCCGCGTCACCCATGTAGTACATCGGGTTGATGGTGGCGAGCGCCCGGGCCCAGCCTGGCATGACGCTGATCGGCATGAAGATGCCGGAGAGGAACATCATTGGTATGGTCACCGTCCCCGTGGCCATCTCCGCGACCTCCGAGCGGCCGGCGAGTGACGCCATGAGGAGTCCGAGCCCGACCATCGTGGCGGCGGAGAGCGCCCCCACCAGGAAGAGCAGGATGGGGTGGAGGATCTTCGCGCCCAGGGCCAGCGCGACGAGCACGATGATCGCGCACCGGACGCAGCCCCAGACGGTCATGTTCACGAACCGTCCGATGACGACGTCCCGGGCCCGGATGGGGGCCGCGAAGAGGGCGTAGGACACGCCCAGCTCGATCTCCTCCATCATGAGGCGTCCGAGCCCGAAGATGGAGCCCATCGCCGCGGTCATGACGGCCAGCCCGGGGATCAGGTAGTCGAAGTACTTGAGTCCCTTCACCGGCGTTCGCACGTGGAACGGGTTGAATCGAGGCGCGTGGACGGCGGGTCGCACGGGCATCATCCTCAGCACCGGGGCCAGCCGCTTCATGGAGGACTTGAGGGAGCTCGCTACGTGCTTCGCCCAGGCCCGCTGGATCTTGCTCAGGACGTACCGGGATCCCATCGGGTCGGTTGGATCGTAGTAGACCTCGGCCTTGCGGTCCGGGAACCCGGACGGTAGGTACAGGAAAACCGAGGCCGAGCCCCGTCGGACCAGGTCTCGCCCCTCCCGAACGCTCTTCACGTGGATCAGGTGGACCCGGTGGTCACGCTTCAGCTGGTCGACGATCGGGTCCCCGGAGCCCGAGTCGTGCCGGAGGATCGCGACGTTGACGCTGGTCGGATTCACGTCGTAGAAGGCGCCGTACATCATGATCATCACGATGACGGGCATGGTGAAGGTGACCGTCATCCGCCTCCGGTCCTTCACCCACGCCTTGAGGTCCCGGGCGGCGATCGCGCGCCAGCTCACGTTCTCACTCCCCCACCACCTGGGCCGCGACGGCCCGGTACGCGTCCAGTACGGACCCGTGCTCGCTCATGAGCCGGTCGAAGGGCTCGTCCAGGGCCTTGCGACCCTCCAGGAAGATCAGCACGCGGTCCGGCTCCAGCTGCTCCACCTCGTGCACGTCGTGGGAGACGTAGAGGACGGTCGTGCCGGACTCGTTGTACTCTCGCACGGCCTCGATCACGTCCTGTCGGGCCGTCGGGTCCAGCTCGTTGGTCGGCTCGTCCAGGACCAGGATCTCGGGCCGGAGGGCGAGGGCCAGGGCGACGGCGGCGCGCTTCCGCATGCCGCCGGAGAGGTGCTCCACGCGTCGGTCCATGTACCGGTGCACCTCCAGGAGCTCGAACGGCTCCTCGTCCGGCTCGACACCGTACAGCTTGGCGTAGAACCGGACGTTCTCCCGGACGGTCTGCTCGAGGTACAGGCCCCCCTGCTGGGGCACGATGGAGACGCGGCGCTTGACGTCCGGGTCGGACGGGTCGCCCCCCAGCACGCGGATCTCGCCCCGGGTGGGCTTGGTGACCCCGCACACGATCTTGATGAACGTGGACTTGCCCGCACCGTTGGGCCCGAGGATGGCCACGAGCTCGCCCCGGTCCACCTCCACGTCCACGGAGCGGAGGGCGACGACCCTCCCGTACTCCTTCCACAGGTCCCGGGCGAGGACGGCGGGCAAGGCGGGCCCCGCGGCGGCCCGCCGGCTCCCGGTATTTCCGGTTGTTACCCGAGGGCCTCGGTTGGGGGCGTATCGTTTCGAGTATCGTAACGATCGGCTCGGGGCGCTCAGCGCAGGGCCTCGACGAACGCTTCCGCCAGCTCCTCCTCGAACCCCACCAGGAAGATCCTGCGGACGCGCTCAAGCCTCGGGGCCAGCTCCCGGATGACCCCGACCATCACCTCCGCCGCGTCCTCGTAGGGGACGCCGCCGACCCCGGTGCCCATGCCCGGGAACGCGACGGACTCCACGCCCAGCTCCTCGGCCTTCTCCAGGGCCGCGCGGGTGGCCTTCTCCACGTTCTCCACCCCGATCCGCTGGGCCGGCCGCTCCATCGTGGGCGCGTGGATCACGTACTCCGCGCTCAGTCGACCCGCGGTCGTGGCGACGGCCTCGCCCACGGGGATCGGCGCCTTCTCGCGGGCCTCGCGCTCGATCTCCTCCCCGCCCTTCTCCTTGATCGCGGCCGCCACGCCGCCCCCCATCACGCCCCGGCTGTTGGCGGGGTTCACGATCGCGTCCGCCTCCTCCAGCTCGGTGATGTCCCCCTGCAGGACGATCACCTCGACGCCCTCCACCTCGGTGCGGTACACCTCCCGGAGCGGCAACGGGCTCCCCCCGCCTCGGGAACCCCGTCGTGTCTTCATCCGGTCCGATGGCGCGGTGATCCTCATCGGCCGGGCGGGGGCCGGTTTCGGCCCCCGTCGTACTCATCACCGCTCAGGGGGGACAATGGATCCTCATCAACCGGGTTGACCGTGAGAACGAGGGTGTGCCCGGCGGCTTGCCCGCCCCCTCATCCACGCCCCCGAGCGGGGCGTCGGGGGACGGCCTCGGACGGGTTTACCGGGCTGCCGACCGGTCGGGGCATCCCCGGCGGGTGAGGGCCGCCCGGTTCCCGACCGTCGGTGGATCGCGCGTGGGATTATAACCGTTTTTCCGACCGTCGGATCCGGAGAGTCCCCAAGCGACCGACGGGCGGGGCGTGGGAGGTGACGCTGCGCGAGTACCTGATGCGGCTGAGGGAGTGCAGCGCCCTGCACCGGCCGGACCGGGAGATCCCGGTGGCGCAGGCGATGCTGCCCTGGGTGCTGACCTACGCGTCGTGGATCGCCGCGTCGCTGCTGCGGGCGTCGACGTCGGCGGTCCCGGGACTCTCGGGGTCGGTGGGGGCGCTCGGTCTCGCGGTCCTGGGTGGGATGCTGGCCGGCGAGGCGCTCTACCTGTACTACCTGTACCTGCTGATCCGGCGCCGGAACGAGCACTTCGAGCGCTCGTTTCGGTTCTTTTCGACGCTGATCCGGCTGCTGCGCGAGGCGGGGTACGAGGACGTGGCGGCGCTCGAGCTGGAGGTCGAGCGGCTGCGGGGGGAGCCGAGGAACCCGGTGCTGTGGGTGCTCCTCTCGCTGGTCCCGATCCTGGGGCTCCTGGCGGTACTGTACGTGTACCACTCGCTGAACCGGGACTTCCACGAGCACTCGACCGTGGAGCGGGGCCTGGTGGAGGGGGTGGCCCGGGCCGTGGGGATGAGCCCGTACGAGCCCCCGTTCGAGGTGGAGGAGCTGGAGCCGGTGCCGCGCAGGAGCACCGTGCTGTACCTCGCGCTAACGGTGCTGACGTTGGGGGCCTTCACGGTGTACTGGTGGTACACCCTGATCCGGGACCCGAACGAGCACTTTCGGGCGCACGAGCGGTTCGAGCGGCGGTTGATCCGGGCGCTGGAGGAGGGGATGGAGGGGTAGGCTATCCCCCGACCTCCCGGAGCGCCGCGAGTAGGAGGCCGACGAGGCCGCGCTCCCGGAGGAGCTCCCGCGCGCGTTCCGACAGCCGGTACGCGCCGTCGGCCGGCTCGAAGAGGTCCGTGTCGGCCAGCGGTCCGAGCTCGTCCCGGGAGAGGGTCGCCCCCTCTCCCTCCTCGGCGATCCGGCGCAGCGCGGTGGCGGCCTCGCGCACCCGCTCCGCGAGGTCCTCGGGCAGGCGCAGCTCCTCGATGAGGGCGGTGATCTCCTCCTTCCCGGCGGGCACGCGGGCGCGGCCGGCGTAGAACTCGGTCTCCCGGTACTCCCGGGCCCGGTCGATGACCCAGCCGAGCACGGGCGTCTGGACCCGGCCGGCGCTGAGCCAGGTCATGGCCTCGAGCCGGACGTCGGGCTCGATCTCCTCCCCGTTCGCGAGCGCCTTCACCTTCACGGCCTCCTCCCGCACGGACTCGGCGTCGCCGAGCTTCCGGTCCTCGTCCATGAGGGTGGCGACGTAGGTCACCGGGCCGCCCCTGGTGATGCGGGTGCGGACGACGTACTCGTCGCCCTCCCGGCGCACGCGGACGGGTCGGGCGGGGGTGCGCCCGTCGTCGAACCGTCGTCGGAAGGAGACGATCCTGACGCCCTCGGGGAGGCGGAGCCGGAGCTCGATGAGCGTGCCGCGGTCGTGCTCGCCCAGGTCGATGGTGAGCCGCTTGAACACGTCCCACAGGTCCTGGGAGAGGGCGAAGCCGATCCAGCGGTCGGCGACCCGTCGGAGGATCTGGGCGGACACGCGGCCCGCGTCCACCTCCTTCCAGTTCTCCTCCCTCAGGGCCTCGGTGATGCCGCGCCGGGTGACCTCGTGGAACTCGGTCCGGTGCACCTCCGCGGTGACCCATCCGAGGTAGTTGAACACGTCCCACCCGATCTTCTCTCCCTCGGTGTCCGGGTCCGTGCCGATGAGGATGACGTCCGCCTCGGCGGCGAGGTCCCGGATGGACTCCAGAAGGGCCGTCTTCAGCTCGACCTCGCCCCCGCAGTTCGGGCACTCCTCGCGGCCCACGACCTGCTCCCCGCACTCCCGGCACCGGCCCAGGACGTCGTACACGGGCACCCACCGGTCGCCCACCCGCTCCACGCCGAAGACGCCCGCGTCCTCCACGAGGTCCGCGACGTGCCCCTGCGTGGCGACGACGGTCAGGTGCAGGCCCTCGGCCGTGGTCTCGTAGGCCACGCCGCCCTCCAACCGGCGCCGGGAGGGGCGGCGCGAGAAGAGGGAGGCGATCATCCGGGCCTTGTTCGGCGACTCGACGATCATCAGGGCCGAGCGCGCGAGCCGGCCGGCCTCCTCCGGCTCGAGCTCGCCCCGGAGGATCCGGTGCACGCGCTCTCGGTCCCGGTCCACCCGCTCCACCAGCTCGCTCAACCGCTCCTCGGACAGCCCCTTCAGCCGCAGCCCGATGTCCTCCGCCGTGAGCTCCTCCGGGTAGGACCGCCACTCGAACTCGGTCCCGTACGCGTAGGACATCCGCCGAATCAGCCCGTTGAGGAGTCGCAGCTCCCGCTCGTCCTCGGGGTCGCAGAGCACGAAGGACAGCCCGAAGGTCACCCCGCCGGCGAACAGCCGGCTCACGCGCCCGCTGGCCTGCACGTACGTCCGCAGGTCCGGCACCTCGAGGAAGGACTCGCCGTCCTCCTCCCGCACGGCCACCGTGGTCGCCTCGCGCGCGAGCCGCTCCACCCGCTCCCGGTCCCCGAGCAGATCGAGCAGCTCCCGGACGCCCTCGGCCAGCGTGCGCACGTTCCGGGCCAGCCAGGGCTCCACGTCCAGCTCGTCGGCGAGCTCGTCCGCGTCCCGATCGGCCAGCCTCCGGAGCTCCTCGATGGAGAGGTCCTCGACGGCCTCCTCAACCCGCTCCCGGTACCAGGCGCCGCGCCGGACGATCCGCCAGAGCCGGCCGGCGACGCCCTCGAGCCGACTCCGCAGCCGGGCGTCGTCAACCAGCCGCGCGAGGTTGGAGAGGGCGGAGGCGACGTAGGTCACGTCCTTCAGGTCCTCCTCTCGGGGCGTGAGGCGGATGCGCTGCCGCGGGATCCCGTAGAAGATCGCGTACCGGGCCGCCTGGGGCAGGTCCAGCCCGCGCACGATGACGCCGTACGGGCTGGCGACGGCGACGAGCACGTCCACCTCGCCCTCCGCGAACGCGTCGATCGCCTCCTCCCGCTCCTCGGCCGGCGTGCCCGCGTGCACCGCCCGGGCCTCGATCCCGTGGTCCCTCAGGTACTCGGCCAGCTCCTCCGCCACCTCCCGCGCCCGCGCGCCCCCGGGCAGCCGCTGCGGCACGAAGATCAGGCCGCCTTGCGGGCCCACGCGCTCCGCGAGCTCGCGCACGGCCTCCGGGGAGGGTCTCCTCGGTACGGCCACGTCCTGGATGTTCCGGGGACCCTCGCCGCCGGCGCCCACCTCGAAGTCGAACAGCTCTCGGACGATCGCGAGCCTGCGGGAGGGGGCGGCGGCCCCCGTCGCGCTCATGAAGACGATCCGGGCGAGGTCCCGGTCCCGGGCCCGCTCGACCTGCGACTCGAGCTCCTCCATCTCCCGCTCGATCCGCTCCAGATCGCGCCGGACCCGCTCGGCCCGGCGCTCCTCGCCGCGCTCCTCCAGCGACTCGAGCCAGTCGCGCAGGGAGTAGTACCGGCGCCGGAGGTTCGCGAGGCGGTACGCGGCGTCGATCTCCTCCTGCCTCAGGCCGGCCACCCGGAGCAGGCGGTCCACGTTGCGGCCCGTCCCGCGGATGATCGCGTCCACGTCGTCGACGAAGATCACGTCGAAGTCGAGCCGCTCGAGCTCGTCCACCCGGTGCACCAGGAACTGGGCCGTGGTGATCAGGACGTCGAAGTCGCCCTCCCGGATGCGCCGCTGGGCCTCGGCCCGGCGCTCCCGGGGTAGGGCCGCGTGGTACCCGACGACCTCGACGTCGAGGTCGGCCCGCTCGGCGAGGTCCCGGATGCGCTCCTCCACCTGGCGGACGAGGGTGGTGGTGGGCACGAGGTAGTACACGCGCCGGCCCGCGTGGGCCAGGAGGGCGCTCATCAGGGAGGCCCAGGAGGTCTTGCCCGTGCCGGTCGGGGCCAGGATCGAGAAGCTGCAGCCGCGGACGAGGCGGCGCGTCCACACGGCCTGGGCGGAGTACAGGCGGAACCCCGTCGCCTCCTCGAACGCGCGGTTCGCGATCTCGGTGAAGAGCTCGGGCCACACCCGCTCGCGGAAGAACGACTCCACGCGCTCGCGGTCGAGCTCGCCCCGCTCGACCCGGTTCAGGAGGAGCTTGAACGCGAGCAGGACCTCGCCCACGGGACCGTGCTCCTCGCGGGCGGTCTCGAGCGCGTCCAGGAGCCGGTCGGTCTCGTAGGGTAGGCAGCGCTCGCAGATGCCGAGCCGGGAGGTGAGCCGGACGGAGGAGCAGTCGCCCCCGCAGATCACGCACGCGGAGCCGAAGACGGCGACGGGCTCGTTCGGATCCGTCCCTCGGATGTCCCGCTCGCGGATGCGGTCCGGGTCGTCCCGGTGCCTTTCCAGCCGCTCGCTCAGCCGGTCCAGGGTCTCGGCGCAGTCCCGGAGGATCGGCTCGGCCAGGTCCCGGAACCCCTCCGGTACGAGCTCCAGCACGTCACTCGCCATCCTCCTTCAGCCCCTTCACGGCGCGGACCAGGCGTTTCAGCCGGTCGTGACCCCTGGTCAGCAGGCGGTTGCAGAGGTCGATCAGGTGGGGCCAGGCCTCCTCCCGGACCGTCTCCCGGCCGTGAACCTTGACGGGCGTTTCCAGGCGCTCGGAGCCGAGGATCTCCACGACCACTTTTGTGTCTTTGATCGACCGGATGGAGGAGGCCTTGAACCCCGCCTCGGAGGCGACGGCGCGCAGCCGGCGGGCCGCCTCCAGGTCCCGGCACAGCACGTGGAAGAGGGGCGGCTGCGCCTTCAGCCACGTGATCCCCTCGTCCGGGGCGCGGCGGACGGCCTCCCGCACCCGGTCCACGTCCACCGGGGGCTCGTGCCACTTCGCGAGGAACTCGGCCCGGCGCTTGTCCCCCACCTCGGGCTCGTGGAGGACGATCACGCGGCCCGAGCAGCTGCTCGTCGTGCAGTAGTCCGGGAGCGCGTTGATCGCCTCGAGCACGGGGATCGCCGGCCCGTCCACCTCGCCCCGCTCGATCGCCTCCTCGAGCCGCCGAAGGCGGCGCCGCTTCTCCCCCTCCCAGTGCAAGGGTCAGTGCCGCCTGAGCTCCTCATTTACCTCGGCGTTCGGTCGCCTCATCATCCGGGGGAGCCCGGTTGAAGGACCTCCGGAACTGTAAACTCTGCGCCTGGGAGTGCGGGGTGGACCGGCTGGAGGGTGAGCGAGGGGTCTGCCGGGTCACGGAGCCCGTCGTGGCCTCGAAGCAGCTGCACCCGGCCCCACCCGCGAGCTACACCGTGTTCCTGGGCGGGTGCAACTACCGCTGCCTGAACTGCCAGAACTGGGACATCGCGCACTACCCGGACAACCCGGAGGGCCGCGTGCTCGGGCGCCAGGACCCGCGGGAGCTGGCCGTCGAGGCGGTGAACATGATCGAGACCCCGCAGGGTCGCGCGATCGGGGCGGACCGGATCTTCTTCTCCGGGGGAGAGCCGACCATCCACCTCCCGTACGTGGAGGAGGTCGTCGAGCACTTCCGGGAGGTTACGGACCTCTGGAAGGTCAACTTCGACACGAACGGGTTCGCCACGCGGAGGAGCATGCGGCGGATCGTCCGGCTCGCGGACTCGATCACGTTCGACTTCAAGGCGTACTCGGACGAGCTGCACCGCGCGCTCACCGGCGCGCCCGTGGAGCCCGTCCTCCGGAACCTGGAGCTCCTCATCCCGTCGCACCTGGACCTGATCTGGGAGGTCCGGATCCTGCTGATCCCGGAGGCGCACGACGAGGAGGAGATCCGGGGCATGTGCGAGTTCCTGGCGGACCTGGACGAGTCCGTCCCCGTCTGCTTCCTCGCCTTCCGACCGAACTTCGTGCTGGAGCGGCACCCGGGCGCGCCGCGGAGGCTGATGCGCCGGGCCGTGGAGATCGCGCGGGAGTGCGGGCTGGAGAACGCCTCCTGGTCCGGCCTGCCGGACCTGGAGGGGGAGGTGCCGCCCCGGGTCCGGAACCACCGGAAGGCGCTGCTGAACCGGTACGGCGGTCACGAGGGGGCCGCCCTGATGGCCGGGTACGCGCGCGAGGTCGGGTGCCCGCGCCACCCCCGCGACTGCGGCGGCTGCCCCCGGATGGCGGAGTGCCCGGTGAAGCGGTACCGGGCGGCGCGAAGGACGTGATCACTCCCGCCAGCGGCGGAACTCCTCGAACCGGCGCTTGATCCGCCCGGGGATCCCGGGCGGGCTGAGCTCGCCCAGGTAGCCCCGATCGTCCCCCTCGAGCTCCACCCGCTCGCGCAGCTCGGCCCGGAGGAGGAACTCGCACAGGCCCGCGTTCCGGAGGACCGCGTCCCGGGGGCGGAGCGTGACGGACCACACGTAGTACACCTTGAAGGCCGTGTCCGGGAACATCCCGCCCCCGAGGTCGACCGCGAGCACGTCGCACGAGGGCTCGTCGAGGAGCTCCAGGACCCGCTCGAGCGTCTCGTACTCCCGCGCGTCCCCGGGGACGAACGTCAGCTCCCTGTGCTCCCGCTCCAGCCGGGTCATCGCCTCGCGCGCCTCCTCCCCGTAGTCCACGGCCACGACCCGGGCCGGGCGACGGCGCAGGATCCGGCGCGTGGCGGCGCCCCGGTGGCAGCCGAGCTCCACGACGACGTCGCCCTCCCGCACGACCTCGCCCAGAAGCTCCCGGTACCGGTCCACGGAGCGGACCAGCGCGATCAAGCCCGGGCCCCGCTAGGCTTTTGTCCGGTCGCGCGGTCCGACCCCGCGGATGATGACGGTTTCAGGCGCCGAGTTCGGCCGGGGATGCGGACATCTCCCCGCACTGACCCCGGAGGGTGACGAGGGCCCTCCGGGGTCCGAGGGGTGAGGAGACCGGCCCGCGCTACCGACTCCGGGTGACCACCACCACCGCCCTTCGGTTGTTCGCCCCCACCCGGAACCGCTCCTCCGCGATCACCTCACCGCCCAGCTCCCGGCGCAGGCGCCGGACCATCCGATCGTAGTACCGGTCCCCGATCGACAGGCCGACCCCGTACTCCCCGAGGTCCAGGGTGGCCAGCCCGGCCCCGTCGATGTGCTTCCCGTGCGCGAGCCGGGTGAGGAGCCCCCGGATCACGGTCGCGCTCGGGGGCGCGCCGCCCGTCGCGAGCTCCCGCACCTCATCCAGCGTCTCCTCCACCAGCCGCTGCGCCGTGCCCCCCAGCTCCAGTCCCCGGATCTCCGTACGATCCGCCCGCGTCGTGCGGTACCCCTCGATCAGCGACCCGTCCACCCACTCCCGTAAGATCAGCCGGGCCGCGCCCTCCGGGTCCCGGCCGAGGCGGTCGGCGATGGCCCGGAGGACCTCCCCCGGGTCGTCCCCCTCCTCGACGCCGAAGCGCTCCCGCAGGGCGCCCGGGTACTCGCGCAGCACCCGGTCGATCACGCGGGTGGCGGGCGAGATCGGATCCTCAAGGACGTCCGGATCGAGGGCGCCGGCCTCCTCCCCCGCCTCCTCGGTCGGGATCACGCCGGGCGAGTCGATGATGAGGAGCCGGCGCCCGCCGCTCACCCACATCTTCCCCTTCGTGTAGCCGGCCTCCCGGGAGGTGGGGGCGGCCGCGCGGCGGGCGAGGGCGTTGATGAGCGTGGACTTGCCGACGTTCTGCACGCCCACGACGCCCACGCGCACGGTCTCCACGTCCTCCGGCGCGACCTCGAAGATCGTCCGGCGGAGGTACCGGATGCCCAGCCGCTCCCGACCGCTCACGTAGACGGTGGGCACGCCCTCCTCCCGCTCGATCCGCTCCTTGGCCTCCTCCGCCCGGGCCCGCGGGACGGTGTCCGCCTTGTTGAGCACGACCACGCGGGCGTAGTCGAACACGTCCTCGAGCCGCGCGAGCCGGTCCCAGCGGGTTTCCTCGGGGTACCGGACGTCCCGCACGTCGAGGACCACGTGGGACTCGGCCAGGACGCGCATGACGTGCCGGTACCACCGGGGCGGCACCGCCTCGCCCCCCTCAGCAGCCTTTTTATCGGCGTGTTAACCTTCGGTCGTCACGGGGGTGGTCGCCATTAAAGCTGACCTCGAGGCGCTGGAGACGCTGCAGCGGGACGTGGAGCCGGCCCGGGACGGGGCGCTCCCGCGGCGGGTAGACGAGCGGATCGTCCGGGAGCTGTACGAGGAAGGGGAGCGGTTCGCCGCCTTCGGAGCCTACTACCGGCGGGAGAAGGGCTGCAAGGTGATGAAGGCGGCCGTGGACGGCGGCTTCGTGTGCCCGAACAAGGACGGTCGGATCTCGCGCGAAGGGTGCCTCTTCTGCCCGAAGATGGGTCGCACGATCATCACGCCCAACGTCGACCCGCGGAGGAAGATCGAGGAGCAGGCCCGGAAGCAGATGGAGGTCTTCCGGGAGCGGTACGGGGCGGAGAAGTTCCTGGTGTACTTCTACCCGGCGACGAACACGTACGCGCCGCCGGACGTGCTGGAGGAGCTGTACAACCGGGCGCTCGAGATGGAGGACGTGATCGGGCTGTCCATCGGCACGCGGCCCGACTGCCTGCCGGACGAGGTCCTGGACCTGCTGGAGGGGTACGTGAAGGAGGGCTACGACGTCTGGCTGGAGATCGGCGTGCAGTCGTACCATCACCGGACGCTGACGCGGGTGCGCCGGGGTCACGGGCTGGCGGAGGTGATCGACGCGATCGTCCGGGCCAAGGAGCGGGGCATCCGGGTGGTGAACCACATCATCTTCGGGCTGCCGGGGGAGACCCGCGGGGAGATGTTGGAGACCGTGCGGGTGCTCTCGGTGCTGGGCGTGGAGGCGGTGAAGCTGTACCCGCTGGTCGTCCTGGAGCGGACGGACCTGGAGTGCCTGTACCGGGAGCGGCGGTACAAGCCGCTGAGCTACCGGGAGTACATCCGGCTGCTCGCGGACGCGCTGGAGCGGATGGCGCCGACCGTGCTCATCCAGCGGCTGTCGAAGGACCGGGCGCCGGACGAGGAGGTGATCGAGCCGGAGTGGGACCTGTACCGGATGAAGGTGATCTCCGACGTGCGGCGGGAGCTGGCGCGGCGCGAGTCGCGGCAGGGTGCCCGGTACAAGGTGGGGCTGGACGCGGACGAGCTGGTGCCGCTGGTCAAGGGGGCCACGGGCGCGGAGGGCTCGGAGGTGCCGGCGTGACCGCCCGGCCCGGCGCCGTTTCGTTACGGTTTACGAAACGATCGGGGGACGGCGGCCGTGGGTGGGCTATAGCCCGCCTTCTGTAGCCTTAGCTGGCGGCATTCGCCTCAGCGGCCCACCATCCCCCTCCGGCCCGGTGTTCATCGGGGGCATCACCCTCGTATCATCGGGCTCATTCGGCCTCGCCCGCCGCCGGGCGGCCCGTTTCACCGATCCCGCCGGCGTCCTCTGCGGGTTAGCTCGGGCCCCGTCGCCGGGGCCCTTCTCGGCCCGCCCACGGCGGGCCTCAGCCGCGTCATCGCCATCCGCCGACGGACGTGTCGTTTCTGTGGCCGGACCCCGGCCTCTCGGCCGGCCCCCTCTCGGGGCGGCGGCCCGGGCCCGGGGGCGGAGCTTCCTCCCCTTAGCGGCCCACCGGCCGCACCCCGACGGGCCCGCCCTCATTGCCGTGCTCCGGCGGACCCTTACCCGGGGCGGGGTGGCCGCCAGCCCACCCACGGCCGCCGGCACCCGCGGCGACCCGGACGATTATAGACGTTACCCCAGCCGGCTCCTAAACCTTATTTTACCCTCAACGAGAACCGCTCGCGAGGGATGCCCATGAAGGTCCAAGAGATGCTCTCAATACTCTCGGATGTGCTCACGGAACACTACCGGAGCGGTGTGTCATTGAAGGAGTCATTTTACCGAGTATTTGACGATCCGATGTCCATACCAAGCCACCAGGCACGGATGATCCACCGGCGGTTGATGGAGCTGGGCAAGCGGCTCGGACTCTGCGAGGAGGCCCTCGACGACGTGATCCAGTCCGCCGAGTTCGAGGACCTGCGCCCCGAGCTTAAGGGCATCCTGGTCGCGGCCGCCGACGAGATCCTCTTCGAGGGGACGAGCCCCGCCCTCGTCACCGACGCCGCCACCCGGAAGGCCCGGGAGACGCTCCACGAGGGCGCGGCCAACTTCGTGCACGCCGTCTGCTTCGACCTCGAGGAGTACGACCTGAACCGCCTTCGGGAGCGGGGCTACGACGAGCTGTCCCTGAAGTACCACTTCCCGCCCGAGTTCGTCGAGCACGCCCGACGCGTGCTCCCGGAGGACGAGCTCGAGGCGTTCCTCGAGGCCTGCAATCGGCCCGCCGTCAAGTACGTCCGGGTGAACACCCTGCACGCCGACCGGGAGGAGGTGGCCGAGCGCCTGCGCGACGAGGGGGTCACGGTCGAGCCCGACCCCCACGTGCCGGACCTGCTCCGGGTGGTCGAGGAGCGGGTGCCCATCGTGCGCACCGAGACCTGGCGAAAGGGCCTCGTCTTCACCCAGGACAAGGCCTCCGCCCTCGTGGGTCACGTGCTCAACCCGCGGCCCGGGGAGTTCGTCGTCGACCTGTGCGCGGCCCCGGGCGGGAAGACCCTGCACGCCCTGTGCCTCATGGAGGGCGAGGGCGAGATCCTCGCCGTGGACAGGTCGGACTGGCGCCTGGAGGCCATGAAGGAGAAGCTAGAGTGGCAGCGGGTCCCGGACGGCGCGGTCGAGCTGCGGCACGCGGACGCGCGCGAGCTGCCGGAGGAGCTCGAGGGGGAGGCGGACCGCGTCATCGTCGACCCGCCCTGCTCCGGCATGGGATCCGTCCAGAAGCGGCCGGAGACGCGGTGGAACCTCAGCCGGCGGAAGGTCCGGCGGTACGCCAAGCTGCAGGCGGAGCTCCTGGAGGCGGGCGTCCGGGTGGCGCGGCCCGGCGGGGTGATCGTGTACTCCACCTGCACGCTCACGCTGGACGAGAACGAGGGGGTCGTCCGCCGGGTCCTGCGCCGGCGCGACGACGTGGAGCTGGAGGAGGTGCGGGCGGACTTCGGCCGGGAGGGGCG
>JAMOPY010000016.1 GCA_027064305.1 Methanobacteriota archaeon
AGGATTTAGCTTGCGGGGGTGAGCCGGCCATGGCCGAGGAGGGCGGCTCCGAGCTGAAGGAGGTCATCATCGGCGCCCCCGCGATGGCGGACACCGACCGCGCCGAGCACTACGTGAACGACGTGCGTGACTCCTCGCAGTTCTTCGGTAGGGACGTCCGCCTGTTATTCGGACTCAACGCGAGCCGGTTTTGGGGCATGATCTGCGGCGCCGTCTTCGCCTGCGTGCTGCTGGTGCCCCTGCTGCTTCTGGCCTACTAATCCCCCGTCTTTTCGGGTGGGCGGGTTGTCCCTGCGCCTGGGCTGGGCCATCACCGGGGCGGCCCACCTTCTGGTTGAGACGTTCCGCACCATGCGACGGCTCGCGAGGGAGCATCGCGTCAGCGCGTTCCTCAGTCAGGCCGGAGAGGAAGTCGTGCGCATGTTCGGGCTCTGGCGGGAGCTGCGGAAGATCTGCCCGGGCGGTCACTACCGAGAGGTGTTCACGCAGCGAGAGGAGGGGGCCAGCTGCCCGATCGTGGGACGATTCGCGATGGGGAAGTACGACGCCCTGATCGTCTCCCCCACGACCTCGAACACGGTGGCGAAGATCGTTCACGGGATCGCGGACACCCTGGTCACCAATGCCGTCGCCCAGGCGGGCAAGGGGGGCGTGCCGGTGCTCGTGGTCCCCTGCGACTACGGGGATCCGGGCGAGGTGATCGAGACCATCACCCCGTACATGGTGCGCCGGGACCGGTGCACCGGGTGCGGGCGGTGCGTCGACGCCTGCCCGAACGACGCGATCGAGCTGATGGACGGCAAGGCCTTCATCCGACTGATCGAGTGCGAGGGCTGCGGCGCGTGCGAGCGGGCATGCCCGGAGGGCGCCATCAGGGGCGGCGAGACGTACCGGATGAGGATTCGGGAGGTGGACGCGCGGAACCTCGCCCGGCTTAAGCGGATGGAGGGCGTCCGCGTGCTGCGCCACCCGCGCGAGATCCCGGAAGCGCTCGGGGAGCTCCGATGAGGGTACTGCTGCTGACGGGTCGCAAGGCGGCGCCCGCGGTCAAGCGGGCCGCGGCCGAGTTCGACTGGGCCGAGGTGCGGGTGCTGCCGATCGACGTGGCCGCCCTGATGACCACCGGGTTCGTGCTCCGGCACCTGCGCGGCGAGGACCTCTCCCGGTACGACTACGTGCTCCTGCCCGGGCTGTTTCGCGGGGACGTCGAGCGCCTGGATCGGGAGCTCGGCGCGGACTTCCGGTTGAGCTCCCGGGACGCCCGCGACCTGCCCCTGGTGCTCAGGAAGATGGAGGAGGGGTTCGAGCCCGCCAAGGATCGGCCCGCGTGCGAGCTGCTGCGGGAGGAGATCCTGCGGGAGATGGGACGGCGACTGCGGGAGGCGGAGCGGGAGATCCCCGAGGACCGATGGGTCGACGTGGGACCGATCCGGGTCGCGCGGGGCTGTCGGCCCCGGGTGCTCTCCGAGATCTTCGCCGACGACCGGGACCCTGAGGAGGTGGCCCGGGAGGCGGAGCGTCGGGTGCGGTGCGGGGCCGAGATCGTGGACCTTGGGTTCCACGAGGCCGAGCCGGGGCGCGTATCGGAGGTCGTGGAGGAGGTGCGAGAGAGGGTGGGGAAACGGGCCGCCGTCAGCGTGGACGCGGGCGATGCGAGGCTGATCGAGGCCGGGGTGGAGGCCGGGGCGCAGCTGATCCTCAGCGCGGGTCCTGGGTTGGAGGAGCCCATCAACGTGGCCGCGGAGTACGAGGTGCCGGTCGTGCTCATCCCTCGCTCCCGGCGGATCGGGCCCGCGATTCGGGAGTTGGAGGATCTGGTGGAGCGGTGCGAGCGGGCCGGGGTGGAGTACATCCTGGACCCGCTGCTCGACCCGCCCGGTGAGGTGCTGCGGTCCCTCCGCCGGGCGTGGGAGGTGGCGCGGCGGTTCCCGGACGCTCCCCTCTTCTTCGGGGCGGGGAACGTGATCGAGCTGATCGACGCGGACTCGGTCGGGGCCTCCGCCCTGTGCGCGCAGCTGGCCGTGGAGCTGGAGGCCTCGATCGTCTTCACGCCGGAGGCCAGCGGAAAGACGGTCATGAGCACGCTGGAGCTGGCCGTCGCGAGTCGGATGTGCTACTACGCGCACCGAGTCGGTGGGTACCCGAAGGACCTGGGCGTTGACCTGCTCGTGTTCAAGGACAAGCACGTGGAGTCGTCGCGATCGTCCGGGGTGCCGGCGGATCGGTTCGTTCGGGACGCGCCCCGAGACCCCCGAGGTAGCGTGGTGATCGACGTGAACCATGAGCGCGGTGTGATCGTGGCGGAGCACGTGCACCGGGGCGAGGGTGGGCTCCGGCTGGAGTCCGAGGATGGGCTGGAGCTGGGGCTGGCGCTGGTCTCACTGGGGCTGGTCTCCCGGCCGGAGCACGCGGTGTACCTGGGGTACGAGCTGGCTCGGGCGGAGGAGCGGCTGCGGTCCCGGGGTCGGTACGTGCAGGAGGGTGGGATCGAGCGGTACGATGCCCTGATGAGGGAGCTGGACCGGCTCAGGGAGGAGGAGCGTTGAGGGTCGTCTCGACGCCGTACTACGCGCGGATCTTGAGGATGGTGGGGCTCGAGGTGGAGCTCGCGCGCCCGGACCCGTCCGAGCTGAGGGAGGTCGAGGCCGACCTGCTGGTAGTTCCCTGGGAGCTGATCGATCGGGTCTCGCCGGGGCGCGCCCGGTTCGTCGTTCCGGCCTCGGCGGCGTCCTTCTCCGAGGTGGTGAAGACGGGGCTGCGCGCCTGGGTGCTGGCCGGGGGCCGGGACCGGGATCTCCGGAGGTTCCTCGACCGGGTGCTCGACGCGTGGCGGGAGGAGGCCCCGGTCTCGGGCTCGGTGCGGGCCGAGGATCGGTTGGTGAGGGAGCTGTGCTGGGATCTGGGCGTGCGGGTGGGGGCGGGCCGGGTCGTGGCGCCGGACTACCGGGGCGGCGAGCTACCCACGCACGGGTTCGAGGACCCGCTGGAGGCCGTGAGGGAGCGGGCTCGCGCGCTCCGTGGGCTGCTGTCACGGTGACTCGAGCTCGGCCTCCTCCAGCAGGAACTCCCAGAAGACCTCGGTGGCGGTCGGGTGCAGCGGGCTCTCGGCCTTGATCGCGTAGAACAGTCGGCGGGGCCGGTCGGAGAGGCGTACCGCCTTGACCAGTCCCGAGGATTCCGCGCGCCTGGCCGCGTGCTCGGAGACTATACTGATGCCGGCTCCCTGGCTGACCGCGGTCACCACGGCCTCGGTGCTGCCCAGCTCCTCCACGACGTTGAAGTCGTCGAAGGATAGATCGTGCTCGCGCAGGTACTTCAGGACCTCCTCGCGCGTGCCGGAGCCCTTCTCGCGGTTCACGTAGTCCTCTCCGATGATCTCCTCCACCGACACGGTGCCGCGGTCCGCCAGCCGGTGGTCGGGTGGGACGACGAGGACGAGCTCCTCCGAGGCGATGGGGACGACCTCGAGGCTCCGTTTACGGACGAAGGCGTCCGTGCCCACGATCGCGACGTCGGCCTCCCCGTTCATCACGTGCTCCGTGGCCTCGCGCGAGTCGCACACGCGGATGACGACGTCCACCTTGGGGTACTCGGCCCGGAACTGCCGGATGTTGCCGGGGATGAGGTAGCCGCCGGGGACGGTGCTCGTGGAGACGCGGACCTTGCCGGAGGGCTCCCGGGACATGGCGGAGATCTCGTCCCGGGCGCGTTCGATGGCCTCGACGGCGTTCTCGATGGCCTCGAGCGCCACCTCGCCCTCCTCCGTGAGCTCCACTCCCTCCGGGGTTCGGGTGAAGAGGCGCGCGTTGAAGAACCGCTCCAGGGTCTCGATCTGGTTGCTGACCGTGCCCTGGGTGATCCCCAGTGACTCGGCGGCCCGGGAGAAGCTCTTGCGGCGCACCACCTCCAGGAAGGTCTTGAAGTAGCTGAACCGGGGGTCGGACATCCCGCTCACCCTCCAGATTAACTAGTACCCGGTATCGACACCCCCGTTCGCCCCGTTAAGGGTGTTGTGGGGTCAGCGCAGCAGCTCGCGCAGCTGCTCCGCCCGGATCACCCGCTCGCAGTACCGGCAGCGGTACTCCAAGTCGTCCGTGGACTCGCGGATGAAGACCGGCTCCACCGGCTCCCGCTCGTCGTTCGTGATGCAGTTCGGGTTCGGGCACCGGACGATGCCCTCGATGCGCTCCGGCGGCTTGACCTTGAACTTCTCCGCGACGGAGTAGTTCCGGATGATGTTCACCGTCGCGTTGGGGGCGATCAGCGCCACCCGGTTCGCTTCCTCCTCCTCCAGGAACTTGCCCTCGATCTTCAGGATGTCCTTGCGGCCCATCTTCGAGCTCTCCACGTTGATCGCCATGAGCACCGTCGTCCGCTCCACGTCCACGTTCAGGATGTCGAGGATCAGCGGGGCCGTGCCCGGGGGCAGATGGTCCAGCACCGTCCCGTTCTCGATCCTTCTCACCTTCAGCGGCACGGGCCGGACCCCCTACTCCTCGCCCCCGAGCAGCAGGTCCAGGAGGGCCATCCGCACGACCACACCGTTCCGCACCTGGTCGAAGTAGCGGGCCTGCGGCAGCTCGTCCACGTCCGGGTCCACCTCGTCCACGCGGGGCAGCGGGTGCATGATGATCAGATCCTCGCGCGCGTGCTCCTCGATCAGCTCCCGGGTGATCCGGTAGCTGCCCTTGACCCGCTCATACTCCTCCGGGTCGGGGAACATCTCCTTCTGGATCCGGATCACGTACAGCACGTCCAGCTCGCCCAGGATCGGCCGCACGTCCCGGTGCTCCTCCACGTCGGCCGCGCCCGCCTCCTCGAGCTCGCGCACGATGTACCGGGGCATCCGCAGCTCCTCCGGGGAGATCAGGTGGATCTCGGCCCCGAACAGCGCGAGCGCGTAGGCGAGGGAGTGGACGGTGCGCCCGTACTTCAGGTCGCCCATCAGCCCCACCTTCAGGCCCTCGATCCGGCCCTTCTCCTTCCTGATCGTGTACAGGTCCAGGAACGTCTGCGTCGGGTGCTGGTTCGCCCCGTCCCCCGCGTTGATGACCGGAACGCTGGCGTAGTCCGCCGCGAGCCGGGCCGCGCCCTCCTTGGGGTGCCGCAGCACGATCGCGTCACAGTACTTCTCGACCGTGCGGACCGTGTCCGCCAGGTTCTCACCCTTGGCGGTGGACGCGGCCTCCTTCCCCACGAGCGAGATCACATCCCCGCCCAGCCGCAGCATGGCCGTCTCGAAGGAGAGCCGGGTGCGGGTGCTCGGTGAAAAGAAGAGGGTGGCGAGCACCTTACCGGAGAGCCGGTCGTCGCCGCCCCGCTCGTAAACCTCCTCCATCCGCTCCGCGTGGTCCAGGATGACCTCGATCTCCTCCCGGGTGAAATCGCGGACGGAGATCACGTGACGGTTCTCGAGCACGGGAACCCTTCGCGTGACTCGCGGTGAGGGTTAAAAACGTGCGCGGGATGTGCCCCCGGCTGGAGGGCGGGAGGTCATCGGTGGTGATCGTCACCCCCTACCTCCCGACGCCGCCGTCGGGCTGTACCGGGGGCCCGGAGCCCCGGATCATCGGAACCCGGTCCTCACCGGTCACAGGCCGAGGCGCCGGGTCCGGACCGGCGGCGTGGGTTAAAATGCTGCCGGCCGATCGTTATGAAAATCGTAACGATACGTGGTCTGGGGAGGGGGCGGGGGCGTTTAGACCACCAGGAGGCCCGAGGCGGCCATCGACGCCAGCGCGTTCAGCGTCACCAGCTTGATCAGCCACTCCACGTAGTCCCACAGGCTGTTGATGACGTTCTCCAGCACGCCGACGGTGAGCCGGTTGATCGTCTTCTTCACGTCCTCCTCTGAGGTACCCACCAGGCTGGCGATGTCGTCGACGTAGTCCTGGGTCGCCTGCTCGACGGTGTCCTCGATCTGGTCCAGCGCCGCCTTAACGTTGCTCTGGATCACCGACTCCTCCGCCTCCACCATCGGCTCGAACAGGACCGACTGTCGGGCCCGCTTCCGGGCCTCTAGGGCGCTCACGTCCATCGTCTCCGGGTACTGCGAAGTGTACACCGACAGGTATAGGCCGGCCAGCTCGTTGAGCGCCTGCTCGACCGGGTCCCGAAGCAGGCCCTTGATCTCCGCCTCCACGCGGCCCAGGACGAGCTTGTCGATGAACCCCTGCAGGAACGGCTTCAGGATCCGGTCGGCGACGAGCTCGCCCAGGTAGCCTCCGATGCTCTCCTTCACCGGCTCCAGCAGCTCGGTCAGCTTCGCCTCCTCGACCTTCTTGGCCTCCTCGAAGTACGGGTCGACGATCGTGTCGATCACCTCGTCGGCCTTGGGCATGACGTCCTTCAGTACGAGCGCGACGTCCACCTTCGAGGGCGCGTACACGAGGTGGACTCGGTCACCGTCCTCGTGCGCGTGCACCCTGGCGTACTTGAGGTACACCTTGCCCAGCTCGGCCTCGTTCAGGTAGATGTACCAGTCCATCTGCAGCACGGCCGGCCTCAGCGTGACGTCGGCCTCGATCGGCAGGCACAGCATCACCTCCTCGACGTGCTCCTTGGGGTCCACCGACGGGGCGATGAACGGGAGCCCCTTGTTCTCATCGTACCGGCCCAGCACGTCGGCCGCGACCGCGTTGAACTCACCGAAGCCGGGGGCCGACTTCCGCACCGGGGTCTGGTGCTCGTCGTACTTCACCACGTACTTGTTGTCCTTGAACTGCAGGTACCCGACGAAGTACCGGTCGGGTACCTCGTAACCCAGGGCGCCGGCCACGTACTCCTCGTTCTTGAGCTTGTCCACCTTGACCTCCTTCACCTTCTTCGCCTGAACGCTCAGCTGCACCTCCTTCCCGTCCACGGTCACCTTGATGGACTTCAGGAGGTTCTGGACGGTCTCCTTGCCCTTGTCGGTGAACTTTACGTAGGTGGGCTGGTACGGCGCGCCGGACAGGTGCACGACCACGGTTTCCGGTACCTGAAAGTACTGGCCCGCCGAGGCGGCGCCGGAGAGCGCCAGGAGGAGTCCCAGCAGGGTGGGGGCGAGGGTTCTCACGCCGTGGGTCACCCCCGGCGGGTGGGGTTTTGGGTGACGTTACTACTTTCTTCGCGACATGCGTGCACGGAGGGGGTGCAGTGATCCCGGGGAACGTTACGAGTTTCGTAACGATTCCCGGTGTGGTGGGGCCGCCCGGATTTGAACCGGGGTCCCGCGGCCTCTGGGCGGCCGCTCCCCAGCCGCGGAGGATAGACCAGGCTACCCCACGGCCCCGACGCCGTGCCCGGGCCGGCTCAGGATGTTAATA
>JAMOPY010000017.1 GCA_027064305.1 Methanobacteriota archaeon
TGGTGGGGCCGCCCGGATTTGAACCGGGGTCCCGCGGCCTCTGGGCGGCCGCTCCCCAGCCGCGGAGGATAGACCAGGCTACCCCACGGCCCCGACGCCGTGCCCGGGCCGGCTCAGGATGTTAATAACCTTAACGGGACAGGCCGAGGCGCGGGGGCGTGTACGGGAGCGACTCCTTGAGCAGGTCCACGTGCGATAGGAACATCCGGCGGCAGCAGTACCGGTGGATCCCCAGCTCGTCCAGGGCTTCCTTGGGGCTCTTGCCCTCCTCCTCGACCAGCTCGACGTACTTCTCCCACAGGTGGGCGATCGGCCGCCCGCAGGTGAAGCACCGGATCGGGATGATCATGGGGGAGGGGCCCCTAGCGGTAGCTCTTCTGGCGCCGGGCTCGGGCGCCTCGGCCGCCGAACTTCTTCGGCTCCTTGCGCCTCGGGTCACCCTTCAGCATGTGCCGATCGTAGGCCAGGTAGGCGTCCCGGAGGTCGGGGTCCCCCGTCCACTCCACGAGTCCGCGGGCGATCGCGATCCGGGCGGCCTCGGCCTGGCTCATCCACCCGCCACCCTGGACCTTCACGTCGATGTCCACCTGGCTGACGACGTCCTCTCCGGCGATGATCAGCGGTTCCATGATCTTCATCCGGGCCATCTCCGGCTCGATGATGTTCACGGGTCGGTTGTTGACGCGAACGCGGCCCTCGCCCTCTCGGATCACGGCCCGGGCGATCGCGGTCTTCCGCTTCCCGGTGGTCTGAACGATCCGGGTCACCGCTCAAGCGCCCCCTCGGGGGGTTGGTATCCGAGCTCTCGGGAGAGTTCCTCGAGCGTGACGTACCAGAGGCGGCTCAGCCGGCTCATGTCCGCCTCGGCCACGCGCTCGGGCTCCACGTCGGCCTCCTCCACCCACCGGGGCGTGCCGATGTAGGCGCGCAGGCGGCGGAAGGCGTTGCGGCCCCGGGACGTCTTCCAGGGGAGCATGCCGCGCACGACGCGCCGGAAGATGAGGTCGGGCCGGCGCGGGTAGAACGGGCCCTTCTTCGGGTCGCCGCGCTGGATCTTCTGCAGCCACTCCTCCTTGATCCGGCGCTTGTCCCCGGTGATGATGGCCTTCTCGGTGTTGATCACGGCGATCCGCTCGCCCTTGAGCAGCCGCTTGGCCACGACGCTCGCGAGGCGGCCGAGGATGGCGTTCTCGGCGTCGATGATCGTCCACTCCTCCGGGTCGACCGGCTTGGCGTGCGCGTACTCCAAGGTCTCGGGCCCCCTACTCGATGATCCGCACGTGGGAGCCGCGCGGGTTCTCCTCCATCAGCTCGCGGATGGTCAGGCACTCGCCGCCGGCCGCCTCGATCTTCTTCCGGGCCATCCGGCTGAACCGCCACGCCGCGACGCGGAGGGGCTGGGTGAGGACGCCGTCCCCGAGGACCTTGCCCGGCACGAGGACGGTCTCGTTCTCCTGGATCACGCCCCGGCGGGCCAGTCCGTCGAGCTTGCCCACGTTGACCTCGGCCCGCCGGCGTCGGGGTCGGGAGAGGCGTTCGGCCACGTCCCGCCAGATCGGGGCGTTGTGCTCCCGGGAGGCCTTCTTCAGGTCGCGGATGAGCTTCCTCAGCTCGATGTTCGTGGGTCCGGTGGGCGCCCAGGTCATGACTCCTCACCCACCTCGCGCTCGAGGTTCTCCCTCAGCGACTTGAGCTTGTGCTCGAGCGCGTCGAACGCGCGCTCGAACACCTCCTTAAGGGGCATGGACCCGTCCGTCTCCACGTTGAACACGAACGCGTCGTCCCGGAGCCGGAGCTTGATCGCGCCGTTCGTCGCGCGCTCGTACTCCTTGTACATACGGCACTCGGGGAGCCGGTCCTCGTCGAGGTGCACGATCTCGCCGTCCTTCACCTTGAGGATGCCCTGGGGACACTCGTACGTGATCTTCTCCTCCTTGAGCCGCTCCTCGTCGATCTCCAGCTCGGGCAGGCCCTTGTACCCGACCGCGCTGACCGGCTTCCACTTGGCGTGCTCGAGGCCCAGGCCGGGGACGGCGATGGCCTCGAGTCGGAGCCGCTGCTCCTCACCCACCTCGGTAATGAGCGTGTCGGGGAAGGCGGGCTCGACGCCCGGGTGGTCGAACTCGAGGTCCTTGGCGTAGACCTTCTTGGGCCCCTCCACCTCGAGCTCGGCGCGCACCTGGCACTTCTCGCAGCCCTTGCCGCCGCAGTCGCAGAGGTCGGGAAGCTCGAACTGGTCGATGTCGTCGACCTTGAGCGGGATGAGGCCGAGGCGGTGGGCGAGCATCTCGTCGTACATCGGCGTGTCGTTCTCGTAGATGATGACCTCCTCGATGCGCAGCGTGGGGACGAGGGTGTAAAGGGCGCGGCGGATGGTGTTGACGAGCTCCGGGCTGGTGTCCTCGACGATGAAGGTGGCGCGCTCGACGTCCAGCCGCTCGTAGTCGTAGAGTCGGACGCGCAAGGGGCTCAGACCCTGCGTCCTCTCTTGCCGCCCGGCCGCCGGGTGCCGTCGTGCGGGATCGGGGTCACGTCCTCGATCCGACCGATCTTCAGCCCGGCCCGCGCGAGGGCTCGGATCGCCGCCTGGGCGCCCGGTCCCGGCGTCTTAGGCCCGTGACCGCCGGGGGCGCGCACCTTGACGTGGACGGCGGTGATGCCCTTCTCCTTGGCCTCCTCGGCGGCCCTGCGGGCCGCCTTCATCGCGGCGTAGGGCGAGCTCTCCTCGCGGTCCGCGTCCACCACCATGCCACCGGAGCAGCGGGCGAAGGTCTCGGCGCCGGTCAGGTCGGTGATCGTGATGATCGTGTTGTTGAACGAGGCGTAGATGTGCGCGACTCCCCAGCGCTCCTTCTTTTTCTTGCCCTTCTTCTCGCCACCCTCCTCCGCCATCGCGATCACCCCGGGGCGCTACCTACTCGGAGGATTCGGCCGTTTCCTCGGGCGCCTCGCCCTCGATCTGGGCCCGGAGCGGGTGATCCTCGTCCCGGAGCGGGGAGTACGGTGAGTACTGCACCTGGTCCTCCTCCTCTCGGGTCACGAGGTAGCTGGGCACGGTCACGATCCGGTCGCCGATGGCGATGTGCCGGTGCACGATGAGCTGCCGGGCCTGCAGGGGGGTCTTGGCGAGGCCCTTGCGGTAGACGATCGTCTGCAGCCGGCGCTCGAGGACGTCCTCGACGCTGAGCCGCAGGACGTCGTCCAGGGTGGCCTCCTCGGGCGGCTTGTCCAGGATGCCGAGCTCGTACAGCTTGCGGAACAGGGCCTCACGCTCCCGCTGGGCCTCCGGTCCGGTGGCGGCCATCAGCCGCTTGGCGCGGTCGCGCCACCGCTTGAGCTGCGTCTGGTGCTTCCAGAGCTCCCGCTTCCGGCGCAGCCCGTACTTGCGCATGAGCTTCTTCTCGTACTCCAGGCGCTCCTTCTCCCATGGGTGCCGGGGCGTCTCGTACTTCTTCCTCGGCTTCTTGGGGTCGCCCATGGGGACGAACCCCCGGCCGGGGCTACTGCTGCTTCTTCTTCACACCCACGGTCTTGCCGCGGCGGAAGGAGGACTTGGTGCGCTGGCCGCGGACGGGCAGGCCGAGCTCGTGCCGGATCCCGCGGTAGGCGCGGATCTTCTTCAGGCGGTCGATGTCCTGCTTGACGGTCATCTCCAGCTCGGCGCCGACGAGGTGCTTGTCCTCGCCCGTCTCGTAGTCCTTCTGCCGGTTGTACATCCAGGAGGGGATGTTGGACTCGCCCTTGGACAGTCTCTCGATCTCCTCCTCGATGCGCTGGATCTCCTCGTCGGACAGCTCGCCCAGGAGCCGGTCCTCGTCGATTCCCAGCTCCCGGCAGATCGCGTACGCCATCCGGATGCCGATGCCCTTGATACCGGTGAGCGCGTACGGGACCTTCTTGTGCCCGTCCAGGTCGACGTCCGCGATTCGAACGATGGGTTTGATGTCCTCCTCCGCCAACTCCGGGCCCCCCGGCCGCCGGATTCGGTGCTCTTAAAAAAGTCGCGGAGGTCGGGTAAACCCCGTCCTCCTCATCGAGGGCTCGGCCGACCCCTAACTCCTCATCTCCGTCTCGTCCCGGAACCAGTCCAGGAACGCGAGCAGGCGCCGGGCGCGGGCCCGGGCCAGCCTGCGGGCCGTCTCCGTGTGCATGAGCCGGGGCAACCTCAGCAGCTTCTCGTGGAAGTGTTGGATGCCGTCCTCGAGGCTGGTGCCGCGCTCGCCCACGACGCAGAAGCACCGGGCGATGCCCACCGCGCCCATCGCGTCCAGGTTGTCCGCATCCTGCAGGATCCTGGCCTCCAGGGTCCTCGGCTCCGGGCCCGTGGAGTACCGGTGCGCCTCGATGGCGTGCACGACGTCGTCCAGCTTGTCCCTGGGGAAGCCCAGGGAGGGCAGCACCCGGGCGGCGATCCGGGCGCTGACGCGCGCGTGGTCGCGGCCCGTGCGCTCCTCCTCGGGCCGGCCCACGTCGTGCAGCCAGGCGGCGGCGAGAAGGACCTCCAGGTCCGCCCCCTCGCGCCGCCCGATGAACTCGCAGAGGGAGACGACGCGGCGGACGTGATCGTACCCGTGGGACGGCGGCACGTCGGGGCCCCGGAGCCGGCGGCGAACGAACGCGGCCAGGTCCCTCTCCCAGGGGAACGAGCTCACAGCTCCAGGACCACCGCCCCGCCGGGGCCCGGGTTCACGATCCGGGTGTCGCCGAGCTCATCCTCGCCCGCCGCCTCGTGGATGTGGGCGCAGATGTGCAGCTCCGGCCGGTACTCCTCCACGATCCTCCGGACCGCCTCGCTGCCCACGTGCTCACC
This sequence comes from Methanobacteriota archaeon, assembly GCA_027064305.1. Lineage (GTDB taxonomy): Archaea > JAADCQ01 > Methanopyri > Methanopyrales > Methanopyraceae > Methanopyrus. Next base: position 4,811 of record JAMOPY010000017.1, read on the forward strand.
GGACTCGACCCGGTCCACCTTCGTGTCCTTCGGCGGGGCGTGGGTCAGGAGGATGATCGGCTCGCTGGCCCGGTCCATCAGCTCCCGGAGCCGGGACTCCAGGACCCGCTCCTCGAACTCCAGCGGCGTGTCGAACGGGGTCGGGTTGGAGCCGCCCATCCCCACCACGTCGTAGTCCCCGAGGCGCTTGCGCTTGAGGTGAACGGACACGCCCCGGGTGTCCAACACGCGGACGACCTCGTGCGTGTCGCAGTTCCCGGGCACGGCCATGATCTCCTGACCGTGCTCCTCCAGGACGTCGACGATCTCCTCGGCCACGTGCGCGGGGTCGTCCAGGTTGAAGTCCGAGACGTCGCCCGCAACGAAGATCACGTCCGCGTCCTCGTCCGCGGCCTTCTCGGCGACCTTCTCGGCCTTCTCCACGTCCCCGTGAAAGTCCGCGGTCGCGATCCCGATCACGCGATCACCACCCCGGGCGGCCGTGGGCGGTCGGTCAGGACTTATTGGTTTTGTCAGGCGCGCCCCGGCGCTCCAGCAGCCTCCTCCAGGACTCCGGAAGGTGCCGGATCGACCGCAGCGCCCGCTTGACGGCCTCCCGGTCCCCGAACACCTCGATCCTGGTCCACTCGTCCGCGTACGTGATGATGGCACCCGACTCCTCGCACACGTCCTGCAGCCGCTCCACCTCCACCGGCTCCGGGAGCTCAACCCGGGCGAACCCGTCCCCGGCCCTCGGCACGGGCCGGTGGGGCGTGGGGATGAACCGGGACCGGGCCGCCTCCTCCCGGAACCGGGCGGCCAGCTCGTCAACGCGCTCGGTCCACGAGGTGAGCCGCTCCAGCAGGTCCTCGTGCTCCCGGCAGAGCTCGGCCAGGCGGCGCTGGGCCCGGTCCAGGTACTTGTGCGCCTTGGCCAGGGTCTTGGGCCCGGTGTGGGGGTCGAACTCGTGATGGTGAATGATCACCCGGGCGATCTTCAGGTTCTCGATCACCTCGGTCGGGACGTCGACGCCGCGGGACCGCAGCTCGCTGACCACCTCGTGGAGGGCGACCCACTGGGCCTTCAGCGGCTCAGCTCCCTCGCGATCCTCTCCCGCGAGTCCCGTGATAGTCGGGCCCCCAGGTCCTTCTTCAGCAGCCGCTCCACGTCCTCCGGGGAGTCCACCTCCTCCTCGAAGATGACGTAGTAACTGGAGGTTCCCTCCACGTTGAACAGGAAGAGGTGGGGGTCCCGGTCCAGGTCGACGTCGGCCAGGGCGGCCTTGAGCCGGGCGAAGTCCTTCAGGTCGTCGCTCAGCTCGGAGTAGCGCGAGCGTCCGAGGTACTTGGCCACGAACACGGGACGATGGCCCCGTCGGGCCCGGACGCCGAGCGCTTAAGTCGGGCTCGGTTCGGCGACGGCCGTTGTCATCATCCTGGGAGCGGTCAGGATCCAGGCCCTCTCCACATCCGGGGGGAGCGCGGCGTGGCCTGGCCGCTGTCGCTGCTGGCGGCGGCGGTGCTGGGGACGGCCTACGGACCCATCTCGGTGCTGCTGGCGCTGTTCGGGGAGGTCGCGGTCGGCTCGGCGGCCGGAGGGCTGCCGAAGCCCGTCTCGGTCGCGGTCGTGGCGCCGGTGATCGAGGAGTTGTCCAAGGGGATGGGCTTCCTGGTCCTGCCGGGGCTCGTCGCGAGGGTACTGGAGGCGCTCCTGCGACCCGCGATCCGGAGGGGCGAGGACTCGTTCCTGGGCGGCGCGGCCCGGTTCGTGGTGGAGGCGGTGCGGGAGAGCGGTCGGGGCGTGTCGGGACCCCTCGTGCTGGGGGCGACGACGGCGCTCGTGTTCGGTACGATCGAGAACTTCTTCTACGCGGTGTGGAGCCTGAAGTTGGGGCCGCTGGCCCCGATCGTGGTCGGGGTGACCCGGACCTTCGTGTCGCTCCCGGTGCACGTGCTGGCGACGTCCTCCTTCGCCTTCCTGTACGGGCTGGTGTGGAGGGTGGTGGGAAGCAGGTGGGTGGGCGCGCTGTCGGGGTACGTTTCGGCCGTGCTGATCCACGCGGCGTTCAACTTCTCGATCCTGTACCTGAGGTACAAGGCGGTGCACGCGAGGTGACGGTCGGCACTTAAAGGACTCGTCATCGCGGGCCTCGGTCCGCCCATCACTCCTCATCCTCGCCGCCGGGGAGGCCGGGCTTGCGCGTGTTCATAGGGGTTACGGGAGCGAGCGGTCAGGTCTACGCGAGGCGGTTGGCCGAGGTGCTGTTGGAGGAGGGGGTGGAGGTGGAGGCGTGCGTGACGCGGGCGGCGGAGCGGGTGATGAGGCGGGAGGGGGAGCGCCTTCCGGAGGGGGTGCGGCGCTACGATCCGGAGGACCTCTCCGCCCCGCCCGCGAGCGGGACCTACCGGGTGGACGGGTACGTGGTGTGCCCCTGCTCGCTGACCACGCTGGCGAGCGTCTCGGCGGGGATCGGGTCGGATCTGGTGAAGCGGGCGGCGATCGTGGCGCTGAAAGAGGGGCGCCGGCTGGTGCTGGTGGTGCGGGAGACCCCGTGGCCGGTCTCCGCGCTTCGGGCGGCGCTGGAGTTGGCGCGTGAGGGCGCGACGATCCTGCCCGCGTGCCCGGCGTTCTACCATCGACCCGAGGACGTGATGGATCTGGTGGACTACGTGGTGCAGAAGGTGCTCGACGCGTTGGGACTGGAGGTGGACCTCGTCCGGTACGCGGACTGACTCACTCGGTGGGGATGAACTTCCGGTACGGGTCCTCCTTCAGGAGCCTGCGCAGCTCCTCGACCGTCAACCCCTTCATCCGGTCCCCGAAGAAGTCGCAGCGTCCCGGGGTGACCCTGCCCTTGCGCTCGAGCTCCGGGCTGCTCACGGTCACGTTGATCTCCGCCTTTGCCCCGCCCGGCGTGCGGACCTTGATGTTGACGTAGTGCTCGGGGATGTTCAGGGGTTTCCCGCCGCGCTCGGTGATGATAACCTCGTCCACGTCCAGGATCTCGATGCCCGCCTCCTTGAGGCGCTCGATCACCTCCTCGGGGTCCGTGGTGCCGAGCACGGTGATGTCGATGTCGCTCTCCCGCTTGATGTTCCCCCGCCAGACGCTGCCGATGAGCCGCGGGTCGAGGTCCTCCAGGGCCTCCATGACCTTGAGCGCCTCCTCGCGGAGCCACTTCAGGCGCTCGAGCTTGCGCTCGCCCTCCAGCTCGTCGCCGATCCGGTCGAGCTCGATCGCCACCTCCCGGTTGGAGGGGAGGATGTCGACTCCCAGCCGCCGCGCGGCCAGCTTCTTCGCGTCGATGTACTCATCCACCACGCCCTCGTAAAGGAGTCGGGCGGCCTCTCGGGCGACCTTCTTCCGCACCCACTCCAGCTCCCGGCGGTTCAGACGCTTCTCCACCAACGTGAGGGGCCTGCCCCTTTAGCGCCCCTCGACCCTCGAGGCGGCGCTAACCAGCTCCCGGACGCGGTCCACGTCGACCGGGTTCTCGGTTACCCCATCCCGTTTAAAGTAAGTTCCGACGATGAGGCCGGAGGCGCCGCGCTTCAGGAACTCCCCCACGTTGTCCGGCGTGACCCCGCTCCCCACCAGCACCCGGTCCACGACTCGGGCCACCCGCTCCACCTCCTCCGGGTCCGGGGCGGCGCCCGTGGCGCTCCCCGTCACGATCACCGCGTCCGCCAGCCCGCGCTCGACGGCGTCCCGGGCCACGTCCTCGATGGGCCGGTCGTCCAGGGGTCGGCCGTGCTTGACCTTGACGTCCGCGTACACCTCCACGTCCAGGCCCAGGCGCTCCCGTTCTCGCTGCACCTCGTGCGCCACCGGTCGTAGGATCCCCTGGTCCGTCGCCACCGCCTCGACGTAGGCGTTGACGCGGATGAAGGAGGCGCCGGTCGCCGCGCAGACGCTGAGCGCCGCCAGCGCGTCGTTGCGGAGCACGTTGACGCCCACCGGCACGCTCACGCTCTCGATCACCTCCGCGACCGCCCGGGTCATGCAGGCCACGGTGACCTTCGGCACGTCGTCCGGGTAGTAAGGGGCGTCCCCGTAGTTCTCCACGAGCACGGCGTCGACGCCGCCCTCCTCCAGCCGGGAGGCGTCCCGGACGGCCCGCTCGACGACCTCCTCGATGTCGCGCGCCCGGGGGGATCCGGGCAGCGGGGGCAGGTGCACCACGCCGATGATCATCGGTCCCCGCCGCCCCGGGTGGCCTCGAGGAACGCGTCCACGAGCGCGGTCACGACGGAGGGGACCACGTGCTCGGTGGCGAAGGTCACGCCCGGGCAGAGGTCGAGCACATAGTCGCAGGCGCGGAGGACGCCGCGGGGGAGTCCCTTCCGGGATCCGGCCAGGACGACCACCTCGTCCCGCTCGGCGAGCTCCTCGCCCAGGTCCTCTCGCACGTGGGTGTAGGGCTCGCCCTTGGGGTCCGTGCCGATGAGCAGGGCGTCCCGCTTCAGGCGGACGAGTTGGTAAAGATCGTAGAGCAGCAGCTCGGTGCGCCGGAACTCCCGGCCGTAGGATTCGCGCTGCACCTCCATCCGGGACCGCACGCCGTCCCGTAGGCCTCGGAGGAAGTGGAAGAGTTCGACCGCGTTGACGGGCTCGTGGGGGGTGACGACGTAGGCCTTGAGTTCGAACCCCTGGACGGCCCGGCCGAGGCGCTCGCCCATGGAGTAGGCGGCCTTGGGGTCCCCCAGGTAGGGGATCTGGGCGAGGACGGTCTTGGCCAGGATGGGGTCGGCCTCGGGCTTCCAGGGGGGCAGCTTTTTCCACTCTTCCTCGCCGGGGAGGATGGAAACATAGGCCGTTTCTGAGATGATCTCCACCCAGACGAGCCTGTCCGGGTCGTCCAGGTCCACGCTCGCCCCGGTGGCCCGGCGGACGGCGTCCCCGGCGCGCTCGTTGACGTCCAGGCTGGTGAAGTCGTGGTCCCCGCGTCGGATGGTGCGGACCGCGAAGGTCTCGTCCTCGGAGATGCGGTCCCGGGCGAGCTCGGCGGCCACCTCGGCGATCTCGTCCGGGTCGGCCCGGCACTCGCGCTCGATCGGGATGGCGCGCTCGACCTCGGGGATCCGCTCTAGGTCCTCCTTGGAGACGTCGCCTCGCACCAGGACGAGGCCGAGGTAGCCGTGGGGTCGGGGCTCCGTCTCGACGTCGCCCGCCTCCTCCTCGATCCGGCTGGCGGCGACGTTCTCCAGCTCGCGCTGGGTCTTCACGAGGAAGCGCATTCGGCCCGCGCCCGGGAGGGTTGGGTGCCGGGGCGGGGGTCAGTAGCTGGCCAGCTCGGGGTCGGCCCGGTCCCCGACGGCCTCGTGCGGGGCGAGGCCGGAGGGTTCCTCCAGGACCTCGGTCTTCCGGATCTCGGCCTGCCGGATGGGGTAGATCTTCCAGGCGGCCTCCTTGATCTGCTCGGGGATGCTCTGCTCCTCGCTGATCCCCAGGCACCGCTTGATGAACTCGTCGAAGTTGCACTCCTTGGCGTTCTCCTCGATCACGCGGAACATCTCCTTGCGGATGGCGCGCTGCTGGGAGGTCTTCGCCCGGCGGGTCGTGAAGGCCAGGCCGGCCACGCGGACGCGGTACCCGTCCTTGGTGACGACGTCGATCACGCCGTCGACCCGGCTCGTGCCGCGCCGCACCAGGCTCCGCACGTAGTCGCGCATGAGTCGGTGGCCCTCGAACTTGGAGTAGGCGGTCGTGCCCTCCACGTCGTAGATGCGGAAGAACACCTTGATGTGGTGCTTGGTGATGTCATCGAGCACGTCGCCGAGGGTGGTCTCCAGGACCCGGTTGATGACCTTCTTCGGGTCGTCCGCGGGCGTCTCACCGACCTCCACCCGGTCGAACATCTGCGGGGCCAGGATCGTGTACCACTTCTTCTGCCGCCACTTGTCCCGGACCATCCTCACACCCCTCGGCCGGCCGGGCGCCGCCGTTCAAAAAAGCCTCGGGAGCTAGCCCGGCCACGTCACCGTCTCCGGCACCTCGGGGAGCCCGCCGAACCGCTCCTCGATCCTCCGCACGATCGGCTCCGGCCAATCCTCGGGATCGAACCCCCGCTGCGCCAGGAGCCCGACCGTCCAGCGGGTGAGCCCGAGCCCGGCGCACCCCGTGAACACGGTCCGGCCCGAGCGCTCCTTGATCCCGAACCCGTCCACGAAGTGCTCCCCGTGCACGTTGAACGAGCCCACCGACACCCACGCGTCCTCCTCGTCGCGGGACCCCTTGAACGGGAGGTACACCTCGAACTCGTACGTGGGCACGTCCGGCAGCTCGATGTCCCGATCCTCCAGGAGCCGGCCCTCCAGGTAGAAGGGATCGTCCGAGACCACGACCCGCCACTCCAGCCCCAGCTCGTCGGCCGCCCGCTTCGTCGCCTCCAGCAGCTCCTCCCGGATCCTCTCGGCGTCCTCCGGCTCCGCGATCCACACGTGCTCGATCCGCTGGAACTCGTTCACCCGCTCCAGCCCCTTCGCGGCCCCACCCTCCCACCGGTACGTCCAACCGCTGCAGTCGTAGAGCTTGATCGGCAGCTCGTCGGCGTCCACCACCTCCCCGCGGAGCAGCTCGTAGAAGGGCTCGCACTGGGCGGGCGCGAGCACGTAGCCCGGGTCCCGGAGCTTCTCCCTCAGCGAGGACAGCGTCTTCTCGTTCAGCTCGTTCCACACGTAGAGCTCCCGCTTGAAGTCGTCGAACAGCTCGGGGTCCCGCTTGGGCGGGCAGACGTAGTACATCCCGTCCGGCAGCCCGTGCAGGTAGCGCATCCGGAACATGACCTCCAGCGGGATCAGCTTGGGGAACAGGGCCGGCTCGAAGCCCAGCCGGCGCGTCACGCGCTCCAGGAAGAAGTCCCGCAGCGCCTCCAGCAGCGCGGCCATCGGCGGCGTGTAAATCCACTGACCACGTCCGGGGAACTCCTTGACCCACCCCCTCCTCAGGGCCTCCTCCGTCACGTCCCCCTCAAACCGCACCTCCACCGGACCGCTCTCGTCCACCACCGTGCCCGGCTCCAGCTTCGTCACCCGCTCCGCCAGCTCCCGACCACCCTCCTCCACCGCCCACCGCACGAGCCGGATCACCCGATCCACCACGTGCCTCCGCAGCAGCTCCTCGCTCAGATCCCGGAACTCCAGCTCGACCGCGTTCCCCTCCACGCGCACCTCGTCCGCCACCGGGACGTACCCCAGGTCCTCCGGCACCTCCCCCTCGAACTCCATGCGAACCCGGTACCGCTCCACGCGCAGGCCCCGAACCCCGACCCGGTGCTCCCGACCCAGCGTCTCCGCCAGCCGCTTCCGAACCCGCAGGGCGGCCTCGTGCGGGCGCAGGTACCGGGTCCCGCGGATCACCATCCGAACCTCGTCCGGAGAGACCTCCCACTCCAGGATCTCGCCGCCCTCCTCGCCCTCGGGCACGCCCCGACGGAGGAGGTCCTCGTTGGCCTCGCGCACGAACGCCTCCACGGTCCCCTCGATCTCGCCCGGGTCCACCTCGCGGGAGAGCGTGAACGTTACCTCCGCCTCCATCTCCAGCAGCATCGCCCTCACCCGCCCGGCGGGTGGCACGTGAGCGCGATCCGGCCCAGGCCGGCCGTGTTCATCTTGCCGACCCCGTACGCCGCGGCGAAGGATAAAACCTCGCCCGCGCGGGCCGGCGGGTCCGGGGGCAGCTCGTACACGAACGTCCCGACCACCGCCCGGAACTCCTGCCGACCGATCCGGGAGGAGCGGCGGCGGAGCGTCCGCAGCCGGTAGCTCATGCTCACGGTGCGCGCGTCCTCCGACCACCGGATCAGCTCCCGGGCCTCCTCCCGGGTCAGCCCTTCCTCCCCGAACCGTCGGCGGAGCATCGTGAGCCGGCGGGCCGCGTTCCTAACGATCATGTGGAACCGGGGCACGCGCGCCCTACCCTCGTGCACGAGGTAGGTCGGAGTGAGCGTGGACACGACGATCAGGTCGCCCTCGGGCTCCAGCGGGCTGAGGCGGCGGGGCGGCACGAACCGGTACCGCTCCCCGTCGAACACGGTCTCGCCGGACCCGACGTCCTCGACCCGGGCGAGCCGGAACCGCGCGGCCCCGAGCCTTAGCCTCCGCTCGGCGAGGGGGAGCACGAGCTCCGCGTCCGCCTCCGCCGCGTCCTCGAACAGGTGAAGGTGAAAGTGGAGCCGGTCCCCCTCGCGCGCGAACTCGCTCCGGTCCAGCGGCGGGGTCAGGGTGACCCCGGAGGGGAACGGGGTGCCGTCCGGGCCGCCGTAGAGGTACCGCTCGATCGCCTCCGGGTTCGCCTCCCGGAGCCGGCTCAGGAGCATCCCTCGCACGGAGAAGCCCTTGAACTCGGGTAGGGGGCCCGGTTCCACGCACTCGAGGGTGACCCGGAGGCACTTGTAGCGGAGGTTCATCCTCACCCGCGTCCCCAGGGCACCGGGGCCTCGTCCACCCGGTACCGCTGCCTCACCGTGGCCCGTTTCGGGATCTCCTCGGGCGGGATGGAGTGGCCGTGCCGGTGCAGCAGGAGGCCCGTCCAGGCGATCATGGCCCCGTTGTCGCCGGCGAGGTCCGGGGGCACCGTGTGGGCCTCGGCGCCGCGCTCCTCGGCCATGGTGTGGATCATCTCGGAGAGGCGCCGGTTGGCGGCCACGCCCCCCGTGAGCAGGATCTCGTCGGCGCCGAGCTGGGCGGCGGCGCGCTCGGTCACCTCGACGAGCATGGAGAACGCCGTCTCCTGGAGCCCGGCGCAGACGTCCTCGAGCCGGGCGCCCTCCTCGTGCGCGCGCAGGGCGGCGGTGAGGAGGCCGGAGAAGGAGACGTCGGTCCCGCGCACGGTGTACGGGAGCTCGATTGGGTCGCCCTTTCTCGCGAGCCGCTCGATCTCGGGGCCTCCGGGGTGGGGAAGGCCGACCTCGCGGGCGAAGGTGTCGAGCATGTTGCCCACGGGCAGGTCCAGGGTCTCGCCGAAGACGCGGTACCGCCCGGCCTTGAGGGCGAGGACCTGCGTGTTACCGCCGGAGACGTAGAGGGTGACGGGATTGTCGAACTCGAGGCCCTCATTCCGGGCGGTGAGGCGCCCGATCTCGACGTGGGCGACGCAGTGGTTCACGGGGGCCAGCGGCACCTCCAGGGCCAGGGCGAGGGTGCGGGCCGCGGTGGCCCCGACCCGGAGGCAGGGGCCCAGTCCCGGGCCCTTGGAGTAGGCGACCAGGTCGATCTCCTCGGGGTCGATCCCGGCCCGGTCCAGGGCCCGCTCCAGCAGCCCTGGGAGCTCCCGGGAGTGGTGCTCCGCGGCCTCCCGGGGCAGGATGCCGGACCCGGGGGGCGGGGTGTACTGGGCCCGCTCGTTCGCGAGGATCTCGCCCTCGGAGGTCGCGACGCCCACGCCGAGCTTCTCGGCCGTAGACTCTATACCGATACAGATCTCCACCATGCCCGGAGCCGGCCCCCGGCGGGGAGTGCGCATGGTCGGTTTTAAGGCGTCCCTGTTCCGGCGCGACTGCGCGCGGGTTTTTGAGGAGCTGGGCTATCACGTCGAGCCGGTCGGGGAGGAGCACCGGCTCGACTTCGTCGCGTACGACGAGGAGGGCGCGCTCGCGGTCCTGTGCGTCGGAGGGCGGGAGGACCTGGCCAGGTTCTCGCCGCTGGGCGAGTGGGAGGAGGGGCTGGCGGAGGTGGCCAGGGACGCGGAGGCGCTCGGGGTGCCGGCCCTGATCGTGCTGCCGGGCGAGCCGGATGGGGAGCTGCTCTCCGTCGTGTCGTTCTGCGAGCACTACGGGCTCGGGGTGACCGTCTCGGAGTGGGAGGCGCTGCCCCTGGAGCTCGTGGAGGATCCGACGCGGGTGCGGTGGCGGTCCGCCACCGAGCTGCTCTTCGAGGTCGAGCTGGGGACCGTGCCGGAGTGGCCGGAGGTGGAGCCGGCGGAGCGGCTGCTGACGGGTAAGCGGGAGGTGAGCGTGGGGGACGTGGTGCGGATCGTGAAGCGCGAGGTCAGCCTGGACTGGAAGGACCTGGTGCTGCGTCTACGGTGGGAGGGGTACTCGGGTGAGGGGCTGTCCGAGGTCCTCCTCGCGGTGACCGCGAGCGAGGAGGTGGAGGTGACGGACGACGGGGAGTTCCTGCACGTGCCGGAGCGGCTGTCGGAGGTGCTGGGGGCCCTGCTGGTCTGGCTGCAGAACCGGGAGAAGGTGCCGGAAGACGAGGTGTACGAGTTCCTGTTCGCGCAGTTCGGGGTGCCGTACGACGTGACCTACATCGCGCTCAAGAAGCTGGAGGAGGAGGGGGAGATCGAGGTCCGGGAGGGGGTGGTTAAGGCCCGGGGTCAGACGTAGCGGACGCGACCCTTCACGTCCTCCAGCCGCTCCAGCACCGTGTCGGTGGCCTCCTCACCGCGCTCCTCCCGGTACCCGCGGAGGAACGCCTCCCACGCCTCCTCCCTCACGTCCGGGTGCGTGCTCTCCAGGCAGCGCTCGAACACGCGCAGGTCGATCGCGTGGTCCTCGGGGTCGGTGGTGTCCTCACTGAGGCCCAGGTCGATGACGTGCGGTCGCCCGTCGACGATCAGGACGTTGGACGTGGTGAGGTCGTAGTGCACGAACCCACGCTCGTGCATGCGGCCGACCAGTCGGCCCAGCTCCTCGAACAGGCGCGGGCGGAAGTTCCGTTCGGTCAGTTCGCGGAGGGTCTCGCCGGGCAGGTGTTCCATCACGATCAGGCAGCGCTCCAGGTCGACCTCGTACAGGGCGGGGGTGGGGACGCCCCATTCGGGTAGGCGCGTTAGGGCGCGGGCCTCGCGGCGCGTGCGCGCGCGTCGGAGCCGCTCGTCCAGCCGCGGGTGGCGGTAGGATTTGGGGAGGCGGATCTTGTAGACGGCGGGGAGGCCCAGCCAGTCGTGCTTAATCAGCAGGGACTCGGCGCCCAGCGCGAGGATCTCGCCCCGGTCCAGCAGGGGGCGTAGCTCGCTCGGGATGAGGTCCCGTGGGGGTTTCAACGGGCCCTCCCTGGGTGGCGTCGTTCACTTCTTTTTCTTGGACTCCGGCTGCTTCTTAAACTCGGTGTAGCCGCACTTGCCGCACGCGTACCGGTTGCCGTGGTCCGCCATGAAGACGCCGGGTCCGCACCGGGGGCAGAAGGGGTTCTTCCGCTCGACCTTCCCGTCCTTGACCTCGTACAGCCGGGCTCGGCGCGGGATGCCCACGCTCCGGTCCACCCCCTAACCCTACTCCTCCTGTTCCTCCTCCTTCTCCTCGGACTCTTCCTCCTCGCCCTCCTCCTCGGACTCCTCCTCCAGCTCCTCCAGGGTCCTTTTATGCCTCTCGATGAGGTGGTCGGGCTCGATGTCCTCCAGGTCCTCGTAGCTGCGGTAGACCTTCGCGTACCCTCGGGTCTCCCGCTTGCCGAACTCCGACTCCATCCGGTGGATCAGGACGACCTCCTTGTCCACGTCCAGCATCGCCGCGAGCTTCCTGAGGACCTCGGAGCGCCGCGGGGTGCCGCCGTCCTCGTGGCGGACCACGAAGTGGACCTCCTTCCGGAACAGGAGGGGGTTGTCTCGCTCCTCTACAATCTCGATCTCCACGCCTCGGACCCCCGGAACCTTCTGAGCAGGCGGAGCGCCCGGGATCGCGCTCGCGGGGTCACGGGGACGGCGACCATGCCCTCGCCCGGCAGCCCGTAGCAGACTATCGAGTTTTCGGGAGCGAGGGCCAGCGCCGGGAGGGCGAGCAGGTCCTCCTCGCCGACGATCCGGAGCAGGGTGGGGTCCCCGTGCAGGGCGTGGTCCAGGGCCCGTTCGAGGGCGTCCCAGGCTTGAGGGGTGATGGTGCCGGGTGGGTTGCGGGCCTCCAGGGTGATGGGGAACCGGTCGGCGCTGCGGGCGGGCACGGTCCTCATGACCCTGCCGTCCACGACCGCGACGTTGGGTCGGGCGCCCGCCCGGAGGAAGGAGCGGGTGGTCACGTCGCCCACGGTGATCAGGAGCTCGGCGCGGGATTTGAGTTTCCGGTACGTTGATTCGGAGGGAGAGGGGTAGAGGATCCCCCAGGGCCTGCGGAGCTCGGGTCGCAGTTCCCGGGGGAGAACGAGGGGTCTCACGGGCGTCACTCCTCGAGGCGTAGGGCGTACTTGCCCGGGATCTTGGCGTCCAGCTTCTTCGCGGTCTTGGAGTCGGTGTCGAGGACGATGGCGAGCCCCTTCCAGTCCTCGGTGAACTCGTCTCCGTGGCACGCGGGGCAGATCTCGGTGTCCTCGTCGACCAGGTAGCCGCACCGGAGGCAGGCCTTGAGCTTGCTCATCGTCCTACTCCCACCACTCGGGCTTGCCGAGCCCGGGCTTCTTCACGGTCAGCGCGATCTTGGAGTCGCGCGGGCGCTCCTCGTTCAGGCTGACGCCGATGATCATGACCTTGATGACGTCGCCCTTCTTGAGCTCGCGCCCCGTCTCCTCGCCCACGAGCGCCTCTCGGGCGCCGTCGTAGTACATGTACTCGTCCAGGATCTGGGACACGTGGAGGAGCCCGTCCAGGGGCCCGAGCCGGACGAAGGCCCCGTACTCTTTCACCCGGGTGACCTCGCCGACGGTCACCTCGCGCTCCTCGGGGCGGAAGACGAGGGCGCGGAAGCGGACGCGGTGGTAGGCGGCGCCGTCGCCGGGGAACACGCCCTCGTCCTCGATGTCCAGGACCTCGTCCACGAGCACGACGAACCCGATGGGCTCGCCGGAGTCGTCCTCCTTGAACAGCCGGCCCTCCACGTCGTTCTCCAGGGCCTTGAGCACGGCCTCCTCCACGTCGGAGGTGAAGTGGGAGGGCGGGATGCGGACCGTGGTCTCGAGCTCGACGTACTCGTACAAGGGCGGTTCACCCGTGCTCCTCCTCGTACAGCTCCATCGCGTGGACGATGGCCTCCTTCGCCGCGTCGGCACCCTCCCAGCCCTGGACCTCGGTCTCCTTGCCCTCCAGGGTCTTGTACTCTGAGAACATGTGGGCGATCTCGTCCAGCAGGTGCTTGGGCACGTCGTCGAGGTCCTTCACGTCCCGGAAGCGCGGGTCCTCGGTCGGAACGGCTAGGACCTTGTCATCCTGCTCGCCCTTGTCGAGCATCCGCATGAGGCCGATGGGCCGGGCCTCGATCACGCAGCCGGGGAAGGTGGGGTCCTGCATGATCACGAGGATGTCGAGCGGGTCGCCGTCGTCGTACAGGGTCCTCGGGATGAAGCCGTAGTCGAGCGGGTAGTGGAACGGGGAGTACAGGACGCGGTCGAGCTTGAAGTAGCCCTCCTCCTCAACGTACTCGTACTTGTTCCGGGACCCGCGCGGGATCTCGATCACCGCGTACACGACGTCCGGCGGGTTGGGACCCGGTTCCAGGTCCTTCCACAGGTTGATCAATCATCCCTCCCCCAGGCGCTTTGACAGGATCTCGCGCCAGGAGCGTCCCAGGGCGAGGTCGGTGCGGATTCGGTCCTCCAGCTCGAGCACCTCGCGGGCGGCCTCCAGAACGTCGTCCCAGGCCTCCTCCGGGACCACCACGGCCCCGCTCTCGTCCGCAATTATAACGTCACCGGGTTTGACCTCGACCCCGCCGATGTACACCGGAACGTTGATTTCCCCGGAGCGGCGGGGCGTGCCGGCCCGGGGGACGACGCCGCGACCGAAGACGGTGTAGCCCAGCTCGCGGATGTCGTCCAGGTCCCGCACCATCCCGTCCACGATCGTGCCGGCGAGGCCCTTGCGCTTGGCGGAGAGGGAGGAGAGGCCGCCCCAGTAGGCCCGGCGCCGGTCCCGGGTGGAGACGACGAGCACGTCGCCCTCCTCGGCCTCGTCGATGGCCTCGACGACGATCCCCCAGTCCGTGCCCTCCACGCGGACGGTGACCGCGCGACCGCAGATGGGGACGGGTCCGGCCAGGTGGCGGATGCCCGGGAGCGCGTAGCGTTTGCCCAGCGCGTCGCTCACGGCCGGGGAGGGGGGCACCCGGGTCAACCGGTCAGCCCCGCTCCACCACCAGGTGGGTGCGTTGCCGCAGGGTGATCACGGGCACCCCGAGCCTCAGCACCCGCTTCTTCAGCTCCTTGTCCCGGGTGGCCACGTACACGCGCTCGTCGCCCCGGAGTCGGCGGGCCAGGTTGAGGATGGCCTCGTCCCCGTCGCGCCCCTCCACCTCGACGATCCTCGCGTCCAGGCGGGGGTGTTCCAGGAGCTGCAGGGCCACGTTGGCGGCGATCCGATCCCGCCCGGTGGCTCGTCGGCGGATCCGCTTCACCTCCTCGACGACCTGCCGGGGTACCAGGAGGACGTAGGAGCCGAGGAGCCGGTCGAGCTCCGAGAGGAGGTTCACGCCCTCTTGATGCGGGATCATGAGGAAGTTGGCGTCGGCGATGACCCGGGGTCGCACGCCCCCTCACCCTTTGATCACGCCGTGCCCGATGAGCCGCCAGCGCTGGATCCTCCGGCTGATCGCGACCCGGTCCCCCTCCTCCGCGCAGACCGGTTGCTTGAGTTTGATCTCCACCTCGTCGTCCCGGGCGCTCGTGACCACGCCCACCGTCGTGGCGGTGCCCACGGTGAGCATCAGGACCTCGTTGGTGCGGATGGGCTCGACCTTGCGCTGCTCCTCGGTGCCCACCACGCGCTCCAGGAGCTCTACGTCCAGGAGCAGCTCGTCGCGGACCGGGGGCAGCGTGTCCGGCTCCCCGGCGACCTGGCCCGACAGCCGGTCGGCCTTGGTCATCGCGGGGTCCAGCTTGGTCCCGATGCCCACCAGGCCGCCCGGCCGGGCCCGCTCCACCGGGGTCACGTTGGCGTGCAGGCTGACGACCTCGGTGTGGATGGGCTCCCACTCCTCGCGCCCGTACCGCTCCACCCGCCGGCCGGGGCGGATCTCGATCTCGTCCCCGATCTCCACCTCACCCTGCACGATGGCGCCGCCGATGACGCCGCCCTTCAGGTCCTCCGGGCGCGTGCCGGGCTTGTTCACGTCGAAGGAGCGGGCGATGTACATGCGGAAGGGTGACTTGGTGTCGTGCTCGGGCGGCTCGAAGTGCTCGTACATGGCCTCGACGAGGACGTCCAGGTTGGCCCCGTGCTGGGCGGAGATGGGGATGATCGGGGTCTCGTCGGGGTCCAGGTGCGTCTCCTCCTCCAGGAACTCCACGATCTGCTCGTAGTGCTCCCGGGCCTCCTCGGGCGTCACGAGGTCGATCTTGTTCTGGACGACGATAACGTCCCGCGTGCCGATGATCTCGAGGGCCATCAGGTGCTCGCGGGTCTGCGGCTGGGGGCAGGGCTCGTTCGCCGCGATGACCAGGATGGCCGCGTCCATGATCGCGGCGCCGGAGAGCATCGTCGCCATCAGCGTCTCGTGGCCCGGGGAGTCGACGAAGGAGACTCGCCGAAGCCACTCCGTCTCGGCGCCGCACTCGGGGCACTTCTCCTCCACGGAGTACGTCCCGCACTCCGGGCACCGGGTGAGCACGGTGTCCGCGTAGCCCAGCCGGATGGAGATGCCCCGCCGCGTCTCCTCGCTGTGCGTGTCCGTCCAGACGCCGGACAGGGCCTTGGTGAGCGTCGTCTTACCGTGGTCCACGTGACCCACCATGCCGATGTTCATCTCCGCCTGCTGGAACCGCTCGTCCTCCACGTGACGGAGGTCGATGGGCACGGTGACCACCCGCGGTTACTCCTCCTCACCACCCTCGCCCAGCAGCTCCTCGACGGGCTTCTCCCCGTACTCGACGATGACCGTGTTCACCTGCACGATGTCCTCGCTGATGGTGTTACCGCGCACGGTCTTGCGCCGCCGCTCGCCCTTGCGGCGCGGCCGGAACCCCGGGGGCCCGTCGAGCAGCACCCGGTGCCGACCCGCCCCGTGGATGTCCGGGCGCATCGGAAACCCATCCTTATCCGTGCCGCCGGTGATCCTGAGCTTGTACCCGGGCAGCCCCACGATCTCGCCGTTGATAACGTCCCCGATCCGCTTCCCGATCAACCGCTCCGCGTCCTCACCCTCCAGCGTGACCTGGTAGGAACGACCCTTCTCCGGGTCGGCGACGACCACCTTGAACTCGGGCATCGGCCCGCACCCCCGACGCGCGACCCCGGCCGCACTTTAAGTCTTGTACCGGAGTCCCGACGAAACTTCATAACCCGGGACCGGTCGGTGCGGCCGGGGGGTTCGACCCGATGGTGGAGTGCGACTACGATCCCACCGAGGACGCCACGCCGGCGGAGGTCGTGGAGATCCTGGGACGCACGGGCATGACCGGCGAGGTCACCCAGGTGAAGGTGAGGATCCTGGAGGGACCGGACAAGGGCCGGATCATCACCCGGAACGTGAAGGGGCCGGTGCGCGAGGGAGACATCCTACTGCTCCGAGAGACCGAGCGCGAGGCCCGGCCCATCGAGTAACGGGGGCCTCCCACCGTGCCGGAGCTGCGGAGGTGCGACTTCTGCGGCCGCGTCATCGAGCCCGGCACCGGCAAGATGTTCGTGAAGAACGACGGCACCATCCTGTGGTTCTGCTCCAGCAAGTGCGAGCGGAACATGCTGAAGCTGGAGCGGGACCCGAAGAAGGTGCGGTGGACCGAGCGGTACCGGGAGTTCAGGGCCGAGCAGCGGGGAGAGCTCTAACCCCACCAGTGCCGCTCCAGCACCCCGGCGGACCTTAGGACCTCCTCCAGATCCTCCTCCACGCCCTCCAGGAACTCCAGCACTTCTTCCATGCTCACGCTCACCGCCACCTCCGCCGCCTCCCGGGCCGCCTCGAACGTCTCGCTCAGCTCCTTCTCCCAGCGCTCCTGATACTCCTTAAGCCGCGCCGCGGACGGGTCCCCCTCGCTCGCCGCCTCCGCCGCCACCTCCCCCGCGATCCGACCGCAGATCAGGGCCGCGTTCAGACCGCCCCCGGTGAGCGGGTTCACCTGCCGGGCCGCGTCCCCCACCACGAGGATCCCATCATCGTACGTCCGCTCCAACGGCCCGCACACCGGCACCCCACCCACGTTCAACTCCACCGGCCGCGCGTCCTCCACGAGCCTCGAGAGCGGGCCGCGAAGCAGTTCGTCCAGCAGCCTCCTGGGCCTCCGTCCCCGGCAGCCCACGCCCACGTTGGCCCGACCCGCGCCCTTCGGGAACGTCCAGGCGTACCCGCCGGGGATGCGGTCCGGGTCGAACAGGATGGTGAAGGCGTCCTCGTACCGGACCCTGCCCACCACCTCGTACTGGGCGCAGGTGCAGAGCTCGTCCGGCTTCAGCGGGGGAACGAGCCCCGCGCTCCGTCCGACCCGCGACTCGATCCCGTCCGCCGCGATCACCACCTCGGCACGCACGTGCCCCTCAGAGGTTTTGACGCCCGCCACGCGCCCGTCCTCTCGGAGCACCCCTCGGGCCTCCGTCAGCAGCCGGAGCTCGGCCCCCTCCTCCACCGCGCGCGCCGCGAGCCACCGATCGAACAGCTTCCGCTCCAGGACGTACCCGTGAACGCCCTCGGCCTCGAACGTGCGCAGCCCGTCGGGCGACGGCACGGCCAGGATCCCGCGACGAATCTCCTGGGCGATCCAGGGCCCGTCCGTGGGCACCTCGGCCTCACGGAGGGCCCGGGCGCTGATGCCCTCGGCGCACTGTTTGGGCACGCCGATCTCGGCGCGGCGTTCGAGGATCAGGACGTCGCAGCCCGCCCGCGCGGCCGCCCACGCGGCCATCGACCCGGCCGGACCCGCCCCCACCACGACCACGTCGTGCACGGTCGGTCACCGCCGGGAATCAGGTGGGACCGGGAGCTCGTCATCGGTCCCGTTCTCGGCTATTGGGCCTCTCATCACTCGGTCTGGAGGTCTCGGATGCCCTCCTTGGTGATTCGGAAGGGGGCCTCCCTCTGGGGCAGGTAGGGGGAGTCGATCACTCGGGCGATGCGGACCTCGCCCTTGGCGCGCCGCAGCATGATCCGGTGGGTGGCTTGGTGGGCGACGATCGTGCCGCCCACGGGCTCGTACTTGCGGCCCCTTCCCTTCGTGGCGGCCTCCACGTCGACGTGGACCTGGTTCGTGAACACGACCGCCACGTCGTGATCGGTCGCGATCTTCCAGAGGTCCTTCACGTGGTTGGCGAGCATGGTCTGACGCTCCTTCACGTCCTTTAGCCGGGGGAACTCGGCCCGGAAGTGGGCGGTGAGGGAGTCCACGGCGACCAGGCCCACGTCCTCGCGCTCGCAGAGCTCGTAGGCCCGTTTGGCCGCCTGGAGCTGCTCCTCCACGGACCCGACCTGCGTGACGTAGATGTTCCGGAGGGCCTCGCCCGGGTCCAGTCCGGCGGCCTGCGCCATCTGCTTGATGCGCTGGGGGGAGATCGTGCCCTCGGTGTCGATGAAAACGGCCTTGGCCTCCAGACCGCCCTCGGACTCTGGTAGCTGCACGTTAACGCAGAGCTGGAAGGCGATCTGGGTCTTGCCGGAGCCGAAGGGGCCGGCGAACTCGGTCAGCTCCCCGCAGCCGACGCCCCCGCCGAGGATCTCGTCGAGTGCGGAGGATCCGGTCGTGATCCGGTCCCGCTCGCGCTCGACCCGGTCCAGGGTGCGGAACTCCACCTCGTCCGCCTCGGCCACCGCGTCCCGCAGCTCATCCTGCAGGCTTTCCACCTCCTTCTCGGTCATGCCGGTCACCTCCGCCAGGTACTTCGGGTCCGCGTACACGAAGTCCTCGACGGTGAGGATGTCCTTCTCCTCAAGTCGCCGGATCACGTCCTCCGGCAGCAGGTCGAGCTCGTCCAGCCGGACCTCCCTACGCACGCTCCTCCCCCTCCAGCTCTCGGAGGAGTAGGGACGCCTCTCGCTTCAAATCTTCATCGTCAAGCGTCTGCCCCCGGAGCGCCACCGCGTCGTAATCCTCCACCACGCCCTCGCCCCTCACCCGGACGACGACGGACACGTTGGCCCCCAGCAGCCGCTCCCGGAGCGTCTCCTCCTCGGCCTCCAGGTACTCCTTCGGGCTCTCGCAGCCCGCGAGGTCCACGGCCAGGTCGCCGAAGAAGGCCACCCGGACCGTCCCGGTCCCGTCGTCCACGACGAGGTTGAGCACGGGCCGGCGCTCGGGCTCGACGGGGCCGTGCTCCGGGCACTCTCCGTCCCGGACCGCCCGACCGCACCGGGGGCAGGCCTCGTAGTACCGGCGCCGGGCGTACACCGCGACCACGACGCCGGAGATCTCCGCCACGTCCCCTTCCTTCAGCTCCCGCACCCGGCGCTTGATCGCCGGTCGGACGGAGACCTCCGCCGGCTTCACGAGCCCGTGGGTGCGGAGCACGTTGATCACCGGGGTGCCGCCCCGGGTCGAGACCCAGCCCTCCACGACGGCGCCCTGGCCGTACTCCAGCTCCAGCGCGCGCTCCGCCGCGTCCCCCCACGCGTTCACCCGGGCCGAGCCCTCCTCGTCCGAGAGCCAGAAGTGCACGCGCTCCCCGGTGTCGGTGGGCTCGCTGACGACGATCCCGCGGACGCGCACGTACTCCCCGTGCCGGAGCTCGGACGTGGTCCGCTCGATCAGCCCCTCCGGGTCCTCGTGCTCGTCGATCACGCGCAGGCTCGTGTCCCGCTCCACCACGACCTGCGGGCTGCCGCGGAAGGCGGTCAGCCGCAGGTTCTCCCCGCGGACGACGTCCCCCTCCTCCAGCTCCCGCAGCCGCTCGACCGCCTCGTTGAAGGCCACGAGCGCGGCCGAGCGGGTCTCGTCGGCGATCACGGCCGTCGCCATCCGACCGCCGCTCTGGGTCTCGATGACCTCGGGGGCCCGAACCACCACGAACTCCGCGTCGAAGGACTTGAGCCCCTCCGAGATGGCCCGGTCCAGGGTGACGGGCTTCCGCTCCTCCTCGTTCGCCTCCATGAGGTCCACACCCAGCTCGGCGGCTAGCGCGAGCGCGGCTCCCTCCTCCGAGATCCCCCACCGGTCCCGCAGCTCGCGCACCCGCTCGATCAGCTCCTCGCGCGGGCGACCCGTGCGCCTCGCCAGCTTTTCAATCAGCTCGTCCACGTCGTACATGTCCCCACCCCCAGCTTTTTCAACGCCCGGTCGGGGCGGGCCGGGGGGTCGCGCCGTGGGCCGGGGCAAGACGATGGCGGAGAAGATCCTCTCCCGGGCGTCGGGGGAGGACGCGGAGGCCGGGGACCTGGTGATCGCCGAGGTGGACGTGGCCATGGTGCACGACATCACGGGCCCGATCACGGTGCAGCGGCTGGAGGAGATGGGGGTGGACCGGGTCTGGGACCCGTCCCGGATCGTCGTGCTGTTCGATCACCAGGTGCCGGCGGACTCGGTCGAGGCGGCGGAGAATCATAAGATGATGAGGGAGTTCGTGCGGGAGCAGGGGATCGAGCACTTCTACGACGTGCGCGAGGGCATCTGCCACCAGGTCCTGCCGGAGAAGGGTCACGTGCGCCCGGGCGACGTGATCGTGGGGGCGGACTCGCACACCTGCACGCACGGGGCGCTGGGCGCCTTCGCCACGGGGATCGGGTCCACGGACATGGCGGCCGTCTTCGCCACCGGCCGGCTCTGGTTCCGGGTGCCGGAGACGTACCGGGTGGAGCTCGTGGGGGAGCCGCCGGAGGGCGTGTACGCCAAGGACGTGGTGCTGAAGGTGACGGGCGAGGTCGGCGCGGACGGGGCGACCTACATGGCCATCGAGTACCACGGTGAGGTCGTGGAGAACATGAGCGTTTCCGATCGGATGTGCCTGTGCAACATGGCCATCGAGATGGGCGCCAAGACGGGCCTCGTGCCGCCGGACGAGCGGACGCTGCGGTACGTCCGGGAGCGCGCCGGGGACGAGGGCCGCCCGGTGCGACCGGACCCGGACGCGCGGTACGAGACGGAGCTGCGGCTCGACGTCTCGGACCTGGACCCGCAGGTGGCCCGACCCTCGAGCCCGGACAACGTGGTCCCCGTGCACGAGGTGGAGGGGACCGCCATCGACCAGGTGTTCATCGGCTCGTGCACGAACGGCCGGCTCAACGACCTGCGCGTGGCGGCGGAGATCCTGAAGGGAGAGGAGGTGCACGACGACGTCCGGCTGATCGTGATCCCGGCGTCCCGGGAGGTGTACTCCCGGGCGCTGAAGGAGGGGATCCTCGAGGTGCTGCACGACGCGGGCGCCCTCATCTGCCCGCCCACGTGCGGCCCGTGCCTCGGAGGTCACATGGGCGTGCTGGCCGAGGGCGAGCGGTGCCTGGCCACGTCCAACCGGAACTTCCCGGGCCGGATGGGGCACCGGGAGTCGGAGGTGTACCTGGCCAGCCCGGCCACGGCCGCCGCGAGCGCCATCGAGGGGGAGATCACGGACCCGCGGCGCTACCTGTGACGGGGCCTCCCCCTTGCCCCGGATCGTGCCCGTCTCCCTCCCCTACCTCGAGGAGCACCTGCGGATGCGCCCCTCCCGGGTCGTCATCCCCAGCACGCGGTACATCATGGAGGTGGTGAGGGACCTCCGGGCCCCCTGGCGCGGGGAGATCCTGGACGCGGGCGCGGGCTGCGGCTCGTTCGCGATCGCGGCGGCGGCCCTGGGCCCGTACACCGTGTACGCCGTCGAGCCGGACCCCGATCACGTGGCCGCCCTCGCGGAGAACGTCGCGGAGAACGCGGGGCTGCTGGAGGGCGACGTGCTGCCGATGGAGTGCGGGATCGAGGACTTCCGGGGCCGCGTGGACGAGGTCCTCACCGACCCGCCGTGGGGGATCAGGAGCGGGGTCTCCCGGCGGCCGAGCCTCGAGGCGGTCCGGGGGTTCCTCGAACGCTGCCTGGATTCCATTAAGGAAAGCACGGGAAGGATCGTCACCCGCTGCCCCCCGGAGTTCATCGAGGATCTCGAGGGGTTCATGCGGGAGCACGGGATGCTGCTGGACCGGGTGAAGCGGAGGCACAAGGCCGCGGTCCTCGTCTTCCGGTCCGAGGCGCACCGTGACTACCACCCGGACCGGGAGAGCGCGCTCGACGCCGCCCGGGGCGAGCCGGTGATCGTGGGTGAGGGGGGCCGGCTGGACCCGGACGCGAGGCGCTACAGCCTGATCACGGGGTACGAGAGTGGGTGGCACGTCTGGGAGGTCCCCAACACGGATCGGGTGAGGGCGTTCCTGAGGGGGTTCCTCCGCCGTGGGTAGTCTGGAGGAGATCCTGGCCGGGTTCCCGCTGAAGGAGCGATGGGTGTACCTCGACAACGCGGCCACCTCGCTGAAGCACGAGCGCGTGATCCGGGCCGTGGAGCGGGCGCTGCGCGAGTTCGGCGTGAACGTGGGCAGGAGCGCGCACCCGCCCGGTGAGGAGGCGACGCGGGCGTTCGAGCGGGCCCGGGAGACGGTGGCCTCGTTCCTGGGGGTGGATCCGAGGTGCCTGGCGTTCACGTTCAACGCGACGGCCTCGATCCACGCGGTGCTGTGCTCCCTGGACCTGGGTAAGGGGGACAAGGTCGTTACGACGGCCCTGGAGCATCACTCGAACCTCTCGCCCTGGCTGAGGTTCTCGGAGGTGCTCGGGTTCGACGTGGAGATCGTGGGTTTCGACCCGGAGACGGGGACCGTGGACCTGTCGGAGCTGGAGTCCGCGGTCGATGACCGGACGCGGGTGGTGGCGATCACGCACGAGAGCAACGCCCTGGGGTCGCTGCAGCCGGTGGAGGAGGTGCTGAGGCTGGCGGAGGAGGCGGGCGCGTACGTGCTCCTGGACGCCGCGCAGTCGATGGGCGCCCTGGACCACGACTTCTCGAGGTACCACTTCGTGGTGGCCCCGGGGCACAAGGCCCTGCTCGGACCGCACGGCACGGGCCTGCTGTACGTTCGGGAGGACGTGCTGGAGGAGCTGGAGCCCCGGCTGCTGGGTGGTGGGTCGACGAAGCGGGTGGAGGGATCCTCGGTGGTGCCGAGCGAGCCCCCGCACGCGTTCGAGTCGGGGACGCCGAACCTCCCGGGCGTGATCGGGCTGGCGGAGGGCGTGAGGATACTGGAGGAGGTGGGGTTGAGGCGGGTGGAGCGGCGCGTACGCCGGTTGACGGATCGGGTGCTCGAGGGGCTGCTGGATCTGGACGGTGTGGAGGTCCTGTGCCCGGAGGCGCGTCGGGCCACGATCGTGTCGTTCGTGGTGGATGGGAGGGATCCGGACGAGGTGAGTCGGGAGCTGGGGGAGCGGGGAATCTGCGTACGATCGGGCACGCACTGCGCCACCCTGGTGTTCGAGAGGCTGGGGCTCAGGGGGTGCGTCCGAGCCTCGCTGGCGTTCTACAACGAGGGTGAGGAGGTGAAGGAGTTCCTGCGGGCGATGGAGGGGATCACTCGCCGCGGAGCCTCCTCCTGACCCGTTCCCGCCTTGAGCGCCGCTCCTCGCGGTACCTGCGCCCCGCCTCGCGGATCCGCTCGGCCAGTTTGGGGCCGACTCCCTCGACCTTCATCAGGTCCTCCTTCCTCGCCGTCAGGACCCGGTACGGGCTGCCGAACTTCTCCACGAGTCGGTCCGCGAGCTCGGGGCTGACCCCCTTGACCTCGAGGAGGTAGCGCCAGGCCGGGTTCTCCAGCGACTTGATCTCCTTGGCCAGCTCCGGTCCCACCCCGGGCACCTTGATCAGCTCGGACACCGGGGCCTCCTTGACCCGGGTCCACGTCCCGAACCGCTCCAGGAGTCGTTCGGCCTTCTCCAGGCTCATCCCGCGCACCTGCAGCATGGTCTCCGGGAAACCCTTGATCCGGGCGATCTTGCGGTCGGAGAGTCCCAGCTTTCGGAGCTCCTCCACCGACGCCTTCCGGACCTCGGTGACGGAGCCGAACCGCCGCTTCAGCCTGTAGGCCGTGTCCACGTCCAGTCCCTTGTTCACGAGGGTTCGGAGGCCCAGCAGCCGGGCGATCTTGGCGTCCCCTAGGCCGAGCCGGCGAAGCTCGTCCGGGGTGGCCTCCTCCTGAATTTTGGAAACGGATCCGTATTCTTTCAGCACCCGCTCGATCTCCTCAGGAGTCAGCCCGGCCTCGCGGAGGGTCCTGTACCCCGGGACCAGCTCGGCCACGGCGGCGTCGCCGATCCCCTCCACCTCGAGGAGCTCCGTCACCCGCCTCTCCTCGATCGCCCGGCCCACCTCCCTGGCCGAGCCGAAGTGCTCGATGAGGCGTCGGGCCCGGGCGCGGCCCACCCGCTCCTCCAGCCACTCCTTCCACTCCTCCTCCGACCGCTCCCGGCGCCGGGCCTCCCGGCGCCGCTCGACGCGCTCCCGGGCCGCGTACACGATCCGCTCCGCCAGCTTCTCCCCCAGCCCCTCCACCTTCTCGGCTAGCTCCTCCGGGTTGAGCTCGGCGAGCCGCTCCAGGTCGTAGTCGACGGCCTCCAGCACGCGCTCGGCCAGCTTGGGTCCGACCCCGTCCACGCTCAGGAGGAGCTTGAACTCGGGCCCCTTGATCTCGGCGGCGGCCTTGGGCGTGGCGCCGAGCTCGCGCAGCCTCTCGTACGGGACGTTCCGGGCGATCTCCCTCAGCGAGCCGTACTTCTCGTACAGCTCCACGGCGGTTTCCAGGTCGAAGGCCTCCAGGAGCTTCTTCGGCACGTTCTTGATCTCCGCGATCTCCTCGTCGGAGAAGCCGAGCTCGCGCAGCTCCTTCACGGGCCGTCGGCGGATCTCCGCCGCGGAACCGTACCGGCGCTTCAGCTCGTCCGCGCGCTCCAGCGAGCCGACGATCCGCTCGAGCGTTTTGAGCCCCTTCAGGTCGCGGATCTGGGCGTCGGTCAGCCCGTCCTCGCGCAGCTCCTCGACCGAGGCCTCCCGGATCTTGGAGTACCCGCCGTACTTCTTCAGGAGGTACTCGGCGCGCTCCCGGTCGATGCCCCGGATGGAGGTGAGGGAGGAGTACCCGGGGACGAGGCTCCGCAGGGCCTTCTCGCCCACGCCCTCCACCGAGGCGAGCTTCTCGATCTCGAACTCCCGGGCCAGCTGCTTGACCCGCTCCGGGCTGCCGAAGGCCCGGATGAGCCGCTCCGCGGTCTTGCGCCCGATCCCCTCCCGCTTCGCCAGCTCCGAGACCTGGATCTCCAGGACCGCCCGGTACGCCTCCTCGGAGATCACTCCCTCCTCCCGCATCCGCTCGACGTCCCGGAGGTCCGCGCCGAGGATGCCCGCGATGGACTCGAAGTGCTCGATCAGCTCGTCGGCGACCTCCGGGTCCAGCCCGTACTCGTCCAGGAGTCGGGCGAGCGTGCGGTTGACGGACTTGGCCTCCTCGAGGGTGAGGTCCGGGCAGGCGTCCTTCAGGGTGCGGTACGGGGCGGTGGCGATCGTGGAGATGGAGCCGTCGAAGGCCTTGGCGAGGCAGAGGGCGACGTCCTCCCGGAGCCCGTACTGGTCCTGGAGCTTGATCGCGCACTCCACGATCCGCTGCTCCAGGTAGCGCTCCATGAGCTCCCGCTTGTGCTCGATGATCCACCGTCGGTCGAGTCGGCGGCCCAGGTAGCGCTCGGAGAGCTCCTCCAGCCGCTCGTACGTCTCCTCCAGGAGGGCGTCCCGGCGGCGGACGTGCCGCTTGGCCGCCCGCTCGTCGTAATCGATGTTGACGACCACGCGCGCCCAGAGGCTGTAGATCCCGCTGCTCTCCGGGTCCTTCTCGCCCTCCACCTCCGCGACGGAGAGGCCCAGCCGCCGGGCGATCTCGTCGTGCGGGGTCCAGGGGTCCTCCCGCAGGATCTCGAGGATGCGCTCCTCCTTCTCGTCGATCGGGACGTCGTACCGCTCGATGAGCCGCTCGAACTCGCCGGCCATCTCGGGCGGCACCTCGTCCACGGTGAGGGGCATGAGGTCCACGCGGCCGTAGCGGACGAGGATCCGGTACAGGGCGGGCTGCAGCGGGTTCCTCTTCACCGCCCGCACCTCGATCGCCGGCACCCGCTCCTCCTCCACCTCGAGCGCCTTGGCGATGGCCTTCCAGCCCCTCCGGTACACGATCGCGTACCGGGCCGGGGAGCCCCCGGTGGACAACCGCTCGACGCGCTCGTCGAAGTTCACCCCGCGGACGATCACGTTCCGGTACCGGTCCTCGGTCGGGTCGATCGAGCAGGCGTAGGAGCCGGTGAGCAGGATGAAGTTCTGGTGCACCTCGAGCAGCTCCTCGTCCCGCTTGGCCTCCGAGGATCGGTCCATCAGGTACCGGGTGGCGAGGACGCCGTCGTAGGCCTTCACGCCCTTCAGGAAGGTCTCGAGCTCCTCCTCGTACTCCCGCTCGGATCCCACGAACTCCGCGTCGTACACCAGGGCCACGCGACTCACCCTCTCTCCCAGCGTTTGGACAGTCGGTCGGCCAGCCGGAGCGGCTCGGGCCACTTACCGCCTCGGACCAACCGGAGGACCCACTCGACCGCGTCGCGGTGCGAGCAGCGGTGGCCGGGGCTCACGACGAGCGGGCGGCAGCCCGGCCGGGTGAGAACCAAGTGCCCGATCTTCTCGCCCCGGTGGAACAGCGGGACCGCGTCGCCCACCCGCTCGGGCTCTCCCCGCGGCCTCCCCACGAGGGGGCGGCGCGCGACGCCGACGGTGGGTCGGTCCAGGGCGACGCCGAGGTGCGAGGCCAACCCGGCCCGTCGGGGGTGGGCGATGCCGTGGCCGTTGACGAGCAGGAGGTCGTAGTCCAGCCCCTTTAGGACCTTTAGGGCCGGGGGGCCCTCTCGAAACGCGAGGAACCCGGGCTCGTACGGGCGCCGCACCCGGCCCTCCGCGGTCCGGATCTCGAGCGGCTTCAGGGTGTCCGCGTCCACCACGACCGCCGCGGCCCGGTACCGGTCACCGCGGTACGAGACGTCCACCCCGGCCACGCGCTCCGGCGGTTCCTCGAGCGGCTCCAGTCGAACCCGCTCGGCGACCCGGCGCTGGATCTCGAGCATCTCCTCCCGCGTGTCGGCCTCGAACCACTCCTCTACCTTCTACCACCCCCGAGCCGTGCCCTCGGGCTCCGGATCACCCGGGTGATGCAGTCGGGGGGCACGGTTCCCTCGACCACGTACACGTGCTTCCCCGCCCGACGGGGGACCAGACCGCGCCTGCGCAGCCGATCCGCGTCCACCACGAGGATGACCGGGTCGTCCGTGTGGCGGAGGGCGACGTGCAGGGCCTCGCGCTCGTCGTCGGTCAGGTGGACGGCCCGGCGCCCCATGGGCTTGATGCCCTCGCGGCGGATGGAGGGCAGGTTCTCCCGGGCCGTGCCATGGTACAGGGTCTTCACCTCGTGATCCTTGGGCAGGGTGGGGCGGACGTTGAGCCGGCGGGAGTGGCCGTACCGGGCGCGGATCCGGCCCCGCTCGTCGATCTCGAACCGGCCCTTGGGGCAGGTCTCGGCCACGGCGATGATGTGCTCGCCGGTCAGCCACCGGTAGTACTCCCGGTTCTTCCAGTACCGCTTGATCCGCTCCGCGAGCTCGTGCACGTCGCAGTCGGTGAACCCCTCCTCGTCCAGCCGGACGTTCACCTCCTCTGGGAAGTGCCGCAGGATGCCGGAGAGCAGCTTGCTCAGGGCCAGGCGCCGGCGGCCGTCGAGGAACTCCTTCGTGCGGGCCCCGCAGCGATCGCACACGTCCTCCTCGGTGTACCGGCCGCAGCGGGGACACACTTTAATCGGCTTCATCGCGATCACCCCGGAGGGTTCGGTCGGCCTAACCCTCGGGGCCGTCCCCTGGGGGCCGTGCGCGTGTCCTGGATCATACGGGTGGAGGATCTGGTCAAAGAGTTCGAAGGGTTCAGGCTGGAGATCCCGGAGCTGGAGGTTCGCGACGGGGACGTGCTGGGAATCCTGGGGGAGAGCGGCGCCGGTAAGTCGGTCTTCATCCACACGCTGAAGGGGTTGGACGACTACCGGCCGGACGAGGGTCGGGTGCTGTACCGGGTGGCCCGCTGTCCGGAGTGCGGGTGGGCGGAGCGGCCCGCGATGGTCGGGGAGAAGTGCCCGAAGTGCGGCGACGGTGAGCTGGAGGAGGACGTGGTGGATCTCTGGGGGGTCCCGGACCGCGAGCGGCGGCGGTTCCGGAAGCGGATCGCGATCATGTTCCAGCGAACGTTCGCCCTGTACGAGGAGCAGACGGTGCTGGAGAACGTGATGGAGGCGCTGCTGGACGCGGGGTACTCCGAGAGTGAGGCGGCGGAGCGCGCGGTGGAGCTCATCGAGATGGTGGAGCTGGAGCACCGGGTCACGCACCTGGCGCGGGACCTGAGCGGCGGTGAGAAGCAGCGGGTCGTGCTGATCCGGCAGCTGGCCAAGCGGCCGATCGTGTTCCTGGCGGACGAGCCGACGGGCACGCTGGACCCGGAGACGGCGGAGATCGTGCACCGGGCCCTGCGGGAGGGGGTGAAGGAGGCGGGCATCACGATGGTGATCACCTCGCACTGGCCGGAGGTCATCGAGGACATCTCGGACCGGGTGCTGTGGCTGGAGAACGGTGAGGTCGTGGAGGTCGGGGAGCCGGAGGAGGTGGTGCGGAAGTACCTGGAGCGGGTGGAGGAGGTGGAGAAGGAGGAGGTGGAGGTCGGCGAGGACATCGTGCGGGCCAAGGACGTGAAGAAGTACTACTACTCGATCGAGCGGGGCGTGGTGAAGGCGGTGGACGGCGTCTCGCTCACGGTGCGGGAGGGCGAGATCTACGGGATCGTGGGCAAGAGCGGGGCGGGTAAGACCACGCTGGCGAAGATCCTGGCGGGCGTGCTGGAGCCCACGGAGGGCGAGGTGTACGTGCGGATCGGGGACGACTGGGTGGACATGACGGACAAGCGGGAGCGGGGCCGGGCGAAGCGGTACATCGGGATGCTGCACCAGCAGTACACGCTGTACCCGCACCGGACCGTGCTGGAGAACCTCACGAAGGCGATCGGGATCGAGCTGCCGGACGAGCTCGCGAAGATGAAGGCCGTGCACGTGCTCAAGGCGGTGGGGTTCGACGAGGAGCGGGCGGTGGAGATCCTCGACCGGTACCCGGACCAGCTGTCCGAGGGCGAGCGGCACCGGGTGGCGCTGGCCCAGGTGCTGATCCGAGAGCCGCGGATCCTGATCCTGGACGAGCCGACGGGCACGATGGACCCGGTGACCATGCGCCGGGTGGCCAAGTCCATCCTGAACGCCCGCAAGGAGATGAACCAGACCTTCATCATCGTGTCCCACGACATGGACTTCGTGGAGATGGTGTGCGACCGGGCTTCGCTGATGAGGGACGGGAAGTTCGTGAAGACGGGGGACCCGAAGGAGATCGTGACCGAGCTGACGCCGGAAGAGCGCGAGGAGATGGTCCGAGAGGGGGAGTCTTAGGTGGGGCCTGAGGAGGGCTGGCCGGACGCGCCCCCGCACGTGTGCCGAGGGGGCCCGCCGGAGGCGCTCGCCTTCTGCTGCCCTCCCGTCAAGCCCTGCCCGATCTTTCAGGCGCTGCAGAGAGCGGGGCTGGACCCGGAGGAGTACGTGGAGCGCAAGAAGAAGTTCGCGGAGAAGACCCCGCTGAAGGCGGGGGAGGAGACCTGCTTCGGCAGCCTGGTCTGGTGCTGTAAGGTGACCAAGCCGTGCCCGCTTCGGGACGCGGCGATGAACCGGGCCGGGCTGACCCCGAACGAGTACATGTGGTGGAAGAAGCAGCTCGCCGAGTACCTGCTGGGGAGGAAGGAGCTGGACGAGATCCTGGAGGAGGCTCGATCGGTGGACGAGGACACCGTCCAGGCCGTCGCCGAGGCGGCGGACGTCTCCGAGGAGGAGGCGCGGAGGGCGCTCGAGGAGGCGGACGGTGACCCGGTGAAGGCGGTAAAGCTGCTCAAGTCAAGGCGGGAGCGTGAGTAGATGACCGACCGGGAGTTCCTGATCGCTCACATCTCCGACCTGCACGTGTCCCCGCTGAGGAGGAGCTGGGATCCCAGGACGTTCAGGGACGGGATCGAGCTGCTGGAGGACGTGAATCCGGACGTGATCGTCGTCACCGGAGACATCACGGACAACGGGCTGGCCCGGGAGTACGAGGAGGCCCAGTCGCTGCTGGACGAGCTGGAGCGGGTGGCGAGCCGCGTCGTCCCGGTGCCCGGGAACCACGACGCCAGAAACCTCGGTTGGATGGTCTTCGAGGACACCTTCGGGGACCGGTACCGGGTCGAGAAGGTGGCCCCGAGGCTGTACATCATCGGGGCGGACTCCTCGGAGCCGGACGTGAACTACGGGCAGCTGGGCCGGGAGCGGCAGGAGTGGCTGGAGGGCGTGCTCGACCGGATACCCAAGAGCGCCTGCATCTGCCTGGCCATGCACCACCATCTGATCCCGGTTCCCGGTTCGGGCCGGGAGCGGAACGTGCTCGTGGACGCCGGGGAGGTGCTGAACCTGTGCCTAAGGTTCGGGGTCGACGTCGTGCTCTGCGGGCACCGACACGTCCCGTTCGTGGCCAAGGTGGAGGACACGGTGGTGGCGAACGCCGGCACGTTCTCCTCCACGAAACTGCGCGGGTACAGCCGCAACAGCTTCAACGTCATCGAGTTCTCGGATGAGGCCGTCACGGTGTGGCTGCAGGAGATCGTGACCGAGCGCCGGATCGAGATGGCCAGGTACCGGCCCGTGGTGCGGGAGGGCGAGTACCGGCTGGTGAGGGAGAAGGGCCTGAAGGACCTACTCAGAGAATCGGTTTGAGCCCCCGCTTCCTTACCTCCTCCACCGCCCGCTCGTACTCGCGGAGGAGCCGGCGACCGAACCTCGTCAGCCTCGCACCCCCACCCTCGGCACCACCCCGCCTCGTCTCGACGATTTTCCGACCGAAGGCCCGTTCCAGGGACTGGAGGCTCCTTCTGGCGTACTCGTACGACCACCCCAGCCGCTCCGCCGCCCTCTTCACGGCCCCCTCCCGCTCGATGGCGAGCAGAAGGGCGTAGCGGCCCGGGCCCATCACGGGGCGCCCGTCGGTGCACAGGAACACCTTCACGCGCGCCTCCAAGCTCACCCGGACCCCAGGATCGAGCGCACCAGCTCCTCGTTCCCGCAGTGCTTGAGGAGCGCCTTGGTCAGCTTCCGGCGCCCGTACCATGACAGGACCTTGATCGCCAGCTTGATCAGCGGGCTGTGCCCCACGGACCGAGCGTACTCGCTGTACAGGATCGGCAGCCACCTGAGGTCATGGTCCACGCACTTGACGATCACCTCCCAGTGGGCGTCCGTCAGCCGCTCCGGCGTGAAGAAGTCGTGATCGCGCAGCCGGGAGTCCCCGATCGGGACGAAGAACAGCGGGACGATGAAGCTCTTGTAGTCGCGCAATCGATCGAGCAGCTCGGCGGTCTTCATCACGTCGTCCTCCGTCTCGCCCGGGAGCCCCAGGATCAGCGTGCCGCACGGGACCCAGCCGTGGTCGTTCATGATGCCGAACGCCTGCTCGACCACGTCCGGCCACTCCTCCACCTTGAACGGGGCCACCTTACCGGGCATGTGCTCGGCCATCAGGCGCGGGCTGCCCGTCTCGACCCCCACCTGCGCGCCCATCCACGGGACCTTCGTGCCCACGCCCAGGATGTCCGAGACCTCGCCCAGGCGCTCGTCGAACAGGCAGACCGTGGAGAGGGCCACGTGACTTACGCCGACCTTCTCCACCCCGGGGTGCTCGGCCACGGCCGAGAACAGCTCGATCACGGCCTCCACATTGGGGTACACGCCGTCCGCCTTGTACCGTAGCACGTCCTCCGCGTGCAGCAGGATCTTCCTCTTCCCGCTCCGGACGATCGCCTCCACGTCCTCGAGGATCTTGCCCAGGGGGAAGCTCCGGAGCTCCCTCATGTCCGGGCTGCAGAACTTGCAGCCTCGGCCGCAGCCGCGCGCGATCTCCACGATCCCGTTGGTGGTGGGGTTGACGAGGGTGGGAATGTCCTCCGGGTCAACGGGACGCCCCTTCACGATCTCCGGCCCGCGGTCACCCTCCTCGATCCGGCGCACGACGTCTCCGACGACGTACTCTCCCTCGCCCTTGATCAGGAAGTCGATGCCGAACTCCGGGAACCGGTCCTCCACCTGCCAGGCCCCGGGGCCTCCCATGAACACGCCGAACCCGTGCTCCCGCTTGAGCCTTCGGATGCGTCCCATCAGCTCCTCGAAGCAGATCTTCATGTAGGCGGGCTTCCCGGAGAAGGACGTGAACGTGGTCGTGGCCGGACCCATCCCCTGCGGGTCGATCTCCGAGACGCCCACCGCGATCGTGTCCTCGTCCACCGCCCGCTCGATCGCGTCCGGGTGCGCCACGAGCACGTCGTACCCTTCCCGACGCAGCTGCGCCTCGATCCGCCGCACGCCGAGCGGGGCCTCCTCCACCTCGCCCGTCTCC
>JAMOPY010000018.1 GCA_027064305.1 Methanobacteriota archaeon
CGTGTCCTCGTCCACCGCCCGCTCGATCGCGTCCGGGTGCGCCACGAGCACGTCGTACCCTTCCCGACGCAGCTGCGCCTCGATCCGCCGCACGCCGAGCGGGGCCTCCTCCACCTCGCCCGTCTCCTTATCGTAGTCAACGCTGGGACAGAAGACCTTGAAGTACACCCAGTCCGGAATCATGCCCTTGGGCACGCAAGCGCTGAAACCCATGAACATTCCACCGTGATAATTACTGGCCAACGTGCGGTCCATCGTTAACACAACCTCAGGCAACCGAGTGAACCCCCGCGGACTCGTCTCATGCCCCGTTCCGAATACTAACTCTTACGCCTCAGCACCGCCACGGTGAAGGGAGAGAGCTCCCGGAGCCCGTCCAGGTCGCGCACCAATCGCTCGTCCCCGTACCAGAGGCGCTCCCCCGCCAGCACGTCCACCCGCACACCCGAGCGCTTCAGCTCGTCCACGAGCTCCGAGGGTCGCACCTTCCCGAACAGGACGGCCGTGGTGTACCCCTCGCGAACGAAGTCGATCACCTTCTTAACCTCTTGGCGACTGTGCAGGTTCACGTGCCGCTCCACCTCGTGGAATCCCCGGCCGAACCGGGCCATCAGGGCCTGGAGCGAGGAGACCCCGGGCACCACCTCCACATCCTCGAACAGGGCGGTCGCCAGCCGGCCCACGCCCATGTACATCGGGTCGCCCCGGGCCAGAACGACCGGACCCCGCGGGGCCACCTCCTCCAGCACGTCCCGAACGGAGCCGTTCCACGTGACCAGCTCCTTCTCGGATAGGTCCAGCTCCACCTCCACCCTCAGCCCGTCCAGCTCCCGGAACATCGACTCGCTGCCCACGAGCAGGTCCGCCCGCTCGATCCGCCTCAGGGCCTCTAGGGTCAAGAACCGGCGCGGGTTGGGACCCACTCCGACGACCTCCAACCGCAACCCCGGGCGTGGGTGGGTATGCTCGGGTTAAAGGCTTCCCAACACTGCGAGGGCTGCCCCGGCGCCCGCGCCGAGGGCGAGCACCACCCCACCCTGGAGCTGACCACCGAGTGCCCGCACCGGTGCCCGCACTGCTACTGCCGGTACGCGCTGCGGAGGGGGGTCAGGATCCGGCCCGGCCTGTACGGGGAGATGGGCGGCTGCCTGACCGTGTCCCAGTACGGCGAGCCCACGGTGCTGGGGACGCGCCTGGTGGAGATCCTGCGGCGGGTCCGGGAGGCCGGGACGTTCGACCGCATCGACCTGCAGACGCGCGGGTGCCGGCCCGATCTGGCCGGGGAGCTCTCGGACCTGTGCGACCTGATCATGGTCAGCGTGGACACGCTGGACCCCGACACGTACGAGCGCCTGCACGGGGGAGAGGCGGAGCGCGCTCGGGCCTTCCTGAGCGGGGTCGAGGAGGGGCTGATCGTGCGCTCCCTGTTCCTGCCGGGGATTAACGATGACCTTCCGGAGGAGCTGGCGGGGATGGACTGCGACCCGGAGGAGGTGTTCGTGCAGCCGCTGATCCCGTTCGGGGACGCCGTGGAGCGGCTCGGTCGGCTGGGGCTCGATCCGGATCGGTTCGACCTGGTCGGGGAGCTGTTGGACTGGGTGGAGGGGTTCCGGGAGCTGGGGTTCCGGGTGACGGCCCCGGCCTGCTGGCTGGACAGCCTCGAGAGGGCGCTTCGGGAGCTGGGGGAGGAGGTGGATCCGCGGTGGCTGCGGTACGCGCCGGAGCCCGGGGTGCCCCGGCCGCGCCGGAGGTTCGTCCCGCTGGACGAGTTCCTAGCCCGACTGGAGTGACTCCAGCGCCTCGCGGGCGGCCTCCACGAACCGGTCGTTCTCCTCGGGCAGCCCCACCGAGACCCGGACGTACCGCGGCTCGTCGAGGCCCTCGAAGGTGCTGCAGTCGCGGATGATCACGCCCCGTCGGAGCAGCTCCTCCGTGAACGTGGGGGCGTCCGTTCCCGCCGGGCCCACGTCCACGAACAGGTAGTTGGCCTCGGACGGGTACGCCCTTGGCCCCGGGAGCCCGTTGATGCGCCGCCGCAGTCGCTCCCGCTCCCTCCGCACCAGGTCCACGGTTCGCCGCACGTGCTCGCGGTCCCGGAGCGCCGCGGTCGCGGCCGCTGCGCTGGGTCGGGTGAGGCTGAACACCGGCTTGACGCGTCGGAGGTGCTCGATGAGCTCCGGGTCGGCGACGGCGTACCCGACCCGGGCCCCGGCGAGCCCCAGCGCCTTCGAGCACGTGCGTAGGACGAGGACGTTGTCGTACTCGAGGGCCAGCGGCGTGTAGTCGTGGTCGGCGAACTCCACGTACGCGTGGTCGATCAGCACGACGCCGGGGCACTCCTCGATCGCGTCGCGCACGAGCCGCTCCGGGAGGGCGTTCCCGGTCGGGTTGTTGGGCGTGCACAGGAACGCGATCCTCACGTCCTCCAGGGCCTCGAACAGTCGATCCTCGTCGGGTTGGAACCCCCGCTCGGGGTCGAGGGGGACGTGTCGGACGCTACCCCCGGCCGCCCGGGTGGAGACGCCGTACTGGGAGAAGGTTGGCGCGAGGGTCAGGACGGTGTCGCCCGGGTCGACCGTGATCCGGACGAGGAGGTCGATGATCTCGTCCGCGCCGTCCCCTCCCACGATCAGTCGGTCCTCGGTGACGTCAACGGGTTCCCCGGCGGGGTACGGGGGGTCCGCCAGGTACTCCCGGATGGCGTCGAAGAGCTCGGGCGGGGCGAGGGGCTCCGGGTACTCGTGCAGGCGGCGGAGCTCCCGCTCGGCCGCCTCGACGGCCCGGGGCGGGGGGCCCAGGGGGTTCTCGTTCGATCCGAGCTTGACGATCTCGTCCGGCTCGACCCCGTACTCGCGCGCCAGCTCCTCCTTGGACTTGCCCGGGGTGTAGGGTTCGAGCCTCAGCACGTGCCGTCGGATGCGCACGGGGGCTATCCCCCGGTGGGGGCGAGGGCGTAGGCGATCCAGACGGCGGTGAGTCCGGTGACGAAGATGGCGTCGAACGTGCCGGCGCCCCCGATGCTCAGCACCGGGGCGTTCCCCAGGCGGATGGCGCGTCGGAGGTGGAGCAGGTCGGCCCCGATGAGGGTGCCCAGGGTGCCGGCCACGTAGGCGACGCTGGCCGCCTGCCGGAGGTCCAGCGCCAGGGCGATGACGCCGGCGACGGTGGCGGGGACGAAGAAGGGGACGGCGATCCCCACGCCCGGGATCACGCGGGCGGTGGCGTAGGAGGCGGCGGTCGTCGCGGCGGTGTCGAGGAGGTACCAGAGCCACAGGTGCGGTCGGGTGGCGATCAGGTAGCAGGAGACGGCCAGCGGGACCGCGCAGCCGCCGAGGTTGATCGCGATGGTGATCTCCTCGGTCGATTTCAGCGGGACCGGGTAGGCGATGCCCCAGAAGGAGTAGGTCTCGTGCTGGACCGTGATCGACCGTCGGATGCGTCGAATCGGGATGTTGACGGTGCTTCCGAGGATGGAGAGCAGCGAGAGCAGGAGGGCCGTTCGGGGCTCGAGGCCCAGGGCCCGGAAGAACCCGGGGATGCTGATGAAGTACATGAACGTCATCAGGAACGAGAGCAGCAGCCAGAGGGCCAGTAAAACCATGAATACCCGGGAGGAGGGTCGGTGGACCACCCGCCCGTTCAAACCGCTCACCCCGTCCGGGAGGACGTGCGCGGGCCCGGGGATATTTAAGCTGAGGGTGACGGTGGCGGCGGGGGTAGCGGGTTGGAGGATTACGACCCGTCCCGGATCGAGCCGAAGTGGCGGGAGCGGTGGCTGGAGAACCGGGAGTACCGGTTCCGGGGCGGGAAGGAGCGACCGCCGTACGTGATCGACACGCCGCCCCCGTACCCCACGGGCGAGCTGCACATGGGGCACGTGCTCAACTGGACCTACATGGACGTGGTGGCCCGGTACAAGCGGATGCGCGGGTACGACGTGTTCTTCCCGCAGGGGTGGGACTGCCACGGGCTCCCGACCGAGGTCAAGGTGGAGGAGATGCACGGGATCACGAAGCGGGACGTGCCGCGGGAGGAGTTCCGTAAGCTGTGCGAGGAGCTCACGCTCGAGAACATCAGGAGGATGCGGGAGCAGCTGATTCAGCTCGGGTGCTCGATCGACTGGTGGACGGACTGCATCGACTTCGAGAACGAGGAGCTGCGCGAGCTCGGCTCCTACGTGACCATGGACCCGGACTACATCCGGCGGAGCCAGTACGGGTTCCTTGAACTGCTGGAGAAGGGCTACGCGTACCGGGAGGAGCACCCGGTCAACTGGTGCCCGCGGTGCGAGACGGCCATCGCCTTCGCCGAGGTCGAGTACGTCACGCGCGAGACCTACCTCAACTACATCGAGTTCCCGGTCGCGGACGGGGATGGGTCGGTCACGATCGCGACGACGCGGCCGGAGCTGCTCCCCGCCTGCGTGGCCGTGGCCGTGCACCCGGACGACGAGCGGTACCGGGACCTCGTCGGCAGGAGGCTGGTCGTGCCGCTGCACGAGCGCTTCGGCGAGCGGGACGTGCCCTGGGAGGTGCCGGTTATTGCCGACGAGGAGGTGGACCCCGAGTTCGGTACGGGGATCGTGATGATCTGTACGTTCGGCGACAAGCAGGACGTGACGTGGGTCAAGCGGCACGACCTGCCGGTCGTGAAGGCCATCGACGAGCGGGGTCGGATGACGGAGGTAGCGGGCGAGTTCGCCGGGATGGAGGTGGAGCGGGCGCGCGCCGCCATCGTGGAGGCGCTGAAGGAGGAGGGGTACCTGAAGGACCGGGAGAAGATCACGCAAAACGTGGGCGTGTGCTGGCGGTGTAAGACGCCGATCGAGATCCTGGTCAAGGAGCAGTGGTTCGTGCGCGTGCGAGACCTGGCGGAGGATGTGAAGCGGGCCGCGAGGAGGATGGCGTGGATCCCGGAGCACATGCGCAAGCGGCTCGAGGACTGGGCGGACTCGATGGACTGGGACTGGTGCATCTCCCGACAGCGGGTCTTCGCGACCCCCATCCCGGTGTGGTACTGCAAGGAGTGCGGGCGGGTGATTCCGGCGGACAAGGACCAGCTGCCGGTGGATCCGACCCGAGATGACCCGCCCGTGGACGAGTGTCCGGAGTGCGGGTGTACGGAGTTCGAGCCGGAGACGGACGTGATGGACACGTGGATGGACAGCTCCATCACCCCGCTGGTGGTGCAGGGCTGGCCCGACAGGGAGCCCGAGCTGCCCGTGGACCTGCGCCCGCAGGGCCACGATATCATTCGGACGTGGCTGTACTACACGACCGTTCGCGCGCTGATTCACGCGGGCAGCGAGCCGTTCCGGGAGATCCTGATCAACGGGATGGTGTTCGGCGAGGACGGGCACAAGATGAGCAAGTCGCGGGGCAACGTGGTGGAGCCGACCGAGGTGATCGAGGAGTACGGCGCGGACGCCCTGCGGTACTGGGCCGTGTCCTCGGGCGCCCCGGGCTCGGACGTGCAGTACATGACCAAGACGATCCGCCGCGGCTACCGGTTCGCGAAGAAGGTGTGGAACATCTGCCGGCTGGTCAAGGACTACGTCGACCCGTCACTCTCCCCGGAGGACGTCGAGGACGAGCTGACGACCGCGGACCGGTGGATCCTGTCCCGGTACCACCGACTCGTGCGGAAGGTGACCGAGTGCCTGGAGGAGAGTTACCGGTTCAACGACGCGATCAAGGCGATCGAGGAGTTCGCGTGGGAGGAGCTGGCGGACGACTACCTGGAGATGGCCAAGCTGCGGCTGTACCGGCCGGAGGAGCTGGGCGAGGGGTCGAAGCGGGCCGCCCAGGCCGTGCTCACGGTGATCGTGGACGGGCTGCTGCGGTTACTGGCCCCGTTCATGCCGTTCGTGACGGAGGAGCTGTACCACCGGCTGTTCGACGAGAGCGTTCACCGGCAGTCGTGGCCGGAGGCGGACGAGTCCTGGATCGACGAGCGGGCGGAGGAGTGCGGCGAGGTGCTTCGGGCCATCGTGTCGGAGGTGCGGAAGGCGAAGACGGACGCCGGGCTGCGGATGGGCGCCGAGTTCGAGGGGCTCACGATCTACGTCGAGGACGGGGAGCTGGCGGATGCGCTGGAGGACTCGTTGCCGGACCTGTACAGCGCCACCCGGGCCGAGGAGATCCGGGTGGAGGTGGGCGAGCCGGAGCTGGAGAAGGTGCCGGTCAAGGTGGAGCCGCGGATGGACGTGATCGGTCCGCGCTACCGGGAACTGACGGGCAAGATCATGGAGTACGTGGAGGAGCACGGGGAGGAGATCGCGCTGGAGCTCCGGGAGCGTGGAAAGGCGGTGATCGAGGTGGACGGGGAGGAGGTGGAGCTGGACGGGGAGTGCGTGGACGTGGAGTGGGAGCTGCGGGTGAAGGGCGGAGAGGGGCGCGCCGTCGAGGTACGGCCGGGAGTGATCCTGGAGATCAGGGGGCTTTAGAGCCCTGGAACAGGACGTCGCGCATGCTGTACACGCCGGGGGGCGCCTCGACCACGAACTTCGCCGCCACCAGCGCGCCCTTGGCGAACGCGTCCCGGGACAGGGCCCGGTGCGTGAGCTCGAGTCGCTCATACTCCCCCAGCGCCATGACCGTGTGATCCCCGACGACCTCTCCGCCTCGGACCGCTAGGATGCCCACCTCATCGTCGTCCCGGGGACCGACCTCCCCCTCCCGGCCGAACACCCTCCTTACCTCTCCCAGCTCCTTCTCCAGGATGTCGGCCAGCTTCAGCGCGGTCCCGCTCGGCGCGTCCACCTTGTGCCGGTGATGCACTTCGACGATCTCGAAGTCGAACCCGTTCTCCCCAAGCACCCGGGCCACCTGCCGGGTGAGTTCGAACAGCAGGTTCACGCCCAGCGACATGTTCGGCGAGATCACGGCCGAGACGCCGGCCTCCCGGACGGTCCGCTTGAGCCGCTCCAGCTCCTCCCTACTGAACCCCGTCGTGCCCACGACCAGGTCTAATCCGGCCTGCGCGGCCCGCGGAACGTTCTCCAGCGCCGCCTCCCGGGTCGTGAAGTCGATGGCCACGTCCGCCTCCTCCGCCAGGTTCGGGATGGCGGAGGGCGGCGACACCTCTACCCCGACGCTCTCGTTCCCGACGATCAGTCCAATGTCCCGTCCCAGGTGGGGAGATGAGGGTGAGGCCACCGCCCCCACCAGCTCCAGCTCGTCGTCCTCCAGCACCATCCGGCAGATCCGCCGGCCCATCCTACCCGTAGCGCCGATCACGACGATCTTGATCACCTGGATCCACCCTCTGCGACCAGTTTGTGCCTCTTGTACTCCGGGGACAGCGTCCACTCGGCGGCCTTGTACCCCTCGGGCTTCGGTTCACGGTACCTAAAGCTCCCCTCGTTCCACCTCCTTTCCATTTCCGACGTGTGCACGGCGCCCACCACCACGGCCAGCCGGTCGAACTCCCGAGCGAGCTGGGCGATACGGCTCAGCATGTACTCCTCCCGGTACGAGAGGTGGAACCTCACGAACTCCTCCGAGGCCAGCAGCGGTACGTTCGCTCGCACCCGCTCCCCCAGGTACCGAAGCTCGGGCTCCACGCGCTCGTACTCGAGGAAGAAGAGCTCCCCGGTGGGTCCCATCGTCCGGTCCACCTCACGCTCGAAGTGATGGACGCTGGGATCTTCCAGCGAGGCCGGGTCCCGCTGCCACCGCTCCGCCCGCAGCGACGCCGGCACGTCCACGGGAACGGGCACGGCCCCGGACCTCAGGCAGTACACCAGGGCCCCGTAGAGGTCCCGGTACACGC
This sequence comes from Methanobacteriota archaeon, assembly GCA_027064305.1. Classification (GTDB taxonomy): domain Archaea; phylum JAADCQ01; class Methanopyri; order Methanopyrales; family Methanopyraceae; genus Methanopyrus. The sequence continues at coordinate 7,774 of JAMOPY010000018.1, forward strand.
CCAGCAGCATCTTCACCGGGACGCGGACCAGCACCTCGATCCCCGCGTGGGGGAGTGGGGAGAGGGTGTAGTGCAAGGCCGTCTCCAGGCCCGCCGGGCTTGTTTCCAGGCAGACCGCCTCCGGCTCGAACCGCTCCAGGGTCCGATAGACGTAGTCCGAGACCCCGCGCTTGTGATGGTGCACCGAGATGAAGAGCACCTCCGCGTCCCGCCCGGTCTCCCCCTCCAGCCCGCCCTCGTACAGATCCTCCAGTCCGTCCCAGAACACCACTGGGGCCAGCCACGGGTGCAGGTCGAACTCGGCGGATTCCCCCATCGGGAATCCTATACGTTTCGAGGCTTCGAGCGCCGCCTCCCGCACGCGGTCCCGGAGACCTGAGTGTGGGTCGAGCCGCTCGACGCACTCGTCCACCAGCCGGGGCAGGTCGAGCTCTCCCCGCTCGTTCACCGCGTCCCGCGCGTCCTCGGGCACCTTGCCCTCGATCAGCAGCGTGGGGAGGTGCTTGGAGCGCAGTATCACCGTCGACACCCCCCTAGATAGGGAGGAGGCACCGGAACGGGACGGTCACGAGCAGCGTCGCCCTACCGTCCAGCAGGTCCCGGGCGGAGCGCCCCTCCCTCATTAAAGCGCCCGGAGGCACCCAGTCCCTCAACTTGAGCACGCGCCGGTTTCCCCACTTCAACCACCCGTGAATGAGCGCGAGGCGCACCGGCACCTCGTGGAAGTCCAGCCTCCTGCACAGCTCGGAGATCGTGCGGGCCCTGGAAAGCTCCCGCGCCAGGGTGTTGTACAGGGCGTCGTAGTCCGGGGGCATCGGGAACCGTCCCACCCTCCGGATACCCAGGAGGTACGTAAAGCCCCGGTAGGAGAACCGCACGCTCGTCACCCGACCACGACGCTCGACGGGCACGTGGACGCGGGAGGAGTCAACGCCCACCAGCCCGAGCCTGCTCGACGCCTCCCCAGGGTCGTCGGTGATGACCACCACGGAGCGCGCGCGTGAGAGGGCCCGCCGCGCGTCGTCGGCCTCCCTCTCCTCCGCCACCACGACGGTCCTCCCGTCGAGCCTCTCGGGCTCGACCGCCCTTCCCGATTCCAGGCAGAGCTCGCACACCTCAGGGCCCCAGCACGCCAGCCGTATGGTGGGTGGGAGGAGCTCCAGGAGCTCCGCGACGATATCCCACGTGACGGCGAGGGGGCAGCAGTGCGAGGCCAGCAGGGACCCGATCAACAGGTCCCTCCCCTGAAGGGCTTTGGTGGGCGTCGGGAAAGGATGTTCGCCAGGCCGAGCGCGAACAGGGTGGAGCCCGCGAGAAGGAGTCCTACGAACGACCACCTAAGTACTCCAAGTCGTTGTGGAGGGAGGATCCGGTACAGGTGCATCAGCGTGTTCAGGGGGCCGAGCAGCCCGGTGGCGGAGAGCAGCAGCATCGTCCCGACGCACACGAGGAAGTAGTCGGTGTCCCCCACCCTCAGCAACATGCGGGCGTGCTTGATCAGGAAGAGTATGAGCGCTAGGGTCACGGCCATGCACGCGTACTGCTGAGCCACCCACAGGCTGACCCCGTACCGGCACCCGAACTCCAAAGTCACCGTGATCGCGCCCACGGGCCCGATTCCCCTACGGGAGGAAGGGATCCTCAGGTTCCGGAACGTCCGGACTCGGTGGAATACGGCGCTTGAAGGACGAGGAAAGCAGCCGCCGGCGCGCCTCCTCCACCTCCCG
>JAMOPY010000019.1 GCA_027064305.1 Methanobacteriota archaeon
AGCGGGGCGAGCTGGCGGCCGTCGTCACGACCGCGGCCCTCGGTGCGGGCGTCGACTTCCCCGCCTCTCAGGTGATCTTCGAGAGCCTGGCCATGGGGATCGAGTGGCTCACGCCGATGGAGTTCCAACAGATGGCCGGCCGGGCGGGGAGGCCCGGGTACCACGACCGCGGGAAGGTCGTCCTGATGGTGGAACCGGGCCGCCGGTACCACGCGGGTCAGGAGGACACGGAGGACAAGGTCGCCTTCCGACTGCTCGAATCGGAGCCGGAGCCCGTGGAGGTCGAGTACGACGACGAGGACGAGCGTGAACAGGTGCTGGCCCACGTGACCAGCGGGGCCGCCTCCTCCCCCGAGGAGCTCCGCCGGCTGTGCTCCGAGTCCCTCGGGTTCGCCGGGGATCCGGAGCGTCGACTCCGAGAACTCCGTGAGCTCGGGTTCGTGAAGGGGTTCCGACCGACGCGGCGGGGCCGGGTGGCCGTCCGCTACTTCATCGGCCCGCGCACGGTGCACCGGCTCGTCGAGTCGGAGTCCGAGGACCCGCTGCGGGCCGTGGCGGAGGTGCGACCGTTCGAGCGGTTGCAGCTCTCGCCCTCCCTCCGGCGCGCGGTCGAGCGGGTCACCCGGATGTCCGTCCCCACCCGGTTCGAGGACGCGCTGGAGGTGATTCACTCGGAGCGTCGGGAGGTCTTCGAGCACCTGCCGAAGAAAGAGCGGGACCGGCTGGTGCGGCTCATCCGGGCGGTGGACTGCGGGTGCGACGCGTTCCCGCACTGCGAGCACGTGCCGGCCCGCGCGTCGCACCTGGTGCTGAAGGAGCGTCTGGAGGGCCGATCGGTCTTCGCCCTACCAAGGGAGCTGGAGCGGCGGTACGGGCTGACGGCGTACCCGACCGACGTCGCCGGGTGGCTGGAGGAGGTGATCAGGCTCCTGGAGTGCGCGGCCGAGATCGCGGAGGAGCCGGGGATGAGAGCGGCGGCGGAGGCCCTGGCCGATCCCTGGTCTACCCGCCGCTGAGCTCATCGAGCGCGCGGCGCGCGAGCTCCGCCACCCGGCGCCCGCGGACGGTGAACTCCCCCTCCACCCCCACGCCGGCCGCCTCGACCTCAACCCGCGCCTCCACGGCCTTCTCCTTCACCTCACCCTCAACGCTCACGGAGTACCGATCCTTCGCGTCGTCGACCGTCACCCGGTACGAGTCTCCCTCCAGCCCGACTTGAACCTCCGCGTTCCTGGCGAGGTCGATGAGAATCAACACGGCCTGCTCGAGCGCCTGCAGGGCGAGTCGGAGGAGGTTCTCCGGGGTCAGGTACCGTTTCGCCAGCCGGTCCAGCACGGGTGCGCCTCCCCCGGGCGGTGGTGACCCGTGGCGAGGGTGTCCGACTACAGGCTGATCCCGGTCAGGGATAAGTACTGGAGAGTGGGCTCCGGCGCGTTGAGGAACGCGTTGACGGCCCTGGAGGGGGTCGAGCTGCGGGACGGGGACGTGCTGCTCGTCTCGGAGAAGGCGGTCGCCGTGGCCGAGGGGGAGCTGATCGACGAGCGTGAGTACGAGCCCGGGCTGCTCGCGAGGCTGCTGGTGCTCCTGTGGATGCGGATCGCGTGGGGGTGGGTGCTGGGCCCGCTGCTGGGCCCGCTGATGGACCCGCCGCTGCGTCGGGAGACCGTGAGGAACCTCCGCCGTTACCCCAAGAGAGAGGGTGCGAGGCACAAGCAGATGATCCTGGAGGAGTTCGGGCTGCTACACGCGCTAGAGCCCGTGTCGGAGGCCGGATGCGACGTGGGGAACGTGCCGGGGTACTACGCCGCCCCCGTCCCGGCCTCGGCCGAGCGGTTCGCCCGGCGGCTGCGGGAGCGGCTGCGGCGGGAGCGCGGGGTGAACGTGTCCGTCGTCGTGGGCGACACGGACAAGACGTACGAGCTCTTCGGCGTGCTCTTCACCACGATCGCCCGGGCGCACCCGGAGATAGTCTCCGGGACGGGCATCCTGGGGTTCCTGATCGGTCGGCTGCTGGCCCGAACCCTGGGTCCCACGCCCGTGGCCATCGCGGGGGACGTGAGCGTCCGAGAGGCCATCCGGCTCCTGGACGCGGCCGAGCGCGTGCGCACGAAGGGCGCCGGCCGCACGGTCTACGACGCGCTGGAGAAGGTGGGGGACCCGGGGCGCCTGGACGAGGATTTCCTGGACCGGTTCGAGCACGTGCCGATCGTCGTGGCCCGGCCACTACCCCGTGAGCCTTAGCCCGTACTTCTCGATCTTCTCCGCGACCTTTCGGGCGGCCCTCTCCGGCTCGTCCTCGGTCTTCGCCCCCGTGCACACCGCCTTGCCCGAGTAGAACAGGAGCATCGCCACCTTGGGCTCCTTCAGCCGCAGCACCAGCCCCGGGAACTGCTCCGGCTCGTACTCGATCCCCACCACGTCCTCATCCTCCGTGAGCACCTCCGCGATCATGTCCAGGTCCAGCGGGACGTTGAAGTCGATGGAGGCCACGATGTTCTGGACCTCCACCTCCGGCTCGCCCTCGAACTCCACCCCGCACTTCTTGCTCAGATCCTCCCGAACCCGCTCCACGCTCTCGTAGATCTGCTCCCGGGTCTTCGCCCCCGTGCACACCATCTTGCCCGACCGGAAGATGAGCACCACCGTCCCGATGTCCTCCAGCCGGTACACCAGCCCCGGGAACTGCTCCGGCTCGTACTCGCCCTGCAGGATCACGGAGCACTCGTCCAGGTTCACCTCGCCCTTCAGATCCACCGAGGCCACGATGTTCTGAATCTCCACCTCCGGCTCGACCTTCTCCGACTCCTCAACCTTCTCCGATTCCGCCATCCCGACTCCCCCCACAGGGTAGCGCGGGAACGGGCTCACCCTCCAGGAACCTCAACCCCAGCAGGCACAACCCTCGCGCCTCCAACTCCTCGCCCGCGAAGACGGCCACCTCGCCCTCCCACAGCTCCGACACCCTCCGTCTTAAAAGTTCATTTTTAACACCACCGCCCGAGAGCACCAGCGTCCCCTTCCCGCACCGCCCCGCGTTCTCCACGATCGTCTCCGCCACCAGCTCGGTCACCGTCCGCAGCGCATCCTCCGGCCGCCCCTCAAACCCCGAGAGCACGGGCTTCAGCAACCGCTCCTGCTCCGGGGGCACGACCCCAAGGCTGCCCTTGACTGGACCGAACACCGGCCGACCGTCCGACTCCAATTCCTCCAGCTCCCGCCGCAGCCCCTCGTCCACCCGGCCCCGGGCCGCGACCCGACCACCCTCGTCGTACTCCCTCCCGAGCAGCTCCCGCGCCGCCAGATCGATCGGAAAGGTCCCCGGGCACACGACCGCGTCCCCGAAGTCCGGCTCGCCGCCCCGGATCGGCGTCACGACCGCCATCGCACCCACGTCCACGTGCACGCAGTCCGGGTACTCCTCCGCCACGCAGTACGGCGCGCCCACGGCGTCCCCGTCCGGGGCCCCCCACGGGTCCCCGTACACCGCCAGCGTCGGCACGCCCGTCCGCTCGTGAACCATCGGGCCCAGGATCAGCCCCAGCTCGTCCACGATCGTGCCCAGGACGACCAGGTCGGGCCCCACCTCCCTCACCCTCCGAACCACCCGAGGCGCGATCTCCCGCCGCAGCGCGCGCCGACTCCTCTCCAGCGGGAACACGCACGAGATCCGCCCGAAGACTCCCTCCTCCCGGGCCACGATCCGCCACTCGCCCCGCTCGTCCATCAGGCAGTAGTCCGTGCCCGTGTTCCCCAGCTGCACGCCCAGCACCCGGACCAAGCGCGCCGACCCCCTTCCCGATGACGATTTAAGAGCAGCGAGGCCCGGGCCGGGGTTCGGAAACGGGGGCGGGATCGCGTTGGTGCGCACGAAGAAGTGGCATTACTCGATTCCACCGGAGGAACTGGACGAGGACCGCACCGCCAAGGCGTTCATCCGCGAACTAAGGATCTCCCCCAAGCACGCCCGCGAGATCTGCCGGGCCCTCCGGGGCAAGCCCCTCGACGAGGCCAAGGAGTTCCTGAAGCGCGTGATCCGGAAGGAGGAGGCGGTGCCCTTCCGCAAGCACAAGAAGAAGGTCCCCCACCGGCGCCAGATCCGGCCCGGATGGGACGCCGGTAGGTTCCCCCGGAAGGCCGCCCGGGAGATCCTGCGCGTGCTGGAACACGCCGAGGCCAACGCCGAGCAGAAGGGGCTGGACACGGACCGCCTCTACATAAAGCACATAGCGGCGCACAAGGGCCGCGTGATCCGCGGCTGGATCCCGCGGGCCTTCGGGCGCGCGACCCCGTTCAACACGCCGACCACGCACATCGAGGTCATCCTGGAGGAGCGCTAGGGGGCCCGCCCACCGTGGTCATGTACGGAGAGAACGTCCCCGTGCACAAGAAGTTCGTGCAGTACGGCCTGCTTAAGACCGAGCTGGACGAGTACCTGGAGCAGGAGCTCGACCGCGCCGGCTACGGCGGCATGCGGCTCCAGCGCGTACCGAACGCGACCAAGATCATCGTGTACGTCGAGCGACCCGCCATCGCCATCGGCCGCCGCGGCCGCAACATCCGCCGCATCGAGGAGGAGGTGCAGGAGGAGTTCCCGCTCCTCGGCCGCGTCACGATCGAGGTCAAGGAGATCCCGACCCCCGAGCTCAACCCCCGCGTCGTCGCCCGCCGACTCGCCTCCGCGATCGAGCGCGGCATCCACTTCCGTCGCGCCGCCTACGGGGCCCTGAGGAGGATCATGAACGCCGGCGCCAAGGGCGCGCTCATCAAGCTCTCCGGCAAGCTGATCGGCGCCCGGGCCCGAACGGAGAAGTTCATGGACGGGGTGGTCAAGTACTGCGGCGAGCCCGGCGACGAGTACATGATCGAGGGCTACGTCCAGGCCATCACCAAGCCGGGCGCCATCGGCGTCACCGTGAAGATCATGCCCCCGGACGTGGAGCTACCGGACGAGATCGAGGTCAAGCCGCCGGAGGAGGTGGAGGACCAGCTGAAGGAGCTCGTCGGCGAGTCGGAGGAGCCCGAGGAGGGGGAGGAGTAAACCGTGGGCAAGTACAAGCTGCACCCGGACGACATCCGCGAGATGTCCCCCGAGGAGCGCCGCGAGAAGCTCCAGGAGCTCAAGGCCGAGCTCCTCCGCGAGATGACGTCCAAGTCCGTCGCCGGCGTCCCGGAGAATCCCGGAAGGGTAAGAGAAATAAAGAGGAACATCGCCAGAATACTGACGATAGAGCGCGAGGAGGAGCTCAAGAAGATCCGAGAGGCCGAAAAACGCTGAGGGGCAGGCCCCGTAAAGATGCAGGACGAAGACATCTGCCCCGTTTGCGGCCTCCCAAAGGAACTCTGCGTTTGTGAAGAGGTCTCCAAGGAGACCGTCGAGAAGATCAAGATCTACACCGAGCAGGTTCGCCCCGGCAAGATCGTCACCATCATCGAAGGCCTCGATGACACCGACGTCGACCTCCAGGAGCTGGCGAGCAAGCTGAAGAAGGAGTGCGCCTGCGGCGGCACGGCGAAGGAAGGTAAGATCATCCTCCAGGGCGACCACCGAAACAAGGTCAGGGAGTACCTGATCAAGAAGGAAGGGTTCCCCGAGGACACCATCGAAGTCTCCTAACCCGAGTCCAACCTGAGCCCGGCCAGGAACGCCCTCCTCCCCGAGACCTTCTTGGGGAAGGCCAACCCCACCTTCACCCTGAACCCCTCCTTTTCCAGGAACTTGCCCCTAATTCTGCACACGACCAGCTGATGACGCACCGAGCCCTCGGCGCGCTTCAGCTCCCTCTTCAGCCAGTCCTTACCCCGCTCGAGCCGCACGCCCAACTCGTCCTCGATGACCCGCGGGCT
>JAMOPY010000020.1 GCA_027064305.1 Methanobacteriota archaeon
TGCCCCTAATTCTGCACACGACCAGCTGATGACGCACCGAGCCCTCGGCGCGCTTCAGCTCCCTCTTCAGCCAGTCCTTACCCCGCTCGAGCCGCACGCCCAACTCGTCCTCGATGACCCGCGGGCTGGCCCGCCCGTAACAGCACGGCACGACCAACACGACGCGCGCCCCGAGCTCCCGGGCCAGCTCCAACATCCTGTCCGTCAACGTGCCGCAGAGGTGCAGCCCCACCACCACGTCCGCCCGATCCACGCTCAACCCCACCCGACCCGAGACCACCTCGTGCAGATCCCACGTCTCGAACCGTAGGTTGCCCGCACCGACCGACTCCAGGTACCCCTCCAGGACCGGCCACGACCGGAACTCGCGCACGTCGAACCCCACCACCTCACACGACGGGCACGACAGCGCGAGCGCCGCGGTCAGCGCCCCGCGCCCGCACCCGGCGTCCACGATCACGTCCCCGGGCCGGATCCACGTGCACAGCAGCTCCAGCAACCGTCCCACCTGCTCCCGCTTCCGAAACGCGTCCCGGGCCGAGCTGGGAAACGCCTCCCGGGGCAGGTACAACCGCTCCCTTTCCAGGGGGCCCCGGTACGTGACCTCCACGGATCACCCCCCGGAACCCGAGCACCTAATCGGCAAAAAGTTCAGGGTCGTGCGCGCCCGGTCCCGACCCCACCACGGGATCCGCGGCCGAATCCTGGGCTTCACCCGGAACTGCCTGGTCTACGGGGACCGGTCGGACCAGAAGCTGCTGCCGCTGGAGGGGGTCGTACTGGAGGTGGAGCTGGAGCGGGGCCGAACGAGGATCGCGGGCGACTGGCTACTCCGACTCCTTCAAGACCCGTAGCAGCTCGATCGGCACCGGCATGACCAGCGTGACGTTTTCCTCCGACGCCACCTCCGACAGCGTCTGCAGGACTCTCAGCAAGCCCGGATCCACGCCCAGCCGCTCGGCCGCCGCCTTCAGATCCTCCGCGGCCTGCCGCTCGGCCCTCGCCTGGATGATGCGGGCCCGCCGATCCCGCTCCGCCTCCGCCTGCCGGGCCATCGCCCGCCGCATCTCCTCGGGCAGCACCACGTCCCGGATCTCCACGTCCACGATTCGAACGCCCCAGTCCCGCGTCTTCTCGTCGATGATCCCCTTGATCCGCTCGCTCAGCTCCTCCCGCTTCGCCAGCACCTCGTCCAGCTCCACCTCGCCCAGCACCGACCTCAGGGTCGTCTGGGCCAGGTTGAACACCGCGCTCTCGTAGTCCCCCACGTTGAGCACCGCCTGAGCCGGGTCGACCACCCGGTAGTAGATCACCGCGTCCACCTTGATCGGCACGTTATCCCGGGTGATCACCTCCTGCGGTGGGATCTCCCGGGTGACCACCCGCAGGTCCACCCGGATCATCCGATCGATCACCGGCACGATCAGGTTCAGCCCCGGCGGCCGGGTACCGACGTACCGACCCAGCCTCAGGACCACGCCGCGCTCGTACTCGTTCACCACCCGAACGGACGAGGCGAACAGCAGCAGCGCCGCCCCGATCCCGACCGCCAGCCACGTCCACCAGACCATTAGACGTCCTCCCCGCGGTGGGATCGTCCCGATTTGACCGGCTCCACCTCCAACCGGCTGCCCAGCACCCTTTTCACCACGACCCGATCGCCCTCGGTGAGCTCCACCTCGGACACGACGTCCCAAACCTCACCATCCACCTCCACCCGGGGCGGGTCCTCCGAGATGACCACACCCTCCTTGCCCACCAACTGCCTCGCGTCCCGGGGGCCGACCCCCGACCGCCGGACCCGGGTCCCGCGCCGGAGCACTCCCCAGACCTGCATCGCCAGGACCAGCGCCCCGGGCGGCCCCGTGACAAGGAGCAGCCGGTAATCCTTGAGCCAGCTGCCCAGCCACAGGAGCGCGACCCCGATCACGGAGACGACGCCGGTGTTGGCCAGGAAGTCCGCCGCGATCATCGCGGCTCCCAAGGTCATAAGGAGGAGTGGGACCTGCGTCATGTCCAAGGACCCACTCCCCGGGTGAACCCGTGAGAGAGGCCGGGTGGGGAGGTCGGTGGACGTTATCGTGGGCGCCGGTCCGGCCGGCAGGACGTGCGCGCTAGTGCTGGGTAAGGCAGGTAAAAAAGTGCTACTAATTGATCGTAAGGGTAGGAAGGGCGTCGGAGGAAAGTGCCTGAACGAGGCGTGCACGGTGGTGGGTGCCCTCATCGAGGTCGCGCGGCTAGTGGCGTGGTCCCGGCTCGGCATCCCTGGGATCGAGCTGTCGGTGGAGGTGGACTACCGGGAGCTCGCCCGGGGACTGAGGAGGGCGCTGTCCCGGGTGAGGTCTCGTCTGATCCGGGAGCTCCGGGAGGCCGGCGTGGAGCTGACTCGCGGTGAGGTCGAGCGAGTGGAGGAGGGTCCGGCGGTCGTCGTGGACGGGGACCGCGTGGAGGCGGAGCACGTGTTCCTGGCGACCGGCTCGCGGCCCCGGGTGCCGGACGTGGAGGGCGTGGACCTGGACGGCGTGGTGACGTACCGGGACCTACTGAGCCTCGACCTGCCCGGTGAGGTCTGCGTGGTCGGGGGCGGTCCCACGGCGCTGGAGCTCGCGTTCGTGCTGGCGGCGCTCGGGGCCGAGGTCACGCTGGTGTACCGGTCGAGGCTCCTCCCCGGGTACCCGGGGAGGGTGGTCCGCGAGGCGCTCCGGGACCTGGAGCTCGTGGGTGTTGAGGTGGTGCGCGGGGGAGGGTTGAGGAAGATCCGCGAGACGAGCAGCGGGCTGGAGTGCGAGTTCGAGCACGGGTTCACGGTGTCGGACGTCGTGCTCCTGGGGACCGGGCTGCGGCCGAACTCCGAGGTGGCGGTCCGCTCCGGCATCCGGGTGAACGAGGACGGGGCCGTCGTGGTGGACGAGCGCATGAGGACCTCGCGACCGGGCGTGTACGCGGCGGGCGACGTCACCGGCCCGCCGTACCTGACCCCGGTGGCCCGGTACGAGGGCCTGATCGCCGCGCTGAACGCGCTCGGACACCGGGTTCGACGCGGTCACCCGCCGATGCCGAGGGTCGTGAGGCTCCTCCGAGACATCGGTCGAACCGAGGTGAGAACGGCCTGGGAGGGCCACCGAGAGGCCCCGGCCGGGGGACCGTCCTTCTGGCTCTTCGCCCGGGGGCTCGGGGGGCTGCTGCTGGGTAGAAGGAGGGGGGAGCGGACGGAGCTGTTCACGGTGGGCCCGCACGCGTCGGCGTTCCTGCACTACGCCGACCTCGCCCTGAGCGAGGGGCCGCGCCGGCTCGAGGTGATCGAGGTGCACCCGACGACCGATCCGCTCATCCACCTGGTGAAGGAGCTCGCGCTGCGGGAGATCCTCGGCGACTAGTCCTCCGGCAGCAGCTCCTTGGCCCGCTCCAGCTCCTCCTCCGTCACCTTCGGGAACACGGGCTCCGGCCGCGGGATCGGGCCGGCCCGCACGTCACGGAGGGCCTCCTCCCACCCCCGATCGTGAACGGAGTCCTCGTACCCCAGGCCGCGCCACAGCCTGTCCGCGCTCCTCGGCAGGAACGGGGCCAGCATCACGGCCAGCGCCTTCACGATCCGCGCGCAGCCCTTCAGGACGCGCTCGCACTCCTCGGGATCCTCCTTCCTCAGGTTCCACGGCTCCCGGTCCTGGAAGTACTCGTTCCCGAAGCCGGACAGGTCCAGGACCGCGTACAGGGCCTGCCTGAACCGGAAGCGCTCCAGCAGCTCGGTCACCCGCTCGTGGTGCCTCTCGATCGCCTCCACGACCTCCCCCTCCGCCTCCACGTCGGGGATCTCGCCGTCCAGGAACCGGTGGATGAACGAGAGGGTACGGTACGCGAAGTTGCCCAGGTTGGCGATCAGCTCGTTGTTGATCTTGTCTCGGAACTCGTCCCAGGAGAAGTCCGCGTCCTTCGTCAACGGGCTCATCGTGATCAGGTAGTACCGCAGGTAGTCCGCCGGGAACAGCTCCACGAAGTCGCGGACCCAGACGACCCAGCCTCGGCTCGTGCTCATCTTCCGTCCCTCGAGGGTCAGGTACTCCCCCGCCACGACCGTGTGGGGTAGGTTCGCCCCCACCCCCATCAGCATGGCCGGCCAGAACAGGACGTGGTGCACGATGATGTCCTTACCGATGAAGTGGATGATCTTGGTGCCCTCATCGAACCAGTACTCCCGCCAGTCGCAGCCCTCCCGCTCACAGTACTGCTTCGTGAACGTGACGTACCCGATGGGGGCGTCGAACCACACGTAAAACACCTTGTCCTCGTACCCCTCGAGCGGGATGGGCACACCCCAGTCGAGGTCCCGGGTGATGTCCCAGTCCCGGAGCCCCTCCTTGAGCCACTCCAGCGCGTAGTTCCGCACGTTCTTGGGCAGGTCCTCGTTACCCTCGATCCACTCCCGGAGGTCCTCCTCGAACTCGCTGAGCTTGAAGAACAGGTGCCGGGTCCTCCGCACCTCCGGCTCCGACCCGCAGATCACGCACCGAGGCTCCTCCAGCTGCGTGGGCTCCAGGTGCCGACCGCACGCCTCGCAGTGATCGCCCCGCGCCCCCTCGGCGCCGCAGTACGGGCACCGACCCTCCACGTACCGGTCCGGCAGGGGGCGCTCGCACTCGGGGCAGTACAGCTGCTCCACCTCCCGCTCCTCGATGTAACCCCGCTCGTACAGCCGCTCGAAGAACCAGTGGGTCATTCGCACGTGCTCCTCGTTGAACTCCCGGCACGTGCACGAGAACTCGTCGAACTCGATGTCCAGCCGCCTCAGGTCCTCCTCGATCCTCCGGTGGTACTTCCGCACGATCTCCTCCGGGCGCTTACCCTCCAGCTCGGCCTGCAGGGCGATCGGGACCCCGTGATTGTCCGTGCCGCCCACGTGGATCGCGTCCACGCCGCGCATCTTGAGAAACCGGGTGTACACGTCCGCGGGCAGGTAGGTGCTGCGCACGTGACCGATGTGCAGGGGACCGTTGGTGTAGGCGAGGGCCGTCGTCACCAGGACTCGCTCGCCCATCCCTGCACCCCCTTACAGCACGTAGCCCCACTTCACCGGGGTCACGTTGGCCATCGAGATCGGCTTCAAATTCTCCGCCTGAAGCACCCCGGTGACCGCGTACGCGACCGGGTACTCGTCGTCCAGCGACGCCACCTCAAACGCGTAGATAGACCCCCGCCGCTCCGCCCGGAACACCGCCAGGATCGCCGGCGCCCGCTCCAGCCTACGGGCCACGACCCGCGGGTCCACCGCCGGGTTCCGGACCTTCACCTCCACGATGTACGCGTTCACCCGGTCGAGGAAGACCGCCGGGGCCTTACCCAGCCCCTCGCGGCGCAGAGACTGACTGAGCAGCTGGCCCAACTCCCACTTGGACATGGGTCGCGGGAGCCGCACGATAACGCACGCCTCCACGGCGGAGGGCGCGGTCCTGACCCCTCCCACCCGGACCACGTACGGGGCGCGCAGCAGCGCCCGACGCACTTCCCCCGGCTTCAACCCCGGCTTCAGGTTGCACACGACCACGTGGTAACAGGCCACCTGGGCCCCCTTGTGCAGGGCGATCCACTGGTAGGACAGCACTCCGGAGAGCGCTCCCACCAGCCCGGCCGCTAGCACCACGACCGCCACCTTCGCGGCCCGCACGGTCACAACCCCCTGCCCACCGCCAGCGCCATGAGCGCCGACAGAGCGGCCGCCCAGGCGACGGAGTTCGGGGCCACCGGGGCCGCCAGGTACCACAGCGACCGTACCACCGCCTGAATCAGCATCGGGGTCAACCCCACCGCCACGGCGCCGGGGAGCCCGCGCCAGCCGCCCGCCCCCGGGCCCAACGCCCAGACCAGGTAGAGCCCCAGCCCGATCACCATCGGCTTGCACATGAAGCCACCGTCAACCGCCCCGAGCACGGTGAGGAACCCGGCCAGCGAGAGCAGGAGCGGTTCCAGCACCGTACCCCTCCGAGCCCGCACGCTCAACGGGTGGAGGAGGGCCAGGACGAGGTAAGTCAGCCCCGTGGCCAGCGCTAGGGTCACGGCCAGGTACCACGGGACGTACTTCGCGAGCACCGAACCGTAGTGGTACTTGGTGCGCACGTGACCCAGCGCCCACCGCAGGAGCTTGCCCACGCACGCCTTCAGCGCGTGCGTGTGCGTGAGCGACGTCGTCTCACCCACCGACCCGCCGCCCGTCACGATGACGAGCGTGCCCGCCTTCAGCCGGTACGGGGTGTGCAGCTGAATCGCCAGCTGCCCCACGTACGGGAGGGATGGGACGAGCGCCACCACCGCGCCCGCCATCCGATCCCCGACCTCAACCGGCGCCCGTCCCCGGGCCAGCAACAGGCACGCCAGGCCCAGGTGAGCGAGCAGGAGCGCGGGCTTCGCCTCCGTGGAACCCGTCAGCACCGGGTAGAAGAACTCCCGCACCACCGCGTCGAGCGGCGTGTCCGTGAGCACCAAAACGGCCGCGAGCCCCAGCAGCGCCGCGCCCGCCACCCGAAGGCACCGGTCAGCGCTCCACCTCCGCCAGGATCCGGTCAACGGCCTCCTCCCCACCGCGCACCAGCCACCGGCCCTCGGGACGCTCCGCCACGCTCACGGGATCCACCTCTACCGCCTCCTCCAGGCTCAACACCGGTACGCCCGACTCGCGGGCGATCCAGTGACTCAAGTGCCGCGGGTGCCGCTCCCACACCTTCACCGCCCGCCGCCCCACCACGCACGCCTCGATGGTCACCCCGAACCCGCCCGAGAACACGACCACGTCCGCCACCATCATCGCCCCGGGCAGGTCCACGAATCCCTCCACCCGATCGCACCACGACGGCGCGTCCACGCGGAACGGCACCACGAGCGGCTCATGCTCGGACAACCGCTCGAGCAACCGCCGCGCCCCCCGAGTCGTCACGTCCCCACCCAGGCACACCAGCACGCGACCCTCGCACTCCCTCGGAACCGGCCCGGGCACCCGGCCCCGCAGGTGGCGCTCGGCCAGGTACTGGGCCAACGGCGGGCCCGGGATCACCTCCGGTTCCACCCGCACCCGGCGACGCAACCTCCGGGCGAACTCCCGGGAGAACGGCACCAGCACCCGGGAGGCGAACCTCACGGCCTCCACCGGGTTGTACACGTCCATCTCCACGTGCACGGACCTCACGCGCAGCGCCGCGGCCGCCAGCAGCGACTTCCGAGCGTCCCCGGTGTTCCCCGAGGACAACACGACCGACGGGCGATCCCTCGCCATCCTCGCCGCCACCCTCGCCAGATCCACCGCGAAGCCCAGGTACCCGCGCCACCCCTCGCCCCGCCGCGACCGGCCCAGCGTGGGCGCGTCCCGGCCCTCCCACCTCAGCACCTCCGCGCCGCGCCCGTGCCCGTACACCCGAACGTCCCATCCCTCCCGCTCCAGCCGCTCGAACACGGGCAGCAGGTTCTTCGCGGGGGAGGGCTCCACCAGCGAGAACGCGCGCCTACCCACGCCTCAGCCTCCCCTTGGTGGACGGCACGCTCTCCCCCACCACCTCCACCGCCTCCCGCAACGCCCGGGCCACCGCCTTGAACATCGCCTCCACCGCGTGATGATCGTTGTCCCAGGCGCGGAACTCCACGTGCATCGTGGTGCCGGAGTGCTCGCAGAGGCTGCGCCAGAAGTGCGGCACGTTCTCCAGCGAGAGGGGCGGCTCCCCGATCCCCGGGCGCGAGGGCCGGAACCCGCTCACCCGGAAGTAGGCCCGACCGGACAGGTCCAGGGCGCAGAGCACCAGGGACCCGTCCATGGGCACCGCCGACCAGGCCATCCGGCGGATGCCCCTCCGATCCCCCAGCGCCTCATCGAGCGCCCGGCCCAGGCAGATGCCCACGTCCTCCACCAGATGATGATCGTCCACCTCCAGGTCCCCCTCGGCCCTCACCTCCAGATCCAGGCCCCCGTGCACCGCCAGCTGCTCCAGCAGGTGGTCGAAGAACGGCAGCCCGGTCTCCACGTCGGCGACCCCGGACCCGTCCAGGTCCACCCTCACACGGACCCGCGTCTCCTCGGTCTCCCTGCGTATCGATCCCGTCCTGCCCATACCCACCACCGCCGAGACCCGGCCCGTTTAAAGGTCGGACGAGGGGATCGCCCCGGGCAGCGGCTTGGAGCGAGCGCTGGCGATCGCGTGCATCCT
>JAMOPY010000021.1 GCA_027064305.1 Methanobacteriota archaeon
AGGCCCACGAGCTCGTCCGGAGGCTCGCCATGCGGGCGTGGGAGGAGGACCGCGAGTTCCTGGAGGTGGTGCGGGAGGAGGAGCGCGTCCTGGAGCTGATCCCGGAGGACGAGCTGGCCGAGATCCTAGACCCGGAGCGCTACCTGGGCGTGGCGCCCGAGCTAGCGCGGGAGGCGGCGGAGAAGACCCGACGGGACCTGGAGCGGTTGGAGGAGGAGTTCCGGGATGTCCTCAGCGCCTGAGGTCCGGGTGCGACGCTGCGACTGCGCGCGCGTGCTGGAACTCGACGGGGTGACCACCCCCGCCCCCTTCCTTCACGTCCCCCGGTTCGAGTCCCTCCGACGGCTGGACCGCACCCTCGGCGAGCTGGCGTCCGAGCTGCTGAGCCTGGCGGACGATGGGTGCGTTCGGCTGAGGCCCGAGCCCGCTGGGGAGTGGAGCCCGGAGCGGCCGGCGCGTGACGGTCCGGTGGTGCACTACCACCTGGAGCGCGTGCCCGATCCGGAGGCGCTCGCCGGACTCGTGCGCCGGGTGCGGGAGGACGGGGCCATCCGGGCCGTGACCGTGCGGGATCCCGAGTGGATACCGCTGCTGTACTACCTGGGGTTCGACCTCTTCGACGCACTCCTGTGCGTGCGGCTGGCCCTCCGAGGCGAGCTCCTGCTGGAGGACTTCTCCACCGAGCGCCGGGACGAGGACCCGGTGAGGCTCCTGCGGGAGAACTGGGAGCGGTTCCGATCCTCACTGAAAAGGCTGGAGCGCCTGCTAAGGTCGGGCGGGCTGAGGGAGCTGGTGGAGTCTGTGGCGGCTCGACACCCCCGGGTTGCGGAGGCGCTTCGGGTGTGCGATCGGGAGAGGGTGCTGGTAAGGCACGTGAACCTAGCCCGGGAGACGGAGATCCGGTGCTCCACCGACCTCTCCTTCGATCGCCCCGAGGTCTCGGAGTGGGTGCGCCGGGTCGCCCGGTACCGGCCCCCGTCGTGGGCGGAAGCCTTCGTGCTCCTCCCGTGCACGGCCCGCAAACCGTACTCGCGCTCACCCTTGCACCGGCGCGTTTCCAGGGTGACGAGGGAGTTTCCCGTGGATGAACTGATCGTCACGAGCCCGTTGGGGATCGTACCCCGGGCGCTGGAGCGCACCTTCCCGGCCGCGCACTACGACGTCCGGGTAACGGGGGAGTGGACCCGGGAGGAGGTTGAGCGGGCGGCGCGGCTGGTGGAGAGGATCGTGCCGGAGTCCTCGGTCCTCGTTTGTCACGCCCACGGCGGCTACCGGCTCGTGGGAGAGGAGCTGAAGGAGCGCGGGCTCGAGGTGCGGTTCACCTGTGGACGGGAGGAGAACCCCGCGTCCCGGCGGGCCCTGCGTCGGCTGAGGGAGGAGCTGGAAGGGTTGCTGGAGCGAGGCGGTGGCGATCCGAGCGAGCACGTGCCGCGGGCCGTCTCCCTGTTCCAGTTCGGGGTGGACGCGCTGGAGGGGCTGGAGTACCGGTTCGACGGGCAGCACGTGCGCTCCGAGGAGGGGGATCGGTGGTTCACCGTCGTGCCCACGACCGGGCTGCTGGCGCTGTCCGAGGAGGGGGCGCGCGTCTGCCTGAAGGCCGGGGTCGAGCCCGTCCGGATCGAAGGTGGAGAGGTGGTGGTGCCGGGGGACGCCCGACCGGGCCTGCACTGGCCGGCGGTGGTGGACGGTGAGGTCAGGCCGTGCCGGGTGCTGGTGAGGCCCGAGGACGCGCCGCCAGGGGCCGAGGTGGTCGATCTCCGGTAGGGGGCGGGCTCCCCAGGTCATTTAAGTCCGGGTGGGTGACTGGGCCCGGGTGACCGAGCTGGGTGGGAGGCCCCGCGTCACCATCGTGACCGAGGGAACCTATCCGATCACGCTGGGTGGCGTCACGACCTGGGTGCAGCGGCTGATTGAGTACTCCGAGAACGTCAGGTTCAACGTCCTGTGCCTGGCGCCCCCCGACAAGAAGGAGCCGGTGGTGGAGATCCCGGACAACGTGGAGGAGGTGGTCATCGAGGAGGTCATCCCGCGCCGGTCGGACCCGCGCAGGTGGCTGGATAGGGCGTTACCCACGCACAGGATCAAGTGGTCGATCGGTCGGAGGCTGGGGCGTTATAAAGGGCTGGAACGGGCGCTCCGACGCCTGTTGGAGGGGAGGACGCTGGACGATGAGATGCTGAGGGAGCTGTACAGGGGTTCTAAGCGACCGTCGCGGGTGCTCCAGGGGCCGCTGGTGCACTCGCTGGTAGAGTTCGCGGAGGAGCTGGCGGGTCCCGTGGATCGTCTCAGCGACGCGTACTGGGCCGTCGTGAACGTCTGCTCGTTCGCGCTGGGGATCGCCTCGCACGCCCGCAGGCTGCCGGAGTGCGACGTGGCGCACCCTCAGAACAGCGGTGTGTGCGGGTTCCTGTGCGCCGTCCGGAAGGCGGCTCACGGTACCCCCTTCATCGTCACCGAGCACGGCATACTGACGAAGGAGCTGGACGCCCGGCTGGAGGGAATGAGCGAGCTCGAGCGGGAGCTGTACCGGGGCTGCTTCGAGTCGATGATCAGGACCTCGTACCGGCACTGCGACGAGATCCTGGAGATCTCGGACTACCATCGGGAGCACGCCGTGAGGCAGGGGGCGCCGGAGGAGAAGGTGGACGTGATCTACTCGGGTATTGAGACGTGGAAGTTCCCACCGCCCGAGGACATGGAGGGGAAGTTCCTGCGGGCGGGCCGGCTGCACGTGGGCACGGTGGCGAGGGTGGAGCCGATCAAGGGGATCGACGTGTTCGTCCGCATGGCCGCCCGGGTGGTGAAGAGGCTGGGCCGGGATCGGGTCCGGTTCCACGTGGTCGGGCCCGTGGACGACGAGGAGTACTACCGGGAGTGCGTGAGGCTGGTCCGCCGGCACGGCTTACGCGGGATCTTCAAGTTCCACGGCCCTCAACCCCCGGACGAGGTGCTCCGGTTCTACCACCGGTTCCACGTGTTCGTGCTGTCCAGTCGGTCGGAAGGGTTGCCGATGTCCCTCCTGGAGGCGATGAGCACCGGGTGCCCGGTGGTGGCCTCGGAGGTGGGTGCGGTCCCGTACATCGTGGACGAGGAGATTGGACGGACGTTCCCGGCCGAGGACCACCGGGCCGGGGCCGAGGCGCTCGTGAGCGTGCTCAAGGACCCGAGTCGGCTGCTCGAGATGGCGCGCCGGGCCGTTGAGAGGGCCGAGCGGTTCGACGTCGTCCGGATGTGTCGGGAGTACGAGCGGCGTTACGCCACGTACGCCCGATCGTAGCTCGGGTGGACGGGATGGGATTCCTGTCGCACGCGCTGGCCCGGGCCCTGAGCGGGGCGGGGCCCGGGGCCGAGATGCGTCCGATCGTGCGGACCACGCTGCTGCTGTCCCCCGTCTGGACGGTGTTCGCGCTCACCGTCCTGGTCCAGTCGATCCCGGGCGAGCTGATCCCACGGCTGAGCCTCGGACTGATAGCGGGCGTGCTGGCGTCCGCGCCCTTCCAGGTCTTCGGCTCCCGGATCGCCTCGGACGTCAGGCACCTGGGAGCCCTCTCGCCGCTCCTGGGGACGCTGATCCTGGTGAGCCTCCTGTACCCTCCCTCCGTCTACCTGGTGGGCTGGTGCCTGGCGCTCTTCCTTCGAACGCAGCTCTCCCCCGAGGAGCTCAGACTGGCCGGGCTCGTGGGAGCTTCCTACACGCTAAGCTGCATGGTTGAGGCCAGCCGGGAGGAGGATGAGTGGCGCCCCGTCGCGCAGGTCGTGGTCGCGTGGTCGGTGTTTCTGGCCGCCTCGATCCTCATCGGTTGGATCGTGCGAGATACGCTACTGGCGGTTGAGCTGGCCTCGCTACCGACGCTCTCGGTGCTGGCGGTGAGCCTGGCGCTCAACGTGCGGGGGCGCGCGGTGCCGCCCAGGGAGCCGTCTCTCGGGTACGTGATCGGGAGCGTGATCGTGGCCGTGGCCGCCCTTCTGGACCTCTTAATCCTCATGATCTCGTCCGTGGCGTACTACCTCGCGGTGTTCTTCGACAAGCTCCTGATCTGGTCCGAGTACGGCTTCCCGTACCCGCCGCTGGACGTGCCGTCGCTCTTGGGAATGCTCCCGCTGATGGCGGGGACGTTCGCCTCCGGGTGCTTCTGGGCGAGCGTGGGGGACGACTTGAGCCGCGCGTACGAGGCCGGGAGGGACGAGTTCCGGAAGATCCGTCGGAGGGTGCGCTCGGAGTTTCGGCGCGGGGTGGGACTGACCCTGCTGCTCTCGGGCGCGATCCTGATCGAGCTGACGTTGGCGGTGGGCCCGCACGCGGGGTGGATGGGGTACATCTCGGGCCCGCTGGGGGCGTCCCTGATCGCGCTGGCGGTCTGGGGACTGAGGACGCGTGTGGGGTTGGAGGTGGCGCCGCCGCTCGCGGGTACCGCGGCGCTCTCACTTCCCGCGTGGGGGTGGGAGGTATCCCGGGTGAGCGCGGACCTGATGCTGCTGTACTCGCTCGGCAGCGTTCCGGGGGCCCTGGTAGTCTACATATACTCACAGCTGGCCGCGTTCCGTCGGGAGGAGGAGGCCACGGCGGCGCTGTTCCTGGTACCGCTCCTCGAACTTCTCGTCGCCCGATGGTGGGGCGTCGACCGGGTGGCCGTGGGGTACTTGCTGGGATCGGGCGCGTCGGCGGCCGTTCACCTCCTGACGGCGGTCAGGATGTGGGGAAACCTGCGCGAGGAGCTGTACCGGGTGCTCTCGTACAGCAGCCACCTCTCGTACGTGGTCGAGGTGCCGAGGTACGGGGGTGAGAAGCCGTGGTCCAAGTGAGCGTGGAGGTCTACGGGTGCGCGGCGAACCGGGACGATGGCAGACTAGTGAAGGCCCTGCTCCGTCGGGCCGGGTTCGAGCTGGTGGACCCTGAGGAGGCGGACGTGGTCGTGCTCCTCACTTGCATCGTTCGAGACAGCGTGGACGCCCGCATGGTCAACCGGATGGTGGAGCTGGAGGGTCGTCCCACGGTAGTGGCGGGCTGCTTCCCGGAGGCTTACCCGGACCGCGTCCGGAAGATTCGGCCCGACGCCTCCCTGGTAGGTCCTAGACACCTGGACCGCGTCGTGGAGGCGGTCCGGGCGGCGCTGCGGGGGGATCGGGTGGAGTTCATCGGCGATCGGGAAGGGCTGGACTGGAAGGCCGACGCGCCGCGGGTCCTCCCCGGCCTGAGCGCGATCGTGCCGATCTGCGAGGGTTGCCCCAACCGGTGCGCCTACTGCGCCGTCAAGCTGGCCCGGGGGGACCTGCGCAGCTTCCCGCCCGAGCGTCTGCTGCGCCGGGTTGAGCGGGAGCTGGAGCGCGGGGCGGTGGAGGTCCACCTCACCGCGCAGGACACGGCCGCGTACGGCCTGGATCGGTCGGGCGTTGACCTGGTCGACCTACTGGAGGAGGTGGTGGAGCGGTGCTCCCGGCACGGGGCCCGGGTCAGGTTGGGCATGTTCAACCCGGGGAGCGCGTACCCGATCGCGGACGAGCTGGCGGACCTGTTCGCCACGTGGGACGACGTGCTCTACCGAGCGGTGCACATGCCGGTGCAGAGTGGTGACGACGAGGTGCTGCGACGCATGAACCGCAACTACACGGTCGAGGAGGCGCTGGAGGTGCACCGGGCCTTCAAGCGGCGGCTCGGGTACTTCACGTTCATCACGGACGTGATCGTGGGCTTCCCTGGGGAGACGGAGGAGGCGTTCCGCAACACGTTGAGGTTCCTGGAGCGGACCCGGCCGCACATCCTCCACGCCGCCCGGTTCTGCCGGCGCCCCCGCACCCCGGCCGCCGAGATGAGGGACCAGGTGCCGGAGCGGGTCAAGCTTCGGCGGAGCCGAATCTTGCACAGGAAGCGGCTGGAGTGGGCGCGCGAGGCGAACCGGGAGCTGGTCGGTCGGAGGGTTGAGGTGACGGTGCTGGAGAAGGGGTGGGGCCGGGACGAGCACGCGAAAAAGGCGGTATTTCGGGGTGAGGAACCCGACCCGGGCAGCCGGGTGCGGTGCCGCGTGGTGGACGCGTGTCACTCAAAGCTGGTGGTGGAAGCTTGAGGCCGGACGGCGGTCGGAGAGTACAGCCCTCCTCACCGCCTCGGACGCGAGCCGATCGTCATCCCGCGTAGGGGGCGTCACGGTTGATCCCAATAATAGTGATGGCGGGACTGCCGCTCCTCTTGCTGGCGATCGCGGCCGTCCTGATACTGGCGATCGCGCTGGTGCTGTTCGGGAGGTCCTCGCTGAGGAGGGCCGCGCTGGAGGCGTTGGAGCTTCTGAAGGAGAGTTTGGAGGATGTGGAGTCAAGTGAGGATACAGACGACGGGGATGCGGATGGGGATTGATCTACAAACGCACCGCGACCAGCGCCCGATCCCCCTCACCGCCCCTCAGCGAGCTCACCAGTCCGGCCACCACGTTCCGAACGACCCTCTCGACGAACGGGTTCAAGGGCACCGGACGCTCGTCGACCAGGACGGTGGCCAGCTCCGGCGCCCGGCAGTCGTCCGGTGAGGCCTCACCGCGCGCGACCGCCCGACGGAACGCGCGGCAGGAATCGTACCCGCATCGGCCGCAGTCGGCCTCCGCCGTGTACTTGACCGCGTACCGGACCACGGCGTCCTCCGGCGCCCCCTCGAGCTCCTCCGCGGGGATCGTGGCGCCCTCATGACGCCCGCCGAACCCCACCCTCACTCCCAGCTCCCGGGATCCGAATCCCTCCACGATCGCGTAATCGATTCCCAGCAGCGAGAGGAGGCCGAGGATGGTGTCCACCTTCAGCTCAGGCAGGAACAGGACCGTTTCCGATTCGGCCACCCCGGCCCGCACGTCCGCGGGGACGCGCCCCGTGTCGCGGGAGCGGAGGTCCAGCCGGGGCTCCCCGACGGACTTCACGTACCCTACCCGATAACCGCGCTTCCGCAGCCCCTGAACCGCCCTCCTGCAGAAGGACGTCTTGCCGGAGCCCTTAGGCCCCACGACCTGAAGGACGCGCATCGTTCAACCCCGAGGATGGGCGCGCTCGGGGCACGGGGGCTCACCGGGTCTCCCAGCAGATCCTGATCCGACCCTCGTCCACCTCCTCCTTAAGCCGCGTGACGTTGACGCCCTCGCGGCTGAGCCCCTCCAGCACGAGGGCCTTGGCGATGGCAACGACGTCCTCGACGTGAGAGGTTTTGAGCGCCCCGGTCACCGTGACGCAGTTGTCCTCCCTGTGGAAGTCCTTAATGAAGCGGTACTTGGCGCCCAGCTCCAGGACGTCCTCGAGGCTCTCGGCCTTCACACCCTCCTCCGACTCAAGGAACCTCAGGAACCGGCGCATGGCGTCCACGGCGACCTGCTCCCAGGCCTCACCAACGCGCTCCTGGATCGACCGCTTGAACGAGACGAACATGGCGAGCCCGACCAGACCGGGCTTGGGCAGCTCCTCCTCGGTCCTCAGGAGGTCCTCCATCTTCATCCCCTCTTCATCGCCGGACTCGGTCAATCCAGTGAGCCCCCGGCCCCCTGCCCCACTGGGATCATTAACCGCTACCGCCTCGGCACCCCCGATAGCCCGGTTTTAAACCGTAGCGGGTGGTCCGGTGTCGCGCCGCCGCCGGGCGGAAGGCTGATACCGGGCGCCGGCTGCGTGGGGACCGGGTGAGCGCGGTGAAGGTGACGGTGGTGGTCTCGGACGAGCCGCCGAAGGTGGAGGGATTGAAGTCGGGCCCGGGGTTCGCGGCGCTGATCGAGAACCGGAGGACGGTGCTCTTCGACACCGGGCCCAGCCCGGACCTGCTGGAGCATAACCTCAGGGAACTGGGGTACGAGCCGGACGACGTGGACTTCGTCGTGATATCCCACAACCACTGGGATCACGCGGGCGGGCTGGAGGCCGTCGCGCCCCATGCCTTGAGGGTGATCACACCGGAACGGTTGAACGTGCCGAACGAGATGGTTCGAGAGGAGTGGTTGGGGATCGACGACGAGGTCGTGCTGACCGACGTGCTCGAGGGCCCGCCGAGGGAGCGGGCCGCGTTCGTGAACGGGCTCCTGGTGACCGGGTGCGCGCACCCGGGGGTCGACCGGTTCGCGGAGTGGTGCGTTCGCCGCGGCCTGAAGGTGAGGGCGGTCCTGGGTGGGTTCCACCTGATGGGGGCGTCGCGTCGGGAGGTGGAGCGGATCGCCGACCGGCTGAGGGAGCTCGGGGTAAGGGTCGCGGGACCGTGCCACTGCTCCGGGGACCTCGCGAAGGAGGTGTTTCGGGAGCGGTTCGAGTTCGTCGACGTGGGGCCGGGGCTGGAGGTGAGGGTCTAAGTGCCAACCAAACCAAAGTAAAGTAAAAGTAAACCAGAGTAAAGTAAATACGACCCTCGACCGAGCCGCACGCGGGGCTGCCAGGTGTTCTTCCATGTGAAGGACCTGATCGAGATGGATAGGGAGAGGTCGGGGAGCGTGAGTCGGCTGGCGTTCCTCGTGGTCAGATCCATCATTTGGGACATGGAGGCGGACGGCGAGGCGAGGATTCTGGCGGAGCGGCTGGGTCGGGAAATCGTTCGCAGGGAGGGCGTCTCGAGCGTTGAGGAGGGGCTCAGACTGCTGGAGGAGATCGGATGCGGTCGGGTCGTAGTGAACCGCGAGGAGACGCGGGAGGATGAGCGGGTGATGGATTGGGGGTACGAGACCGTCACTGTCTTCGAGTGCGTTTCGTGCGCCGGGGCGCCGGAGGTGGGTCGGACGCTGTGCTCGCTGGAGGCTGGCCTGATCGAGGGGATCGTCAGCGAGGTGAATGGTGAGGGATACTACGCGATCGAGTACGCGTGCTGGGGGCTGGGGGACGATCGATGCTCCTTCGCCCTGGTCCCGAAGGGTGATAAGGAGGGGGAGCTGAGGGTCAAGCGGATGGTTCGGGAGCGGGCGAGCGGTTAGGGGTGGTACCCGAACTCCTCCAGCCCGGCGGTTTCCTCGAACCCCATCCGGATGTTCATGTTCTGGATGGCCTGGCCGGAGGCGCCCTTGACCAGGTTGTCGATGGCCGAGGCCACAACGATGCGGCCGTCGCCCACGGCGAAGACGCCGACGTCGCAGTAGTTGGTGCCTCGCACCGCCCACAGTCGGGGCGCCTCCCCGACCTCGCACAGCCGGACGAACGGCTCGTCCCCGTAGTAATCCTCGTAGAGCTCCCGGAGCTCTTCGGGCTCGATTTCCGCGTCACCGAGGCAGTGGGCGGTCGTCTCGATGCCGCGGACGAGCGGGGCCAGGTGAGGGGTGAAGTGCACCTCCACGTCGCCCAGCTTGCCCAGCTCCTGGCGGATCTCGGGCAGGTGCCGGTGGTCGGTGGGGTTGTACGGGGTGAGGTCCTCCGCGCACTCCGGGTGATGGGTCGTCTGGGAGGGTTTAGCGCCGGCGCCCGAGGTCCCGCTCTTGGAGTCGAAGACGATCACGTCGGCCAGGCCCTCCTCCACGATCGGGGCGGCGGCGAGGATCGCGCCGGTCGGGTAGCACCCGGGGTTGGCGATGAGGTCGGCCCTCCGGATCTCGTCGCGGTGGAGCTCGGGTAGCCCGTACACGGCCCGCTCGTTGAGGTCGGGGGCCCGGTGGTCGACCCCGTACCAGCGCTCGTACTCCTCGACGTCGTCGAACCGGAAGTCGGCGCTGAGGTCGATGACGAGGGCGCCGCCGTCGAGGAGGTCGGGGACGAGCTCCATGGCGGCGGTGTGCGGGACGGCGGTGAACACGACGTCGCACTCCTCGCCGACCTCCGCCGGGTCGGGGTCGGTGAACCGGAGATCGGGGTACTCGTCGCGAAGGTTAGGGTGCACCTTCCAGACGGGTTCTCCCTCGAGCCGGCGGGAGGTGGCGTATCGGACCTCTTCGACCTCGGGGTGACGGGCTAGGAGTCTTAGGAGCTCGCCGCCGGTGTAGCCGGAGGCGCCGATCACGCCCACGACGACCACGGGGTGCGGGCCCCCTTGGGCGATCCGCTGGTGGAGGTGATCGAGGAGGTGCGCCGGGACCTGGGATTTAAGAAGTCCGAGGATCGGCTGGCCGCGATCCTGATGTGCGAGCTGCTGGCGGGCCGGGGGCTGAGGCTTCGGGACGTGCCGGTGGCTCGGGAGGTGGTCGTGGTGGGGGCCGGCCCGTCGGTCCGTCGGTTGCCGGAGGTGCGGGGGGAGTTGGAGGGTCGGGTGGTGTACGCCGCGGACGGGGCGTGCGAGGCGCTGCTGCGGGTGGGGATCGTGCCGGACGTGGTGGTCACGGACCTGGATGGGAGGGTCGAGTTCCTGCTGATGGCGGTGGAGGAGGGGGCCGTGCCCGTGGTGCACGCGCACGGGGACAACATGGAGCGGCTGGCGCGATGGGTCCCGGTGTTGGCGGACGCGGGGGTGCTCGGGACCTGTCAGGTGGATCCGCCGTGTCGGGAGCTCGTGAACCCGGGCGGGTTCACGGACGGGGATCGGGCGGTGGTGCTGGCGGCCCGGCGCGGGGCGCGGCGGGTGCTGACCGTGGGGATGGATTTCGGGGATCTGACCACGGAGTTCTCCCGGCCCGGGGAGGGTCGCGGGGTGTTCCGGGCGGATCGAATCAAGCGACGGAAGCTGCGGTGGGGGGAGCGGATCGTGGGGATGGTGCGGGAGCATCTGGGGGTGGAGGTCGTACCGCTGGTGTAGGCTCGGCCTCGTGCCGTGTCATCATCGGTCAGCAGGGGCGCCGGGTTACCTCATCGCGGACCGGAGTTGCCTCCAGAGCTCGCGCATGGCCGGGGCGGCGCGCTCTCGGATGCGCACGTGCATGTGGGGGGAGAGCTGGGTCTCGGAGGGGTTGATCTCGATCAGCCTGGCGCCGTGCCGTCGGGCGATCAGGGGGAGGTCGGCGGCGGGCCGGACCTCGCCGGAGGTGCCGATGACGAGCATCACGTCGCAGCCCCGGGACAGTTCCTCGGCCCGGATTAGGGCGTCCGGGGGTAGGGGCTCACCGAACCAGACGACCCCGGGCCGGAGCGGCTCGCCGCACTCGGGGCAGCGTGGAGGGAGTTCGTCGTACTCGAGTCCTTCGCCGCGTTCGGGGTCGTTCAGCCGCTCGTAATCGCAGCCAACGCACTCGTCGCGCCAGATGTTTCCGTGCAGCTCGATCACGCGGCGGGAGCCGGCGCGCTGGTGCAGCCCGTCCACGTTCTGCGTGATCACGGCCTCAAGGAGGCCCTCCCGCTCCATCCTCGCCAGGACTCGGTGCGCGTCGTTGGGCTCCGCCTCGGCGATCTTCTTGCGGCGCCAGAGGTACCACTTCCAGACCTTCTTCGGGTCTCGGGCGAAGGCCTCCGGGGTGGCGAGCTCTCGTGGGTCGTACCGGTTCCAGAGCCCGTCCTTGCCGCGGAAGGTGGGGATGCCGGAGTCGGCGGAGGCGCCGGCGCCGGTGAGGGCGACGACGGTGTCGGCCTCGAGGATCAGCCGCGCGGCGCGCTCGATCTCACTCATCCTCCCGCCTCCGCCGCTTCCACTCCTCCAGGGGTACGCTGAACTTTTTCTCCACCTCCTCCCGGTGGATGGTGTTGTAAGCGCAGAACGGGATGATTCGACCGTCCGGCGTGGCGTAGTGGATCACGCAGCGTCGCACGCGGTCGGTCTGGAAGTTGTACGGGTCCATGAAGTGCATGCAGCCGAGCAGGAGGGCGTTCCAGTGGAACTCGGAGAGGGCGTCGTAGGTGCCCTTGGTGACCACGTCCACGACGAGGCGGGCGAGGCGCCGCTTGCCGGTGATCCCCTTGAAGACCCTGCGCAGGTGCTTCGCGACGATCCAGGCGGCCTTGGCCTGGTCCCGGCGCCGTTCCAGGGAGTCCACCTTCTCGACCACCTTCTCCAGCATCTCGAGGAAGGCGTCCGGGTCGACGAAGTCCGTGATGGGTCGGTACCACCCGTCCTCCTCGATCAGGTACGTGGCGACGCCGCAAACGGGGTGGGCGGAGAACTCGGGCTTGGGTTGACCGTGCAGTTGGCCGATCAGGTGGGCGATCTTGGCGGCGGTGGGGACCGGGTAGAAGCTGTCGGCCGGAACGCGCCCGTCGGTCTGCTCCTCGACGAGCTTGACGAAGTCTGGGATGGTGATGCGCAGCCGCTCGCGCTCCTCCCTGGGGGTTCGGCCGGTGAAGGAGATGGGCTGAACGTTGATCCCGCGGATGACCTCGTACTCGCGGGCGAAGTCGAGCATGGGTCGGATCTGGTCGTCGTTCACGCCCCGGGCCAGGGTGGGGACGAGGACGGTGGACAGGCCGGCGCGCTCGAGGTTCTTGATCGCCTCCTTCTTGAGCTCCAGGACCTTCCGGCTGCCGCGGATCCGCTCGTAGATCTCGGGCTTGAGCCCGTCGAACTGCAGGTAGACTACGTTGAGCCCGGCCTCGTTCAGGTCCTCGGCGAGGTCGGGATCGCGGGCGAACTCGATGCCGTTGGTCGCGATCTGAACGTGAAAGCCGCGCTCGGCGGCCGCGGAGATGATCTCGTGGATGTCGTCCCGGACGAGGGGCTCGCCGCCGGCGAACTGCACGGCGGGGGTCTTCACGGGGCGCTCGGACCGGAGCAGGTCGAGCATCTCCTCGATTTGCTCGAGGCTGGGCTCGTACACGTACCCCTTCGCCTCGGCGTTGGCGAAGCAGACGGGGCAGTTGAGGTTGCAGCGGTTGGTCACGTCGATGATGCCGAGGGCGGTCGTGCTGAGGTGGCACTCGCAGAGCCCGCAGCTGAGGGGGCAACCGCGGTCGCACCGGGTTTGAGGGTTCTCGATCCCGGGCCCCTTGTGCTCGTACTTAAAGGCGCGCTCGAACATCTCCGCGTCGGACCACACCACCTCGCGGAACTCGCCGTGCTCAGGGCACTCCTTAACTATCTCCACCCGGTCGTCCTCGGTGCGAACCAGGCGGGCGGGGACGACCTTCAAGCACTCCGGGCAGAGGCTCTTCGTCTCGCGCAACACCTCGCCGTTCTCGGAGGTCACCAGTGCACCCCCAAGAGGGGATGGTGAAATGGAGGTGGGTGTGACCCTAACTGAACTCGCTCGCGGCGTTTGGTTTATCCTTCCCGCTTACGTCGCCAACGTCAGCGCCTGCCTGTTCGGAGGCGGTGCGCCGCTGGATTTTGGTAAAAAGCTTTCCGACGGACGCCGCGTGCTGGGTGACGGGGTAACCGTGCGCGGTTTCTGCGTGGGAACGCTGGCGGGGGCGCTGACGGGGCTCGCTGAGGGGCTCGCGGTGGGAGACCCGGATCGGTGGGTGGAGGGGGCCGTGCTGGGGTTCGGGGCGATGGTGGGGGACGCGGTCGGGAGCTTCATCAAGCGGCGGGTCGGCCTCGAGCGCGGGGCGCCGGCCCCGGTCCTGGACCAGCTGGACTTCTTCGCCGGGGCGCTCCTGCTGCATCACCTGGTGTACGGGTGGGTCCCGGCGGCCCGGTTGATCGCGGTCCTGGCGGTTCTCACGCTCGCCCTGCACTGGTTGACCAACGCCATCGGCTACCTACTGCGGTTGAAGGAGGTGCCGTGGTGATGGATCGGGAACGGCTCGCGCGGTTGCTCCTGGAGGTGGGGGCGCTGAAGTTCGGTGACTTCGTGCTCTCCTCCGGGCGTCGCAGCGATTACTACGTGGACATCAAGGAGGCTTGCACGCGCCCCGAGGTGCTGGACGCGCTGACGGACGCGCTGGCGGAGGTCCTGCCGGAGGGGGAGGTCGTGGCGGGCCCGGAGCTGGGCGCGGTTCCGCTCGTATCGGTGCTGTCGGTGAAGACGGGACGGGAGATGGCCATCGTTCGGAAGCGGCGGAAGGGGTACGGTCGGGAGGAGCGGATCGTGGGGGAGGTGGAAGGGCGTCGGGTGGTGCTGGTGGACGACGTGGCGACGACGGGCGGCTCCCTGCTGGAGGCGGCGGAGGCGGTGGAGGAGGAGGGTGGCGAGGTGAGGGACGCGGTGGTGGTCGTGGACCGTCGGGAGGGCGCGGAGGAAGCGCTTAAAGAGCGAGGGATTCGGCTGAGGAGCGTGCTGACGGCCGAGGATCTGCGGGGGTTGAGAAGCGGTGAAGGTGATGATCGTGGGTAGCGGGGCCCGGGAGCACGCGATCGCGGAGGCGCTGTGCGGGGCGCCGGACGAGGACGTGGAGCTGTACGCGTTCCTGAGGAACCGCAACCCGGGCCTGATTCGGCTCTCCGAGGACTACGAGGTGGGTGATCCGACGGACGTGGACGCGGTGGCCAGGGCGGCCGTGCGGTGGGGCGTGGACCTGGCGGTGATCGGGCCCGAAGACCCGCTGGCGGAGGGGGTCGCGGATCGGCTGGAGGAGGAGGGGATACCCACGTTCGGTCCCAAGCGGGGTCCGGCCCGGATCGAGTGGGACAAGGGGTTCGCCCGCCGGCTGATGAGGGAGCACGGGATCGAGGCTTACCCGGAGTTCGGGGTGTTCGAGGACCCGGACGAGGCCTGCGAGTTCATCGACGAGCTGGGCAAGCCGGTGGCGGTGAAGCCGGCCGGGCTGACCGGCGGTAAGGGCGTCAAGGTGGTGGGAGAGCACCTGCGGAACCTGGACGAGGCGAAGGAGTACGTGCGGGAGATCTTCGAGCGGGAGATCGGCGGGCTGCCCCGGGTGGTGATCGAGGAAAGGTGTGTGGGCGAGGAGTACACCATCCAGGTGTACACGGATGGACGGAAGGTACTTCCCACGCCGGCCGTGCAGGACCACCCGCACGCCTACGAGGGCGATGAGGGGCCCATCACCGGCGGGATGGGCTCGTACTCGTGCCCGGACGGGCTGCTGCCGTTCCTGTCCCGGGAGGAGTACGAGGAGTCCGTGCGGATCCTGGAGCGGACGGTTGAGGCGATCCGGAAGGAGACGGGTGAGCCGTACCGGGGCGTGCTCTACGGTCAGTTCATGCTGACGGCGGACGGACCCGTGGTGATCGAGTTCAACTGCCGGTACGGTGATCCTGAGGCGATGAACATCCTGCCGATCGCGGAGGGCGACCTGGTCACGCTGCACGCCTCGATCGCCGAGGGCTCGATGGAGGGGGACGTGGAGTTCCTGGAGCGCGCCACGGTCTGCAAGTACGTGGTGCCGGAGGGGTACCCGGAGTCCTCCGAGGGTGAGGGTGAGCCGATCGAGGTGGACGAGGAGTGCATTCACCGGCTCAACGCGATCCCGTACTACGCGTCCGTGAACCTGGAGGAGGACGGCACGATCACGATGACCTCCTCGCGCGCGGTCGCGATCGTGGGGATCGGGGAGCGCCTGGAGGAGGCGGAGGAGGCCGCGGAGCGCGCGATCCGGGAGTGCGTGAGCGGGGAGAGGATCCGGCACCGGTCCGACATCGGCAAGCCGGAGACGGTGCGGAAGCGGGTGCGCCGCATGGAGCGGATCCGGGGGCAGGGTGGGTCTTGAAGCGGCTCGAGATCGACCATCTGCTCTCCATCTCGGACCTCGATCGGGAGGACGTGGAGACGGTGCTTCGGGTCGCGCGGATGTTCAAGGAGCGTTACCTCGCGGGCGAGCGCGTCGTTCCGATCCTGGAGGGTCGGACGCTCGGCCTCGTGTTCGAGAAGCCCTCGACGCGCACCCGGATCTCGTTCGAGGTCGCGATGCACCAGCTGGGCGGCCAGGCTTTCACGTACACCTACCGGGAGCTGCAGCTCGGTCGGGGAGAGGCGATCAAGGACACGGCCGCCGTCATGAGCCGGTACCTGGACGGGGTCATGATCCGGGCGCGGCGGCACGAGGACCTGGAGGAGTTCGCCCGCCACGCCTCCATCCCGGTCATCAACGGGTTGAGCGACCTGGAGCACCCGTGCCAGGCGCTGACCGACGTGTTCACGATCTGGGAGAAGCTCGGCCGGGGCCCCCACACGGTCGTGTTCGTGGGGGACGGGAACAACGTCTGCTCCTCCCTGGCGCTGGCCTGCGTCACCCTGGGATGGGACTTCGTGCACTCCGTCCCGGAGGGGTACGAGTGCCCCGAGCGGGTCTGGCGGGAGGTGGAGCGTCGGGCGGAGGAGTACGGGGCCGAGGTGAGGATCGTCCGGGACCCGGAGGAGGCCGTGCGGGATGCGGACGTGATCTACACGGACGTGTGGGTGAGCATGGGGGATGAGGACGAGCGGGAGGAGCGACTTCGGGCCTTTCGACCGTACCAGGTCAACGAGGAGCTACTCTCGCACGCGCCGGAGGACGCGATCGTCATGCACTGCATGCCCATCCAGCGCGGGTACGAGATGACGGACGAGGTCGCGGACTCCGAGCGCAGCGTGATCTACGATCAGGCGGAGAACAGGCTGCACGTCCAGAAGGCCGTGCTCTCCCTACTGCTCCGATAACGGGGGCCCTCCGTTGGCCAAGGTGGCGGTCATCGGGGCCACGGGGCGGGTGGGTTCCACCACCGCGGCCCGTCTGGCCATGCTCGACTGCGTCGGCGAGGTGGCGCTCATCGCCCGAAAGAGGAGCGTGGAGCGGCTCAAGGGGCTTCGACGCGACATCCTGGACTCGCTCGCCGCCGCGCAGAAGGACGCGGAGATCACGATCGGACACAGGTTCGAGGACTACGCGGACGCGGATCTCATCGTCATGGCGGCCGGGGTGCCCCGAAAGCCGGGCCAGACCCGGCTCGACCTCACCAAGGACAACGCGGGGATCGTGAGGAAGTACCTGGAGGGGATCGGGGAGGAGAACCCGGACGCGATCATCCTCATGGTCACGAACCCGGTGGACGTGCTGACCTACGTCGCCCTCCGGGTCTCCGGGCTGGATCGCCACCGGGTGCTGGGCCTGGGCACGCACCTGGACTCGATGCGGTTCAAGGTGATCATCGCCGAGCACTTCAACGTGCACATGAGCGAGGTGCACACGCGGATCATCGGAGAGCACGGGGACACCATGGTCCCCGTCATCAGCTCCACCAGCATCGGAGGGATCCCGATCACCCGCATGCCGGGCTGGGAGGACTTCGACGTCGACAAGGCGGTGGAGGAGGTGAAGACCGCCGGGCAGAGGATTATCGAGACCTGGGGAGGGTCGCAGTTCGGCCCCGCCCAGGCGATCGCGAACCTCGTGAGAACGATCCTGCAGGACGAGCGCCGCGTGCTGACCGTTTCGGCCTACCTGGACGGGGAGATCGCCGGGGTCCGAGACGTCTGCATCGGGGTGCCGGCCCGGCTGGGTCGGGAGGGGATCCTGGAAATCGTCCCCATCAAGCTGGACGAGCGGGAGATCGAGGCGTTCAAGCGGTCCGTTAAGGTCGTGAAAAGGGCGACCCGGGAGGCGATGAAAGTAATCGAGGAGTGACCGGCATGGGGCACCGGGAAGCCCGGGAGCGGCTGGCCATCCTCCTCACGCTGGCCGGCCTCACCTCATTCTACCTTCTTACCGCCTCCAAGATGATCAACTGGTACGACGTGCATTACTTCGAGGAGTGGTTCTACGTCTCCATGTCGTACGGGATATTCAGCGTCTACTCGCTGTGCGAGAAGGTGCATTACCCACCGTTGGCCGTCCTGTACTACGTATCGTACCGGTACCTCCTGCACGTCCTGCATCTGGACGTGAAGCTGTGGGAGTTCATTTTCTTCCTGAAAATACCCATTATCGCGTCGTACCTGGCCACGCTGATACTCCTCCTGCAGAGGTTCGAGTGGCCCACCGTTCAGTGGGTCGCCCTCTCCATCCCCGCCGGGATGGTGATCTGGGGCTACCAGTTCGACACCATGATCGCGCTCGCGATGACCCTGTCGGCGATGGTCCTGCTGGAACGCCGACCGGCCGCCGCCGGAACCCTGCTGGCCCTCGCCTCGAGCTTCAAGTACGTGCCCGCGACCCTGGCGGTCCCGATGTCTATACTGCTGCGCGTACATCGCGGCAAGGGTCACGTGGTGAGGTTCCTGACGGCCTTCGCGGGCGTGATAGCCGCCCTATGGCTGCCGTTCTTCCTCTCGGACCCCAGAGCCTTCATGGAGCAGGTGTTCCTGTTCCACATGAGGAGGCTGCCCCAGGACCTGACACCGTTCTACGTCCCCATCCTGCTGAGCCGGTGGCACGTGTCGAGATGGTCCTTCCTGCTCGGTAAACTCTCCGGAATTGTAATGACCGTCGGGTTCGCCGCGCTGTTCTGGTGGATGTGGAGGCGTCGGGGTGAGCTCGTGCGTACGCTGATCGATAGGGCGGGTTCGAGGTTCGCGCTCTGGGGAACCTGCGCGCTGCTCGGCGCCTGGTTCGCGCTGACGACCAAGGTCGGAAACCCGTACTACCTCACGTGGATCTTCGTCTGGCTGTTCCCGTTCGTGGGCTGGTGCATCCCGAGCTGGCGGTTCGGGCTGCTGAACCTGCTCCCGTTCGTCTACACGTTCAACATGCTCCCGGCCCCCGTGCTGGACCGGGAGGTGTTCGTGCCGGAGGATGTAAGGTGGTACCCGGCCCTCCAGCTGATCCTGTTCCCGCAGCGAGAGCTGGAAAAGGCCCATTGGATGAGGGAGACGTCTCCGCACCTCTTTCAGGTCTGGTACGATCACATGCACATCACCGGGGCGATCGTGGTGATCTCCTACGTCGCGGTGGTCGCCTGGGTCTTCGCCGACCTGGTCCGATGGGCGCGGAACCCGGCGGAGCCGAGGGAGCGGCCGCACGACTGGCCGCTGCACCCGTTGCTGGTCGCCTTCGCGCTGCCGGCGTTCGCGTTCGCGGTTTACCTGGCGTTCTTCTAGGTCCTCTCCACGGTGCAGAACATGGCCTTGAGGTACTGGGTGTCGGGGTTGCCGGGCACGATCGGGTGGCAGGGTGGCTGGCCCCGTAGGGGACCCAGCATGCGCAGCCGGAGGCCCCGGCGCCGGGCCGCCTCGGACACGATTCGAACGAAGTCGTCCGGCTCGAGGAAGTGGCTGCAGGAGCAGGTGACGAACAGGCCGCCGTCCCGGACCAGTCCCAGGGCCTTGTAGTTCACGTCGAAGTAGGCCCGCTTGCCCCGCTCGAGGTGCTCGCGGGAGGTGACGAAGGCGGGTGGATCGAGGATCACCACGTCGAACCGCTCGCCCCGGCGCTCGAGCCGCTCCAGCAGGGCGAACGCGTCGCCGATCAGGAACTTCACCCGGTCTCTCACCTCGTTCAGCGTGGCGTTCTCGTACGCGGCCTCCACGATCCGGTCGAACTTCTCGATCCCGACGACCTCCTCCGCGCCGCCCACGGCCGCGTGGATGGCGAACCCGCCCACGTAGGAGAACACGTCCAGGACCCGGTCTCCCTCCCTCACGAGCCGCTGCACCTCGCCCCGGTTCTCCACCTGGTCGATGTAGAACCCGGTCTTCTGCCCTCGCTCGACGTCCACGTGGAACCTCACGCCGTACTCCTCCACGATCGTGGAGGAGCGGTCCTCGCCGGCGACGGTCCGTTTCCTCACCTCCATGCCCAGCTGGCGGCGCTTCCGGGAGTCGTTCTTCTCGTACAGCGTCTCGACGTCCAGGATCTCCAGCAGCTCCTCGGCGTGCCGGAGGACGATCCGTTCCATCGCGGGGCACGTCGTCTGGAACACGGCCAGGTCGTTGAACTTGTCGATGATCAGGCCCGGGAGGGCGTCCGCCTCCGAGAACACGACCCGCATGTGGTTCCGGTGCCGGTCCACGCGCCAGCGCTTCCGCTCCCGGTACCGCTCCCGGATCCGCTCCAGCACGATCTCGTCGGGGGAGCGGTCGGGGTACTCACCCCGCGGGTCGAAGATCCGGGCGACGATGCCGGGGGAGCGGCCGCTGCGGATGTCCCGGTCCGAGGCCTGGGCGAAGGCGTGGCCCAGCAGCTCCCCGCTGCCCGTCTCGACGCGGACGACGTCCCCGGGGCGAAACCGGCCCCGGATCCTTCTCACGGCGGGGGCGAAGACGGAGAGGGCGCCCGATCGGATCGCCTCCCGGGCGCGTCGGTCCACGACCACGGTGGGTGGCCTGCCGCGTCGGGGAATGGGGGCACTCCCCCGCTATCGGGCGTACTCGGTCGGGTCCTCCACCCCGGCCTCTCGGAAGGCGCGCCTTCGGTGGCGGCAGGATTCGCACTCTCCGCAGTGCACGGGCCGGCCGTTCCTCCACTCGGGCCGGTAGCAGCTCACGGAGTGCTCCATGGGGGCGTCGAGCCGGGCCCCGAGCCGGACGATGTCGGGCTTCTCCAGGTCCGCGAGCGGGCTGTGGAGTCTCGGTCGCGAGGGGAGACCGGTGCGTAGGGCCCGGGCCGCGGCCCTGGCGAACGCCTTGGAGTTGTCGGGGAACCGTCGCGCCTCCTCCGCGTTGATGCCCCAGACGATGTGAAACTCGTCGTCCTCGCCCTGAAGGTAGAGGCGGTCGCACAGGGCCGCGGCGATCCCGAGCAGGTTCCAGTTGCGGGCGGGGAGCCAGTGGGTGGAGAGGTCGCGTGGTGGCTCGGTCGGTGGACCGCCGAATAGGGGGTTGTCCGGGCAGAGTCTCCGGAGCCAGAAGGCGCCGAGCGCGAGGAATTCGGCGCCGATCGCGTCCGCGATCCGCTCGGCCGCGCGTCGCTCCACGGGGGCGTTCCGCTGCCCGTAGTCGATGAACAGGCAGATGCGATCCCCGTCCAGCTCGTCGGCCGCCCACTGGGCGGCGACGCTGGAGTCCAGGCCCCCGCTGCAGAGGATGACGACGGTGGGCATGGGGGCTACCCGTAGAAGGGGCGCTTTTCCTTGGGCACGATCTTGGTGAGGGAGCGGAGGTCGTCGCGGGTCACGTCGAAGTCGTACTTCTTCACCAGCTCGTGGACCCTCTCGACGTCCTCCTCGTCCGGCTCCACGGCCTTGGCGTTCTTGCCCAGGTCCTCCACCTCGCCCAGGACGTAGATCTCGCCGCGGAGCATGCTCTCGCCGGTGTAGGTGCCCGCGTCGCCGAGCACGATGATCGTGCCTCCCATCATGTACATCCCGGTCATGATCTCCACGTCTCCGCCGATGATCACGGTGCCGTTCTTCATGATCTGCCCGACGCGGGAGCCCGCGTCGCCGCGGACGACGACGGTACCGCCGTACATGCCCTGGCCCACGCCGTCTCCGGCGTGCCCTTCGATGATGATCTCGCCCTTAGTGACGTTGTCCCCGGGGTACCAGCCCGCGTTGCCCTGGACGAGGATCCTGGGTCCGTGGATCATGGTGCCGACGTAGTACCCGACGCTGCCCTCGATGACGACCTCGACCTCCTCGGTCAGCCCGGCGGCGATGTAGTGCTTGGCGCCCGGGTTCTTCAGGATGATCCGGTCGTACTCGGGGGCGTGGGTCTTCAGGGCGCTGTTGATGTCTCGCGGCTCCTTACCCTTGCAGTTGATGACCTTCTCCCTCACCAGCGACCCCCCACCTCGAAGACCTCGTACTCCCCGGGCTCGATCTGGCCGATGCCCTCGATCTCCTCCCCGAAGATCCGGCGCAGGGCGACCTCCTCGGAGGAGATTCCGATCGTGTCGTCCCGGCCGTAGCCGATGACGCCGGGCCGGAGGCCGAGCGGGTCGCGGGCGACGGCGATGGCGTCCGGGGTGCTGATGATGAAGCAGAACGGGCCGTCCAGCTCCCGGATGGCCTCCTCCATGGCCTCCTCCAGGGAGTACCCGTTCATGAGCTTGTCCGCGACGTAGACGACGATGCACTCGGAGTCGTTCTCGGTCTTAAACCGGTACCCCTTCGCCTCCAGGAGCTCCCGGATGGAGTAGTAGTTGGTGATCTGGCCGTTGTGCACCACGGCGATGTTCGGGACGAGGTAGCTCTGGAACGGGTGGGCGTGGTACCGGTCGACCACGGACTCGGTGGAGAAGCGCACGTGCCCGATCCCGTGCGTTCCCTCCAGGTTCTCCACCCCGTACTGGGAGGAGACCTCCACGGCCTTGCCCACGTCCTTGAGGATCTCGAACCCCTGGCCCGCGCTGAGCACGGTGATGCCGGCCTCGTCCTCGATCCTGCGGGTTACCTCGGCGAGCTCCCGCTGCCCGCTCGCGCCCGTGGGGATGCCGTCCACGAAGACCCGGTACACGATCGTGCCTCCGTCCTCGGCCAGCCGCTCGATCCGGGTCACCTTACGGTCGGGGCCGAGGCAGCGCTCCACGTCGGAGAGTAGGTCGCGCTCCTCGTCGGCGGGCAGCTCCAGGATGAGGATCGTGGCGTCCGTGTCCCGGTAGATCCCGTACCCGGCGGAGTCGGGCCCCCGGTGCTGCATCGCGTCCAGCATCTCGGTCAGCAGGTGACCGACCGAGCCGGGCTCGGGCAGCACGATCCCGGCGATCCCGCACGCCAACGCCGCCACTCCCGTCACGCTTTTTCCAGGAAGTAAGCGTGGAGCCGGGGGTCGTCCGTCAGCTCCGGGTGGAACGCGGTGGCCAGCAGGTGGTCCTGCTCCACGGCCACGGCGTGATCACCGTACTCGGCCAGCACCCGCACGTCGTCGGAGAGGATCTCGTCCACCGCGGGAGCCCGGATGAAGACGGCCCGGAACTCCCCTCCCTCCAGCCCCTCGATCTCGAGGTCCACCTCGAAGGACTCGCGCTGCCGCCCGAACGCGTTCCGCACCACCCGGACGTCCATGAGGCCCAGCAGGGGCTGCTCGACGTCCACCTCGGTCCCCGGGTGCGCCTGCGGCACGACCTCCCGCGCCATCAGCACCATGCCGGCGCAGGTGCCCAGGAACGGGACCTCGGACTCCGACAGCTCCAGCAGCGGCTTGACGAGCCCGTGGCGCTCCAGCAGCCTCCCGATGGTGGTGCTCTCCCCGCCCGGCAGCACGACCGCGTCCACGCCCTCCAGGTCCTCGGGGTACCGCGCCCAGACCACCTTCACGTCCTCGCCCAGCTCCTCCCCGGCGCGCTTCAGCGCCCACTCGTGCTCCTCCACGTCGCCCTGAACGGCCACCACGGCGACCCTCACGACGACCATCCCCCTAGATCACGCTCAGACCCTCCTCGGTCCGACGGTAGTACCGCGAGCCGCGGGCGCGGAGCGGGCCCGTCACGGCCTCGTCGCTCAGCCGGCCGCTCCGCACCACCACGTCGCGACCGTACCGTTTGGGGCAGTCCAGGATGCACGCGACGAGCCTCTCGTGCCCCTCCAGCAGCAGTTCTCGCACGCGGTCCACCACGCGCTCCGGGGGGCGGCGCGAGGAGGCCGCCACCCCGTAGAATTTCACGTTTTCCACCTCGAACTCGCCCCAGTCCACCTCACCCCGGAACCTCCCCAGCAGCCGCAGGAGTCGCTCCAGCAGGTCCCGATCCCACGTGATCACGCTGAGGTTGACCCCGACCGAGTCCACGAGTCCCACGGTCTCCCACCCGCTGTCCTCGCCCCGGGTGACCGCCCGGACCTGAGCGACCGTCTCCTCACCTCCCACGAACGCGTTCCCGCTAACCCTCACCACCTCACCGGCGTACTCCGCGGGCCGACCCATCACCACGGTGTAGTCCTCCACGTCCTCCTCCACCACCGAGCCGGCCCCCACGACCACGCCCTCACCCACGCGCACGCCCCCGTGAATCACCGACCGCATGCCGATGAAGCAGTCGTAACCCAACACCGCCCGCTCCCCGCCGAACACGCCCACCAGCGAGCCGTCCCCGATGAACGCGTCATTCCCCACCTCGGCCCGCACCACGGAGAACGGGGACACGCTGGCGCGCTCCCCCACGTCCGAGTCGAACACCCGACAGAACCCGTAGATGGCCGCCTTCCGACGGATCACCACGCCCGGCCCGATCTCCGCGTGCGCGCCGATCTCCGCGGTCACGTCGGCCAGGTTGTCACCGATGATCCGGACCCCCTCGTCCAGCACGGCCGGGTGACGGTACTTGTCGTCCTCCCGCAGCGGGCGCAGCCGCTCCTCCTTACCCCTCATCCTCGCCCCCCTCCCGGTACGGCAGGTACCGCTCGATCACGCGCTGCGCCTCCTCGTCCGCGAGCCAGTCCACCTCGTCCCCCTCCCGGGACTCCACCGCCTTCAACACCCGCTCCGCCGCCTCCTCCGGGCTCAGGCCCGTCACGTCCAGCTGTATCACGTCCCTCGGGGGCCTCGCCGGAAACCCGCCGGACCTGACCTCCACCGCCTCCCCGTAGCAGACCCCCACGAACTCCGCCTCCAGGTTCTCCGAGATCTTACGCGGGGAGTACCCTTTCTCCCGCAGCCGCCGCTCCAGCTCCCTCGGATGCAACCGCAGCACGACGACCAGGTCCACCGGCATGAGGTGCGCGTAGTGCGACTCCACGAACGCCGGATCGGACCCCGGCTCCCACTCCCGCACGTACCGCTCCAGCGCGTGCACGTCCACCACGCGCGCCTGCCGCTCCTCATCCTCCTCCAGCAGCGCACCGAGCTCGCGGGCCACCCGGTTCAGGTGCAGCACGTCGTATCCCTTCCGCCGCAGCACCCGGCCCACGGTCGTCTTCCCGACGCCCGGCGTTCCCGTGATCGCCACCTTCACCGGCACCACCCGCCTATCGGTATACCTCCACGCGGAACCCCTCATCCCGGAAGATCCGCTCCGCCCGCGCGAGCTCCCCCGCACCGACCGCCTCCGCGCGGCCCCGGGCGGGCGGACGCGAGACCGTGTTCAGCTGCACCTCCCGGACGCCGATCCCCGACAGTAACCCCGCCAGCTCCCGCACGTGCCCCGCCTCCGCGTTGGTAACCCGGCCCACCCGGCACAGCAGCACCTCCACCGTCACGTCCTCCGAGACGCGCTCCAGCTGCCGCACCAGGTGATCCAGGGACAGGTCGGGATGCGGGCGGTTGATCCGCCGGTACAGGCCCTCCCGGGCGCAGTCCAGGCTCGCGATGATTCGATCCACCTCCGGCGGGCACTCGGAGACCCAGGTCGAGTTGGTCAGCAGGACCAGCTCGGCGCCGGCCCGCTCGACCAACGGGGTGATCTCCTCCACCACCTCGCCCAGGTTGGCGCACAGGGTCGGCTCCCCCACCCCGGCCAGGGTCACGGCGTCCGGCCGGCACTCACTCAGGGCGGCCCGAAGCTCCCTCGCGAGCGGGACCGGATCGACCTCGAAGCGCTCGCGCGGGGACGCGCGCCTGGGCACCCCCACGCTGCAGTACTCGCAGTCCTGCGTGCAGACCCCTCGGGGCAGGTCGATCCCCAGGGACCTACCCAGGCGGCGCGAGGGCACGGGCCCGTACACGAGCGGGCGCCGGGGACCGCTCTCCAGGGACTCGACCTCCACCTCCACGCCCAGCTTGCGGGCGAGCTTCACCAGGGTGCGGGCGGCGGAGTCCTCCCCCCGCCCCGTGATCCTCAGCTCGCCCGAGTCTCGGATCTCCACCTGCTGACCCGCCGGGGAGACCGCGATCACCCGGCCCCCCTCGTCCCGTACCCGCCAGCCGAGCCGGCGCAGACCGGCCGCGAGCCGCTCCGGGTCCCGGGTTCGCCCCGTGAGCACGGCCCTCACTCCCGCAGCAGCTCGATCAGGTCCTCCACCTCGTCCGAGCGCAGGAACTCAAACGCGTCCGGAAGCTCCCGGCCCAGCTCCCGGTACGCCCGGGCGAAATCCTCGTTCCGAACGACGTCCTCCAGCACGATCACGCGGCGGAGGTCGGGGGAGTGCCGGCGCAGCGTGTACTTAAACCGCTCCCGAGGACGGCCCCGCAGCCGACGTACCGGGTTGTGGGCGATAACGAGGTAGTCCGGGTCCATGTGCGTGAAGATCGAGGACATCTGAGCCCGGATCCCGAAGTCGATCCCGGCCTCCATGCCGCACCGGAGGTTGAAGTACAGGTCGTCGACGGGCGTACCCACGGCGACGAACCGACGCTCCCCGCGCAGCACCCGGACGACGCGCTCCAGGCACCCGGCCGCCCGGTACAGGACGTGGTGGTTACGGCGGTCGGTGAGGAAGCACACGGCCACGGCCACCTCGGGCAGCCCGCTCGTCAGGTTGCCCTCCCGGCGGCAGCGGTCGCAGTACGGCCCGGTTCCGTCCACGTAGGGACCCTCCTCCAGCGCCTCTCCCCTAAGATCGTTGCACCGAACGCAGTTGCAGCGCGAGAGCGGAATTCTAATCAACCGCCCGCAGCCGGCGCACCTCCGGATCTTGAAGGAGCCCAGATCCCGGGGATCCGGCGGGTTCCTGGCGGTCACCAGGGACAACCCCTCACCCCCGTATTGGAGCGGTCTCGGAGCCCTAAAGCGCCGGAACCCGGGTCGATTCCGGTCCCGGGGGTAATCGTTACGGGATCCGTAACTAACCGGGGCACCCGAACATCCCATGGTACCGGGCGAACGAGTGCGGGGCCGACCGCCCGGCCCGAGGAGGCGCCGACGCTGAGGTCGGCGGCGCTGCCACCCTTCCGGGTTTTACGGCGATCATGGAGCACGGGACGCTTCACTCGAGGGTGGAAGGTTAGGTTAGACGAAATACTTGCCGGACCGGTTCGAATCCGTGAGGTGGCGGCACGTCGTGAAGCGCGGGTTGAACGCGTCGACGAAGACCCTGATGATCGAGACGGATGAGGCGGCGAAGAGTCC
The DNA here is from genome assembly GCA_027064305.1 of Methanobacteriota archaeon. GTDB lineage: Archaea > JAADCQ01 > Methanopyri > Methanopyrales > Methanopyraceae > Methanopyrus. Next base: position 26,479 of record JAMOPY010000021.1, read on the forward strand.
ACCTACGACGGTTCGGTCGGTGCTGGAGCCGATGTTTAGGAGCGCGAAATAGGGGCTCGTATCCGGGAAGGGAGGGTTGCCGTGATCCAGGTGCGACTGAAACCCGGGGATCTAAAGGCTCAGGGACGGAAGATCCTGCGAATGGTTCGACGCGAGTACACGCTGACGGGGTGAGAGCGGGGTCGCGGGTCTCCCGGTGGCCTTCGCGGAGATGCGCGAGCGAATCAACCGGGACATGCGGTCCACCGTCGCGTCGGCGATCGGAGTAGTAACGGTACCGACGATAGCGCTCCGAAGCCCGGTACCTCCGGACCCTCCGGGAGGGTACTGCGGGTCGTGCCGTTGTCCCTGGCCATGCAGACGGCGACGCGTATCCCGCTGGGTGCCGGGATGGATTACCGCGTGTTCCTGACCTCGCGCCGCCGGGAGGAGCTGAGGCTGAACCTTCGGTTCGTGGAGGGGGTGGATCCGCACGATGGAGCGGGCGGGACCGGGCGTGTTCAGCGGGCTGGCCTCAGCGATCGGTTACTGCCGCCCTGCGGCGCCGGGATCGTGCTGAACGCGGGACTCTACCAGGGAGGGTGCTCTCAACGCTGAGCGCTGGTGCTCGAGGATTACGACGTGCTGATCTGCCGCCTGCTCGATAGGTAGGTAGCACCGTGGACACCGGGGCTCGGCAACGGCGGTCCCGATCATCGTCGCTCACCCTATCTACCGGTCCTCATCGCCCCGCTAGGGCTCGAACCGGGCGGCGCCCTCCAGCGCCGCCATGACGTTCAGCGCGGTGAGATCCTCCCAGGGCCGGCCGATCACCTGAACCCCGCAGGGGACCTCGTCGCCGTCCACGCGGATCGAGTCGAACGGGACGGTGCCCGCCGGGCACCCGGCCAGGTTCGGGATGACCGTGAGCACGTCGTACTCGTACATCTCTCGCACGGACAGCTTCTCGCCCAGGCGGTGCGGCGGCTTGGGGACCGTCGGGCCGATCAGCACGTCGTAATCCTCAAGCACCTCCAGCAGCTTCGATCGGATCCAGGTTCGGGCGCGCAGGGCCCGCTCGTAGTACTTGCCGCGCGCCTCCTGCCGGCTGATCGCCGCTCCGGCGACGATCCGCCGCAGCACCTCGCGGCCGCACGCGTGCTCGATCCGACGACCGTACCGGCGCCCGTCGAAGCGGCGCGTCGCTGAGAAGAACTCGACGTAGTTGATGATGTAGTACGTCGGAAGGGCGAGGTCGACCAGCCGGCGCCCCACGCTGACGACCTCGACCTCGGCGCCACTCCGCTCCAGCGCCCGGGCCGCCTCCCGCGCCACCTCGGCGATCTCCGGCTCGGACACCTCCAGAAACTCCCTCACCAGCCCCACCTTCAGGTGCTTCACCTCGTCGGGGTCGAGCAGCTCCGAGTAGCGGGGGACTTCCGAGCGCCGCACCGTACCCTCCGCCTCCGGCGACGGCCCGGCGATCACCTCCAGCACGAGGGCCGCGTCGCGCACCGTCCGGGTGAGGGGGCCGATCTGATCGAAGCTCATCGCCAGGTCGATCAGCCCCTGCCTGGGCACGAGCCCGTACGTGGGCTTGAACCCGACGACCCCGCAGTGCGAGGCGGGGTTCCGGATCGAGCCGCCCGTGTCCGTGCCCAGGGCCGCGTCGCAGAACCCGGCCGCGACCGCCGCCGCGCTCCCGGAGCTCGAGCCGCCCGGGATCCGACCCGGGCACCGGGGGTTGTCCGTGGGCCCATGGCACGAGGTCTCGCCCGAGGAGCCCGCCGCGAACTCGTCCATGTTCGTTAGGCCCAGGATCGCCGCGCCCTCGCGCCGGAGCCGCTTGACCACGGTCGCGTCGTACGGGGCCCGATACCCTTTTAATGTGCGTGAAGCGCAGTCGCAGGGCATCCCCTCCACGTTGATGTTCGCCTTCACCAGGATCGCCGCGCCCGCCAGCCTCCCCTCGTCCGACACCTCCTCGGGGGCGTCCTTGTTCACGTACGTGACCGCGTTGAGGTCCCGGTCCCGCTCCTCGATCTCCTCCAGGTACTTACGCGCCCGCTCGCCCGGATCCTCCCGACCCGACGACACCCTCTTTACCGCCTCCACCAGCATCGTCGACCGCCCCGGGGTGACGGACTGGTGCCGGTCCCGCTCCTGCTCACGGTCATATCGTTAACCGTCGCGGCGCCCGCGGGCGCGCTCCCGCCGATCCTCCTGGACACCAACTGCTTCGTGTACATGGACGCACCGGAGCCCGACGATCAGGACATAGGGGTCAAGCCCCCGTACATCGGTCCCGGCTCAAAGACCACGCTGCGGCCCACCGGGACCCTGGGCGGCCCCCAGGCCCCGCAGGCCCAACGGCAGGGCGGGCAGCAGCAGGCGCAGCAGACCGGGCAGCAGGGACAGCAGCAGGGTCAGCAGGGCGGCCAGGCCCAGGCCGCCCCGAGCGCGACGATCGTGCAGCCACCCTCCGGGGCCGAGGACTGGATCAAGCCCCGCTCGGACTCCGAAGGGGTCAAGTATCGGCTGGACGACGTGTACAGCGCGTACCCGAGGTCGCTGTACTGGTTGCCGTACTTCTCCCTCCTCTCGTATCTGGACGCGCGCGGTCGCCTCTACGTGATCCCGGCCGCGGCCGACTCGGTCCTGAGGTACAGCGTACTCAAGGCTATCCAGCGCCGGGCGCCCGGCATCCTGGTCATGAGGCTCCAGCTGACCGACCCCAGCAGGATGCCAAGCGTCGTCGACTTCGCCTCAAAGCTGGGCTACACGCACCTGATCACGGTGATCGCGGAGTTCGACCCGCTCGCCCTGTCGTCCGCCCTGGCCCTGAAGTGGCGACTGGTGGAGGAGTACTGCAGGAAGACCGGGACGGACCCGGTCACCGTCGGTGTGGCGATCGTCGTGGTGGGAACGTCGATGGCCCGGGTCAAGTTGACGGGCCCCGACGGGAGCGAGATCGGGACCGAGCACGTGACCGTGCTGGCCCCCATCCTCCCCCACGCGGCCGTGATCGACGTGACGGATCTGGACCCCGAACGGTGCCCGCCCCCGCAGTTCCTGGACAACTTCGACCAGCTCCTGGTCGGTGGTGAGGGGATCACCGTGGACGAGATCGTGGTCGTGTACCGGAGCGACGCGTTCCGGGAGTACCTCGAGCGGTACCTGAAGTGGCTGTCGAGGGCGGAGCCGGCGCTGAAGGGGAAGGACGTCCGATACGTGAGGGCCCTGCCCGACCTCTTGAGGGACTCGTTCGCGGCCGTCCTCAGCCCGCCGGGCACCCCGGGTCAGCGGGGACAGGGGGCCCAGGGCGGCGGTGAGGCCGTCCAGCACTTCTACCCGTGGCCGGCCGCCGTGTACCTGGCCGCGGTTTACGGGATCCCCATCGTCTGGATGACGAGGGACGTGCAGGCCGAGGGGACCCGGTGGGAGGGGTTTCTCTTCGTCTGGGGGCCGAAGCCCCAGAACGGCAGGTACTGGGACTTCACCACAGAGTTCACTCAGGTCGTTCCCGGGCTCCTTCAGCCCGGTTCCCGCGGAGCCCAAGGTCAGGGCGTCGCCACGCCGCCGACCACGCTGATCTCCTACGCGACGCTGGTCGACGGGAGGGGCAACTCCGTGCAGGTGGGGGCCCCGGTGTACCTGTTCTCGCTCCCCTGCCTCGCGGCCTACCCGTGGGACCTCGTCGCGGTTGACCTTAACACCTCGACGCTGGCGTTCGCGCGGCTGGGAGTGCTCGCCACCCGTTTCCACGTGTTCGTCCACAAGACGTACGAGGAAGTAATCGCGCTGTGCGGTCCCTACCTGGTCATCGCCGAGTGCGAGCCGGCCGGGACGAGGATCATGGAGGCTTGGAAATCCCTCCTCATCCGGCTTCTGGACCGAGCGGAGCGGGATGTTGGGTTCCGTCGCCTGCTCAGGGACGTGGGGGCCGTGGGGCCGGGGTTGAACCTCGCGATGGCGCTGATCAAGGGACATTATCTGGGGGACGTACGTCGGGTCATCGAGGCCGCGACCGGTGGTGAGAGGCACTTCCGGTACGGTAACTTCTTCGGCCTGGCGCTGTCCGGTGGCGAGACGAGGATCGAGCCGCTGACGGTCGAGTTCGACGGTCTGGACGAGCACTTCCGGGTGCTGATCGGTCGTGGTGACCCGCCCAGGGTCACCGGGCCGTGCCTGCAGGCCCAGGTGTGCGACGTTTACGCGGTCCTGGGGTGGTGGCACTCCCGATCCCGCAGGTCCTCGACGGGGGTCGGGTTGTGGTGGGCGTGCGCGCTGGCGTGGTGCTGCTGGCGCTGGTGGTCGCGGCGGCGCCGGTGAGCGCGGAGCGGGTGTACGTGCTGGTCAACGTGCCGGGCACGTTCTCGCTGGAGGACGACTGGGTGAAGGTGTTCGTCACGGCCGCGTCGCTGGCGCGGCCGAGCGGGCCGTCGGTCGTGCCGGTCCCGGTGCAGGGGCCGGTGGGACCGCTGGAGCTGCGGCTGATGGGGAAGCCGTCCCGGGTGCTCACGTACGGGGTCTCGGCGGTGCGGCCTGAGTGGGAGCGGTTGCCGGACGACGTGGAGGAGGCCTGCGCTCGGGTGGTGAACGCGGCGAGGGCGGTCGGCGTGCCGGTGGACTTCCTGCTCTGCCTGGACCCGGCCAACGTGACTCCGGCCCTGGAGCTGGCCCCGGTGGTGTCCAAGCAGCGCGGTGCGATCGTGTGGGGCGACCCGTCGGTGTACCTGAGGAGCGTGCCGGGCGTGCCGGTGCTGACGCTGGACGAGTACCTGCGGAGTTTCCGGGAGGCGAGCCTGAGGGTGCAGGCGGTCGCCGCGGCGAGTCCCCCGGGCCCGGGTAACCCGAACCCGATGGCGCTCGCGGCGGTCCTGTTCGCGTGCCTGCGTCCCGCGGTGGTGGGGTTCGTGTCCGGCGGGGACGCGAAGAGCATGGTGGACGCGGTCCGGGAGCGGTTGCGGACGGCGTACGGAGTGCGGGTGGATACGGGGGATGTGCGGTACCTGGTCGCGTTCGGTGGGGAGTTCTCCGGGCTGGTGGGATCGTCCGGTGAGGGTCCCGTTGTGGCGGTGTTCCCGTTCCGGGACGTGCCGGGGTTCCTCGCGGCGTGCCGGATGATCCTGTCCGGGCTGGCGTTCGGGGAGGCTCAGCCGGTGCTGCTCTGCGATCCGGTGAGTCGTTGGGTGAGGTACGAGGCGCGGTTGAGGCGGTGCCTTCAGGCCTCGGTGCTGCGGGTGACCGACGTGGCGGCGGTGAACGCGGGGTTGTGCGCCCACCCGTGCGCGGTGGTGGACGCGAGCTGGACGTCGGGCGCTCGACCCTCGGGTCAGGGGGCGTCCTCTCAGGCTCGGCAGGGCCAGCAGCCGGGGCAGGCTCCCGGTGGGCAGCCGGCTCAGCCCGCTCAGCCGGGCGGGCGGGCGGCTTCGACCTCGTCCTCGTGGTTGGCGGCGCTGGACTCGCAGGGTCGGTGCGCGCTGTTCCTGGCGGTGAGTCCGGGCGTGATCGGGCAGGCCGGGGCGTTCGTGACCCCGAACGGGTACCCGAAGTTCTCGTCGGTGGTCGGGTTCGTGAGCCCGGTTGGGGCCTTGATGGCCTACCTGTTCGCGGCGGCCGGGTACGAGCTGGGTGAGGCGGTGCGGTGGGCGTCGTGCGTGCTGTCGGTGCTCCGGGAGCGTGGGTACGGGTCGGGGGACCTGGTGAACCCCTCCTACGTGCTGATCGGGGACCCGTTCCGGCGGTTTCGGGCGGCGTTGGAGTACCCGCTGCCGGGGTTGAAGCCCGGGTCGGTGACGGTTCGGGTGTCGGAGGCGTTCTTGGTGCCGCTGGGCCGGTACTGGGTGCTGCCGTTGGTGTTCCCGGACTTCGTGACCGGGCTGTGGGACGTGCCCAAGGACAGTCATTGGACGGTGGTGGGGAAGGGGTTGGAGTTCGCGCGGTGTCGGGTGGGTGCCAGGGAGTTCGCGGTGGGCGCGGTGGTGGCGGCCCCGGAGGGGGTTCGGTCGTCCTACGCGCTGCCGTTGAACGAATTCAATAAGTACCGAGTGACCGTCACGGTCGGGCTCGTCTCCGGCTCGGAGGGCTCGTCCGGCCCGAGGTCGGTGGGGGTTCCGATTTGCGGGACCGCGGTAGCGTCAGCATTGTGGCTGGTGGTCAGTGGGGCGATGAGGGGAAGGGGAAGGTCGTCGCGTACCTGGCGGTGCAGGATGAGCCGAGCGTGGTGGCGAGGGCGGGCGTGGGTCCGAACGCGGGCCACACGGTGCGGGTGAACGGGGAGGAGTACGGGCTGCGGCAGGTGCCGTGCGGGTTCCCGTACGAGGACGCGGAGCTGGCGATCGGTCCCGGGGTGCTGGTGAACCCGGAGGTCCTGCTGGACGAGGTGGAGCGGTTGTCCCGGTTTCGGGTGGGTGAGCGGCTCACGGTGGACGAGCGGTGCGCGATCATCGAGCGGAAGCACATCGAGGCGGAGCGGCGGTCGAGGCACCTGTCGGACGAGATCGACACGACGGGGACGGGGTGCGGGCCGGCGAACGCGGACCGGGCGCTGCGGAAGGCGAAGCTGGCGCGGGACGTGGAGGAGCTGGAGGAGTTCCTCGGGGACGTGCCGTGCCTGGTGAACGGGAGCGTGAACGAGGGTGAGGACGTGCTGGTGGAGGGCACGCAGGGGTTCGGGCTCTCGCTGTACCACGGGATCGACTACCCGTACGTGACGAGCAAGGACACGACGGCGAGCGCCTTCGCGTCGGACGTGGGGATCGGGCCGACGCGGGTGGACGAGGTGTACGTGGTGTTCAAGGCGTACGCGACGCGGGTGGGCGAGGGCCCGTTCCCGACGGAGCTGAGCCGAGAGGAGGTGATCGAGCGGTTCGGGGAGGAGATCCTGGAGGTGGAGCGCGGAACGGTGACGGGGCGGCCGAGGCGGATCGGGGAGTTCGACTTCAAGATGGCCAAGCGGGCGTGCGTGATCAACGGGGCGACGCAGGTGGTGCTCACGTGCATCGACCGGCGGTTCCCGGACGCGGCGGAGGCGGAGACGTGGGGTGAGCTGCCCGGGGAGGCGAAGCGGTTCGTTGAGAAGGTCGAGGAGGCCGTGGGCGTGCCGGTGACGCTGATCTCCACGGGGCCCGAGCTGGATCACATGGTGGACCTGCGGTGACCGCTCTCCCCTTTCACCTCCCTCAGCAGCTCTCGGACGCGGTCCGTGGTCGGGACGCGCACCACCTCGAACCGGTCCCTCTCGTCCAACGGCGCCGTCGCGTCGAGGACGGCCTTCGCCATCACGCCGTCCTCGCTGGACGGGTCGAGCGTCGAGCCCAGACCGCGCACCACGTGCAGGTCCCGGTCGGCTTGGAAGCGGGTGGCCAGGGCGTACTCGACCTGCTCCGGATCGTCCGGGTCGATGTCCTCGTCCACCACGACCACGTGCTTGAGGCTCGGGTGCGCGGCGAGGGCGGCCAGGCCCGCGTTCACCGCCTCGCCCTCCGTCCGCTTCCGGATGGAGACGACCGCGTGCAGCCAGCGGCCGCCCCCCGGGGTCAGCCGGACCTTCCTCACGTCGCACACCCGGGAGACGTGCGCGAGGATGGTCGCCTCCGCCGGGCCCCCCATCATGATGCGGTGCTCCTCGCCGCCTGGGAGGATCACGGTGGGCGTGAAGTCCTCGCGCGCGTACACCTTCTCCACGACCAGGACGGGCTCCCGACGGCGCTCGTCCAGGGTCCTCGTCACGTCGACGAACGGTCCCTCCGGGGCCCGCTCGTCCACGAGGCGGCCCACCAGCACGACCTCGCTCTCCGCGGGCACGGGTAGGTCGTGGTCCACCAGGTGCACCCGGAAGCCGTCCCAGAAGGCGGCCGCGACCGTCAGCTCGTCCACGTCGTACGGGACCCGGGCGCAGCAGGCGAACATGGTTCGCGGGTCCACACCCAGGCACACGGCCACGGGTAGGTCGCGGCCGGACCGCTCGTAGTACCGGTACAGGTGCCGGGGCACGATCCGCACGGCGAAGCGACCGTCGCCCAGGTACATCATGCGGTGAACCGAGGCGTTGGGCGTGCCCTCCTCGGGCTCGCGCGCGATGATCAGGGAGGTGGTCAGGTAGGGGCCGCCGTCCGTCCGGTAGAACCGGCACATGGGGAGCTCCTCGTCCAGGAACCCGGGCCCGTGCTCGGTCTCCGTGAACGCGGGCGAGGGGTCCCTCCCGGGTCGCTCGGGCCGGTCCATGGCCCTCGCCAGGCGGTGGAGCACGTCGTCCCACGAGTCGACGCCGAGCGCCCGGACCAGGTATTCGCGTCGGGCGCAGAGGTTTCCGATCAGGCTGGCTCGGTATCCCTCGACGCGCTCGAAGAGGACGGGCCGGTTCAGGCCCTGGAGGACGGCCGGGACCTCGTACTCCGGTGAGAGCTCCCGGCGCACGGTCACCAGCTCGTCCTCGACGACTTTAAGGAAGTCCCGCACGACCGGGCCCCCGGGATGAAGAGAAAGTCCCGGACCGAGGGGTGAGGACCGGGACGCGGGCGGACCCCGATCACTCGATCCCCGTGAACCGGATGCCGATGCCCTTCTTCCCGTACCGCTGGTTCAGCCCGATCAGCAGGGCGGTGATGGACTCCACGATCCGGGCGTTGGCGAGTGGCCCGCCGTCGATCGCCCGCACGCCGGGGATGTCCTCCGCGAGCTCCATCACCGTCCTCTTCGCGTCCTCGTCGTCGGAGCAGACGACCACGTCGCACTCGACCTCCCGGTCCAGGTCCCGGAGTAGCTCCGCCGAGACGTTCTCGAAGGCCGAGACGACGGGCTGCTCCACCAGGGACTGCACGGTCTCCGCGGCCGAGCCCTCCCACGGGGTGATGGTCCGGGTGGGTCGGCCGCCGATGGCCGTCTCCAGCGGTACGGTCACGTCCACGATGATCGCGTCGTCCGGGAGCGCGTCGCGGAGCCCTCGGACCGTCTCGATCACGGCGAAGAAGGGCACCGTGAGAAGGACCACGTCCGCGTCCGAGACGGCCTTCTCGTTCTCCCTCCCCTCCACGGTCGCGTCCTCGTACCCGTGCTCGGAGAGGATCTCCACCGCCCTCTCGGCGGCCTTGAGCGCCCGCTCCTCCTCCCGGGATCCGATCACGACCTCGTGGCCCGCGGCCGCGAATCGGAGGGCCAGCCCGAACCCCTGATCGCCGGTGCCCCCAACCAGGGCGAGGCGCATCGTCCGACCCCCGGCCCCGGCCCGCGGCCCGGGTTTTAGGGGTGCCGGCCTCGCTCAGAACAGCTGGAGGGCGTTGTCTCGGGTGACGGCCTCCACGTCGTCGAATCCCCTCCGCTCGAGCTCGAGGGCGACCTCGGCCACGGCGAGCACGTTGCTGGGGGCCAGGGAGGCGTCGCTGTTGATCAGGATGCGGTCCGCGTCCTCCCGGTGGTTCAGGACCATCTCGACGGCCTCCTCGACGGTGGCCTTGCCCGGCTGGACCGAGATGCCCGCGTTCAGGCCCCGCTCGAGCACGTCGTTCAGGAACCGCTCGTTCAGGTGATCCACCACGACCAGGGCCGGGTCCGCGTCGGAGTCTTGGATTGTCTCCAGGGTTCGGGCGACGACCCGGGGGTCCCGGCTGCGCGGCGTGTGAACCACGACGGGCACGTCCTCGGTGGCGGCGAGGTCGAGCTGCTCGCGGAAGACCTCCACCTCCCGCTCGGTGGCCCGCTCCAGTCCGATCTCGCCGACGGCGTCGAGGTCGCTCAGGCGCTCCTCCAGGGCCCTCAGGGCCCTCTCGGTCCCCCGCTCCGGGATGGCGCGCGGGTGCACCCCGAGCCCGACGCGGGCGTCGATGAGGTACTCGTCGGCCCGCTCCGCGGCGGCCCGGACCGCCTCCCAGTGGCCGAGGAGGGCGTCGTGGGTTCGGGCGGGTATGGGGTCGTGGGAGAGGGTGAGCGCGTATCGGATCCCGGCCAGGCTCATGCGTCGGAGGTCGTCCTCCGGGCGCACGTCCAGGTGCACGTGGGCGTCGAACTTGGCGAACACGGCCGGCCGCCCCCGGTTCTCAGAGTTTAAATACTCAGGCGCCCCCGGTGCTCGATGGGGGTGAGCCCGATGGCCGAGTCCGTGGAGGAGGTTATCGACCTCTCGGAGATCCCGTTCCAGCCGATGGACAAGCAGGAGATTCACCAGCTGGAGACCGTGCTGCTGGTGGCGACGCTGTTCCGACCGAAGGTGCTGGAGATGATCCACGAGGAGAAGTTCCTGACGTGGGTGGACTCGCTGGCGGTGGCGGCGGCCGCGCTGGCGCGGCAGAAGGCCGGGTACACGGTGTCGGAGATCGCGGAGGAGCTGGGGCGCACGGAGACCACGATCCGGAAGCACCTGCAGGGTGAGACGAAGGCGGGACAGCTCGTCCTGGAGACCTACGACATGCTGAAGAGCGGGGAGCTCAAGATCGTGACGGGCAAGGAGGAGGTGGAGGAGAAGCTGAGGGCGGAGGAAGAGGAGCTGGAGCGGCTGCGCTCTAAGGTGGGCGACGTGGCCTCCTCGCTGAACCGGGTGGTGGAGGCCCTGAGCGAGTGTCGGTCCTCGATGGACGACGCGATCGAGGAGTTGGAGGGCGTGGTGGAGGAGCTGAAGGAGCTCAGCGAGGGCGAGTAGCCTCCCGAAGCCCGCGGAGCCGCTTGCGCAGCCCCTCCAGGTACCTCTCCACCTTCTCCTCGTCCACGGGCTGCTTCCAGGAGCCCGCGAGCATGCACTTGGGCTCGGACCCGCGCACGGACACGCGCCGCTCGACCAACCCCTCGTACACCTCCCGCTTTTCTAGGCCCCAGACCGGGGTCTGGTACTCGACGCCGTACTCGCCGCACATCTCCTCCCAGAACTCCTTGGCGGCGGGCGTCTGCTCCGGGTAGTCCCGGGATCGGCGGTCCCCGGTCACGATCACGTCCGGGTCCAGCCGCTCGAGCGCGTGGTACAGCATGCAGAACTTGCAGTCCAGGCAGACCGGATTCCACCCGAACCGCAGGATCCGGCGCTCGAGCCCGCGGAGTCCCCACCGATGGAAGAGTCCGTGCACGTCGAACACGCGCCACTCCAGGTCGCACTCCACGCGCCGGCGTACCTGGGCGTAGTTGAGCCTCGCCTTTTCGACGTTCAGCAGGACCCCGTTGTCGTACGTGGCGAGGAGCATGTGGTCCGGCTTCAACTCCTCCCAGGCTAGGAGGGAGGAGAGGACGGAGTCGGGGCCGCCGGAGAAGAGGACGACCACGCGCATCGCGGGGCCCCTTCAGGACACCTCGAGCCCGTGCTCCTCCGCGATCCCGTGGAAGGCCTCGATCACCCGGTCCACCTGCTCCTCCGAGAGCCCGTACACGCTCAGCTTGATCGCCTTGGTCTGACCGGGCTGGATCCCCATGATCCCGCGCTCCTTGAGCTCCTCGTACAGGAAGTAGCCCTTCCTCGGGTGCTCCCGGGCGATCCGGTGGAAGCCCGGGGTCTCGAGCTTCACCAGGTCGTGCCGTTTGGGCCGCTCTCCGAGCTGTCGAACGCCCTCGATCCGCTCGAGCTCCTCCACGAGCCGTCGGGTCTTCCTGACCTCGTCTTCCCACCGCTTGACGCGCTCGACCACGTGCGGGAAGCTGGCCATCATGGTGACGATCGGGGCCCCCATCACCGTGCAGCCGAGCAGCTCCACCTCCTTGTGCGGCCAGCTGCGCCCGGAGACGTCGCCCTCGATGGAGGAGCCTCGGAGTACCTCATCCGCCCACTCGTCCCGCATCGCCAGGACGCCGCAGGGGGCGCAGGCGGCCAGACCCTTGTGCCCGCTGCCGATCATGAAATCCGGCTTGGGATTGAGCCGGGAGAGGTCCATGCGGCCCATCGTGTAGGCGCAGTTGAGAACGCACGGGACACCCCGCTTCCGACAGATCTTGATGAACCTCTCCGCGTCCGCCAGGTTCCCGTACTCGCTGTCCACGTGGGTGAGCAGGGCGAGCGCGGGCGGGTCCCCGGTCTCGTCCTCCACCTCGTCGAAGACCCGCTCGTACTCCTCCACCCGGACGCGGTACTCCGGGTGGCCCGTGTGCGGAACCTCCCGGACCCCTACCCCCCACCGTTCCGCGGCGAGGAACGTGGTGTAGTGGGCCAGGGCGTCGACGACCATGACGTCCCCCTCCTCGCACAGGGCCCCTACCACGGCCTCCTTGGAGTAGCGGGCGCCGGCGGTGACGCGCACGACGTCCATGCCGAGGAACTCCGCCAGGTCCTCGTGGAACTGCCGGATCGGGGGCTTTTCCACCTCGTGGAGCAGGCCCTCGCAGAAGTCGCACACGCTGTAGCCGTCGCCGAACTCGATGAGCGCCTTCTTGGCCTCGGGGGTGAGGACGCCGCCCCGCTGGATCGGGTTCACGTTAATGTACCGGCGCTCCGTGTCGCGGACGAGGCGGCGGTAGCGGTCGAGGTTCACGGGGGCGCCCCCTCAGAGGTCGACCACGTACTCGGCCACCCACCGGCCGTCCTCGCGCTCGACCCGCATGTTGTGGTACGTGATGGCCTTGACCTCGGTGTGGAAGGGGTGTCGGTCCGGGTCGTAGGGCTCGCCCCTCGCGGTCCCCACCGCGCGCCATCCGTCGTCGGTGCGCTCCAGCTCGTCCACCTCGAACTCGGAGAACAGGAGGCCGTTCACCTCGTGCTGGAAGTGGATCTCCTCGAGCCAGTCGTGGAGGAGCTCGACCTCGTCCTCGGCCTCGGTGACCTCGATCCGCACCTCCTCCCGCGGCTCGACCGCGTCCAGGTCCGTGATCAGGTCGAACAGGGCCTTGGCCGCCTCGACGAGCAGCTCCTCGAGCGAGTCGGCCCACACGCGGAAGGCCGCGTCCGCGGTGTGCTCGATCTCCTCCCAGGGCACCGGCGTGGCCCCCGGCCCGCGGAGGGGAAATAAGAGAGAAATCCTTCGGTCGTGCGGGGTGATGCGGCGTGTGCCTGGCGATTCCGGGACGGATCGTGGAGCTGGAGGGTAACCGGGCGATCGTGGACTTCGGCGGCGTGCGGCAGGAGGTGGACGTGAGCCTGCTGGAGGACGTGAAGGAGGGTGACTGGGTCATCGTGCACACGGGGTTCGCCATCCAGAAGCTCTCCGAGGAGGAGGCGAGGGCGTCGCTGGAGGTGTGGGAGGAGGTGCTTAAGCACGTGGAGGAGGAGCTGGAGCATGGCGAGGAGGGAGATGGTTAAGCGGCTGGTCCGTCGGGTGCATCGGGAGGCGGAGCGGGTCGGTCACGAGGTCTCGATCATGCACGTGTGCGGGTCGCACGAGCGGACGATCGTGGAGCACGGGCTGCGCTCGCTCCTTCCGGAGGGTGTGCGCCTCGTCTGCGGTCCCGGCTGCCCGGTCTGCGTGACGACGGCGGGGGAACTCTCGGCCGCCATCGAGGCGGCGGAGGATGGGATGGTCGTCTGCGCGTTCGGGGACGTGTACCGGGTGCCGACCCCGCGCGGCTCGCTCTCGTCCTGCGAGGGTGACGTGAGGGTGGTGCAGAGCGCGCGGCAGGCGGAGCGGGTCGCCGAGTCGGAGGATCGGGACGTGCTGTACCTGGCGGTGGGGTTCGAGACGACGGCCCCCACGACCGCGGCCGTCCTGCTCGACGACCCGCCCTCGAACCTGTACGTGCTCTCGGCCCACCGGCTGATACCGCCCGTGATGGAGTGGCTGCTCGAGCGGGGCGAGTGCCGGATCGACGCGTTCATCTGCCCGGGTCACGTGTCCACGATCATCGGGGAGCGCCCCTACGAACCGATCGCGGAGCGGACCCCGTGCGTGATCGCGGGGTTCGAGCCCGAGGACGTGCTCATCGCCGTGCTCGCGGCCCTCAAGATGATCAGGAGGGGTCGGACCGGGCTGGTCAACGAGTACACGAGGGCGGTGAGGCCGGAGGGGAACCGGACGGCCCGGGAGCTCATGGAGCGGGCCTTCGAGCCGGAGGACCGGCCGTGGCGGGGGTTCCCCACGATCCCGGGGTCCGCGCTGGCCCTGCGGGAGGAGGTGGCGGACCACGACGCGAGGGAGGCGGGCATCGAGCCCGATTTCAGCGTCGGGGCTCACGAGGGGTGCATCTGCGATCGGATCCTGCGCGGCCTGGCCTCGCCCGAGGACTGCCCCTTATTCGGTCGGAAGTGCACCCCGACGAACCCGGTGGGCCCGTGCATGGTCTCGGAGGAGGGACCCTGCTTCATCCGGTACCGGTTCGGTGGAGGTACGTGAATGAGCGTGGACCATTGGCTGAGGCGGCTGGAACGGGCCCTGGAGGAGCGGGAGCGTGACCGGGTTCCGGACCCGGCGCTGGCGGTCGGCCTGGTGGTCCTGGGCCCCACGGTCTCGACCGCGGCCATCGTGGTCGTGGTGGCGGGGTTCTTGCGGGTCTCCGGCGCCCCCATCGATCGGGCCGGGGACTTGGCGATCCCGCTGGGCCTGCTGAACCTCGTGGCCTCGTTCGCGGTCGTGAACGCGGTCCTGACGTACCTGGTCGTCCGGGGGACCAATTTTCACCTGGAGTGGTCGGAGCGGTTCTTCCGCGCGCTGATCGAGGTCCTCTACCGGGCGGAGGTGATCCCCCGACGGTGTTACCTGGCCGCGATCCGCAAGCTGGAGGGGCTGTCGGGGTCGAGGATGGACGAGTCACTGTGGGCGGTGGTGGGGTTCCTCACCCTGGGGCTCTCCTGCCTGTACGTGCTGTGCCGGGTGTACGGTCGGGCCCGTCGGCACGAGGAGCGGGAGGTCGCGATCGTGGAGCTGTTGGGCGAGTACCTGGGGTCCGGGTTGGAGCTGCGTCGTCGCCTTCTGCGCGAGGACGTGGTGGCGTACGCCCTGCTCGCGCTGTTCCTGCCCCCCACGTACCCGCTGCTCGTGTACCGGGTGTTCCGGGACCTGAACCGGCATCTGGACGCCCACCGGAGGTTCGAGCGGGAGCTGATGGAGCGGGTCTTCTCGTAGTTCGGTCAGTCCCCGTCCAGGGATTCCCGCCAGCGCTCGTACACCCGCTCGCACTCCTTCAGCACGTCCCTCGGCGTGATCTCACCGCGCGTCTTCAGGGCGGCGGCCACCTGGGAGCCGCCGGCGCCGACCCCCTCCTTCACGTACCCGCGCTCGTACAGGGTGAACTCCCGGTACCGGGACCGGGAGAAGCCCGGGTCCGCGGAGAACAGGGCGAACCGGCCCACCTGCCGCAGCAGCCCCAGGATGTCCGAGTCCTCGTCCTCCACCACGTACTTGGTCGTGCCCACGAACACGCGGCCCGGGTCGTACTCGCCCAGCTCGGAGAGGCACGCGAGCACGGCGGTCATCTGCGTGCCCCCGGCCAGCAGGACCGGCGTCCGGCACCCCTTGAGGATCCCGAGCACGGCGGGCATCATGGGGTCGCCGAACCGGCGGGCGGCTTCGTGGGGGTCCAGGTCCCCGGGCTCGACTCCCTGAGCCCTCAGTCCCTCCCGCACGACTCTCTCCTTGATCTCGTGCGGAGTCTCGTGGGAGCTGCTCGCGAAGCGGCCCCACACCTCGTACCCTAGGGCGGCCATCACCGCCATCGCCGTGGTCGTCCCGCCCGGCACGCTCTCGCCCACGGTCAGGAAACCCACGTCCCGGCTCAGCTCGCGGCCCAGCAGCCGCCCCGCCTCGAGCAGGTCGTCGTACGCATCCTCGGACAGGGCAGGGCCCTCGCGGAAGTCCCGCGCCACCTCCCCGCCCAGGTCGATGCAGGGGCAGGCGGGCTTCACGGCCACGCCGGCGTCCGCGGGCAGGAAGGGGAGGGAGGCCAGATCCATGGCCGCCCGCGTGATCACGGCGGGGGAGGGTGCACCGGCCGGGTTCTGGGGCGCGTCCTCCGCGTTCACGATCCGGTCCAGGTAGATCAGCTCCACGTCCCCGGCCGGCGTGTGGAAGGTTAGCTCCGGCGTGCGGCCGGCCGCGGAGATGCCCGGGATCAGGCTGACCTCGGTGTTACCGATCACGCAGATCAGGATCGTGCGCTCGCCCAGGCACGCCCTGAGTGCGTCGTGGACGGCCCTCCGGTCCCCGTAGGCCCGGATCCCGGGAAGGACCTCCCCCAGATCCGTCAAACGATCCACTCCCGGGGTAGGTTGGTGAGTACCTCGCACCCGTTCCCGCGGACGACCACCATCTCCTCCACCCTGACCCCGAACCGCTCGGAGTACAGGCCCGGTTCCACGGTGATCACGGCACCCTCCGGCAGCTCACCACGGAGCCGACCCTCGTGCACGGTCACCCCCACGTGATGGCCGAGGCTGTGGGGGAACGAGAAGTCCCGGAACTCCCCCTCCATCTCCTCCCGAACGCGCTCCTCCACCTCCTTGGGATCCACCCCGGCCCGGAGCTCCCCCAGGGCGCTCTCCAGGGCCTCGCAGACGGTTTCCAGCACCGGGACCGCGTCCCCCTCCTCCGCGCACACGGTCCGCGTGACGTCCGTGCAGTAGACGTACCTCAGACCGAAGTCGACGAGCATCGTGTGCCTCCACTCCCGGCGGTCCGGTTGCGGTCGGTGATGCGGGACGCCGGAGCCCTCGTCGTAGCCCACGATCGGGTCGAAGGAGGGGGCGACCCCGAGCTCCCGGGCCCGGGCCGCGAGCTCGGCGGCCACCTCGCTCTCCGCCCTCCCCTCCTCGGGTACCAGGGAACGCAGGATCCCCTCGGTGACCTCGACCAGACCCCGGATCGCCTCCACCTCCCCCTTCGTTTTGGATAGCTTAACGTTTCGAACGTCGTCCGAGACCCTCAGCCGGTAGCACGGGACGTACTCGGGGGCGCGCCGGGAGTCGCTGACGCGGGCCGGCGGCAGGTCCCGGGCCTCCTCGCGCTCGAGCACCTCCAGCTCCTCCGGGACGGGCCACTCCCGGACGGCCGGTAGGTCCATCCTCGGGACGAGGAGCGCGTACCTCTCCTCCTCGAAGTCCGCGTAGAACGCCAGGCCCGGGAAGTGCGTCGCCCATTTCACGTTGTCCCGACGGACCAGCACGCACCGCTCTCCGTCGCAGGCCTCCTCAAGCCTCCTCATCTTCTCCCCGAACGTCCTCCTCCTCAGCGTCTCCTCCACCCGATCCAACGTCCTCCTCAGCCGATTCCCTCTCACCTTCCTCAACCTCCCATCCGCCCTTGGAGAGCTCCATGACGGACCGGTAAACCCGGAGAACCTCGAGCGCGCTCTCGCGGGATGGGGCCGCGATCCGGCGGTCCCCGACGACGACCTCAACCCCGAGGGCCTCCCCGAGCTCCTCGACCACGCCCGGTTCCACCTCCTCCGGGGACAGGCCCACTTCTCGGCAGACCTCCTCCAGACTCACCGGTACCAGGCGGCGCTCCCGTTCCTCCAGTCGCTCCCGGAGCTCCCGCACCCGCTCCCGGAGTCGTTCCACCTCGCGCTCCAGCCGCTCCCGCTCCTCCTCCAGCTCCTCCCGCTTCTCCTCCGACCGCTCGAGCTCCTCCTTCAGTTCCTCGATCCTGCGCCGCTCGTCCTCCACCCGCTCCTCCAACTCCTCCAGCTCCTTCAGGCGCTCCTTCAGGTCCTGAAGCTCCTCCCGCAGCCGCTTGAGCTTGATCAGGCCCTTGAGGCCGGCCCGGATGAGGGCGTTGCGGAGCTCCCGCTCCACGATGTCCAGGTTAACGTGCTCGACGTCGTGGCCGAGCGGGAGCTTGACGCGCTCCACGTGGCCCACGAGGTCCTCGAGCTCCTCCTGGAACTCGCTGGCCAGCTTCCGGCCGGGCTTGTCGGCGTCGGTGGCGATGAGGACCACGTCGGCCCCCTCGGCCGCGCGGCGGGCGATGTGGGCGTGGGTGGTGGGGATGATGGAGGTGATGGTGACGTTGAACTCCCCTCCGAGGGCCATTCGCTGGAGGACCTTGGAGATGATCTCGGCGTCGGCGGCTCCCTCCACGATCACTCGGACGTCGACGGGGGATCGCTTGCGTCGCGGGGGCATCGCCGGGGCTCCCTCAGCGTCGCCGCTGCCGGTTGTACTTCTTGTTCTGCCAGTTGTACTTCCTCATTCGCCGCGAGCGGCCGAAGCCGCAGGCCGCGCAGTACCCCTTTCGCACGTGGTAGGCCCGGCGGCCGCACCGGCGGCACCGGACGTGGGTTTTCGTCTTGTTGCGCTTTCCGAAGGAGGGCGTGCCCTTCGCCACGTTCGATCACCCCCGGAGGGTTACCCGACCTCCGCCGGGGATATTAAGGTGACACTGTCGCCTCGGACGAGCACGCGGCCCAGTCGGACCTCGGAGTCCCCGGAGATCTCGACGCAGTCGTCCAGGACCAGGTTCAGGTGCCCGTCGAAGGATACGAGTCGGCCACGGAGCGTCTTGCCGGTTTTCAGCTCCACGATCACGATGTCATCCAAAAAATCCCTCAGTGCGTCGCGCGGCCTCAACGGGTCCGGCACCCCCGTCGCGCGGTGGGGGAGGCGCGCATGAAGGTTTCCCGGCGGCATCCGATCTCGGAGAAGGAGCTGGACGAGGTGCTGAGGGACATCCGGGGAACCGTCGGGGTGGACCTTGGGGAGGTTCTGTCGGGCGAGGAGCTGGTGGAGCTGGGGCACGTGAAGGGCTCGGAGGTGGAGCGCATACTCATCGCCCGGGGCCGGGTGGTGGCGTTCGAGTGGAAGGAGCGGTGGTTGCCCACGCTGCACCCGCTGCTGGAGTTGGGTTCTGGGGCGTTCGGGCACGCGGTGGTCGTGGACATGGGGGCCGTCAAGCCGATCGCCTCGGGTGCGGACGTTATGGTGCCGGGGATCGTGGAGGTAAGGGGAGGGTTCGAGCGCGGTGATGGGGTGGTGGTGCTGGACGAGAGGAATGAGCGGCCGTTGGCCGTGGGCATCGCCCGGTTCGACGCGTCGGAGATCGAGCGGAGGGATCGGGGTCGCGCGGTGGAGAACGTGCACCATGTGGGGGATGAGCTCTGGGAGGCGCGGTTCTGACGCCCGCCGTCTGATCGCTACCGCTTGCCGAACAGTCCTTTGATGATCTTGGAGAGGACGCCCTCCTTGTCCGGGACCTCCACCTCGTACTCGATACCCAGGAGCTCCGCGGCCAGTTTCTTGAACGCCTGGGCGGCCGCGGACTTGGGACTGCGGACGACCACGGGCTCACCGAACGCGGCGGCGCGGCGCACCTCGGGGTCCTCCGGGATCTCGGCCAGCACTCGGGTCTCCAGGATCTTCTCAATCTCGTCCTTGGTGAGCTCGGTCTTGTCCTTGGTCACCCGGTTCACGGCGGCCCCGGTGATGTTCGTGCCCACGCGCTCGGCCACGGCCTTGACCTTCAGCGCGTCGGTGATGGAGGCGATCTCTGGGTTCACGACCAGCAGGCACTCGGTCGCGGCGGAGAGGGCCGTCAGCGCGTCGCGGCCCAGTCCGGCGGGACCGTCGATGAGGAGGAAGTCGGCCCGGTCCACGATCCACTCGACCACCTCGCGCAGGCGCTCCGGGTTGGCCTTGCGGATGCCCTCGAGCGAGATGCCGGCCGGGATGACCTTCACGCCCTTGGGCCCTTCGTACACGGCCTCTTCCACGTCCGCCTCGCCGGCCAGCACGTCGTGCAGGGTGACGGGAGCGTCCTCCATCTGGAGGATCAGACCGAGGTTGGCCATGGCGATGTCCGCGTCCAGGATGTAGACCTCGCCGTTCATGTCCGCGAGGGCGGTTCCCAGGTTGGCGGTCACGGTGGTCTTACCGGTACCGCCCTTACCCGAGGCGATGCAGATGGCCCTACACCCGTCTCCTCCTTCGGACTCCGCCAAGCTCGCTACCCCTCATTCGGGGACTCGGCCTTGGATTTGGAGGATTCCGTGGTGTGTCCGATGAGGAATTCTAGCTTAGACATTAGAGACTTAGCGATTCTCTCGCATTTTTCGTCGACTTCTTCGGGGTCCGATTCGACGACGAACGCGATTAAGACGTCTTTATAGGGTTTTACCGCCAGGGTTTTCCCGGACTTGGTTCCGAGCTTCACCCACTCCAAATGAACCTCCATGTAGTCATCCAGGAGGTCGATGAGCCGGCTGATCTCGGCGGCGGCGCGGTCCGGCTCCCGGATGCCCTGGGAGTCCACCACGAGGCCCTGCCGGTCAGCGATCACGTACGGGACCTCGGTCTCCTCCTCGACCGGCGAGGGGACCTTGGCGGACTCCACGACCATGCTGAGGTCGCTGCGGAGCATGAACACGTCGGCGTCCGAGGGGGTGGTCTTGGTCTCGCAGATCGCCACGCTGCCGTTTACTTTGACGGCCAGGTAGTTCGAACCCTCCTCGGAGGACACGATGATCGTGTCGGCGTCCCGCGCCGTCTCGAACACCCGCTTGATCGCGTTGATGAGCTCGTGGTCGAAGGATCCGTCGCCCGACATTCCGATGGGCTTGCCTTGCTCGTCGATTACCGCCATCCACTCGAACCCGAAGTACTCGCGGAGCTCGTCCAGCGCCTTGGACATGTCCTTCCTGGCGGTTTCGACGAGCTTCTCCGGCTCCAGCTGCTTGGAGGCGATCTGCAGGGCCCGCTGGATCGCCTCCTCCCGGGCCTCCCTCGCGTACTCATCCTCGGGCTCCTCTACCCGCTCCTCCTCACCTCCCCTTTTGAACAGCCGCTTGAACTTGCCCACGATGCGGGCCACGGTCCTCAGCACCCTAAGACCTCCTGCGAGGGCTTTGGTGGGGGGAGGGGAACGGTTATAGCTGCTTGGCGATCTCCTCGGCCGCCTCCTGGGCCCGTAAGCGGATTAATCCCAGGTTGGCGTCCGGGTCGGTGATGAGGACCAGCGTCGCCTCCTCGCTGACCGCGATGATCATCACCTTGCCCTCGGTGGACTCGATCAGCATCTGCTCCAGGTCGCCCAGGTCCATCTCGTCCACGACTCGCTCGCCCGATCCGTACACCGTGGTGGCGATGGCACCGACCACCTCGGAGTCGATGTCCGGCGGCACGGCCTCCGCGATAATCAGACCGTCGCTGGAGACGACCAGGGACCCGTGCACCCCGTCCACGCGGTTCAGGTCGGCCAGCACCTTCTCGATCAAGCGAGGAACCCCCGGCCCTATGCTGAACTTAACGCTCAAAAATAAGGCTTAATTGATTTGGGCCCGGGGGGACCGTCGTGGGTACCCTGACGGTAACGATTTCGGTCCTTTCGACGCTGCTGCTGGCGGTCATCGCCTATACGGTGGGGAGCGTGGGTCGAACGATCGGGTCCCGGGCCGTTGCTGTCGCGGGGCCGATCGCGCTGGGGATCGCGGCGGGCACGTTCCTCGTCGTGCCGGCGCTCACGGATCTCCCGGGTGTGGTCTCGGAGTTCTGGAGCGGTAAGCCGGTGCTGGCCAAGGTGACCGCGTCCCCGTCGGACCTGCCGAAGATGGCGAGGGAGCTGCGGCGTCTCGGCGCCAAGACGGTGGATCGTCGGGTGCGGTTGGAGCTGACGATGGGGGAGAAGGTGGACCCGGAGCGGCGGCGCTGGATCGAGCGGAAGGTGAGGATCGCGTTCCCGGGCATCGTCGAGGCGCGGTTCGTGGGGCCCGATAAGCTGGTGCTGGTCGTGGACACCTCCCGCGTTCGGCTGGAGGATGTGCCCAAGCTGGTCGACCGGGTGTCCTGGTGGATCACCTATACGAGCGGGTACGTGGTGGTCGGAGCCTCGTCGGTGCTGCAGGTGCGGGCGGGTCGGGGCGCGCTGGCCCGGGTGCAGGAGGAGTTCCGCGGTCTGGTC
>JAMOPY010000022.1 GCA_027064305.1 Methanobacteriota archaeon
CTCGTAACGATTTCCGCTGGTGCGGGGGCCGGGATTTGAACCCGGGACGGCCCTACGGCCACGGGATCCTAAGTCCCGCCCCTTTGACCAGGCTCGGGCGCCCCCGCGCGCTCCGGGCGGCCGGTAGGCTCCTCGGTATTTAACGTTTTTCCCTACAGGGGCACGTGGCGTCGTCGCAGCGGCGGTTCCCAGCCCCGCCAGTCCATGTCGTAGGGGGTGACCTTCGGGGGCACTCGGTCCACCTCGTAGTAGAGCCAGGCCTCGAAGGGTGGGCTCAGTCCGCGGCCCCAGGGCTCGTGGTATCGGTGGAGTCGGTGGAGGATGACGGGTTTCATGTGGGGCCAGTCGGGGTACCGTTGCCAGAACTCTCGCCAGTGGAGGGCCTGGGTGAGGGTGGCGGTGTAGAGGGTGACCGCCACGCAGCCGGGGGACTCCCACCAGGCGGGACCCAGGAGTAGGAGGGAGGCGGTGCCGAATCGGAAGACGACGAGGCCGGTGGAGGTCCAGAGTAGGGCGGCGAGGCGTACCTTGTTCCAGTCGGGGCGTTGGGAGAGGAGTGCGCCGGCGATGGGGACGGCGACGAGGTAGAACCACGTGGGTAGGGCGCCCTCCAGGGCGGCGGGTGGTTCCCACTCGGCCACGTTCCCCAGGAGTTTGAGGACGAGGCCGGGGCGGTGGTAGGTGAGGAGGGCGTGGGAGGCGGTGCCTGGGAGGGGGAGGGTGGTGAGTGCGCCGAGGGTGAAGCCGGCGAGGAGTTTCAGGAGTTGGAGGCGGGCGCGTCGGGGTGGGTCGGGGAGGAGGGTGAGGGTGGCGAGGATGAGGGGGGCTTCGGGCCAGCCGTCGTAGCAGGCGCCGGTGAGGAGGCCGAGGGCGATCGCGGCGGGGAGGTGGGTGCGGGTGTGGGTGGGTCGGTGGAGGGTGGTGAGGGCGAGGGTGCCGAGCAGTGGGTAGGTGAGGAGGCAGATCGTGCGTTTGCCGCCGAGGAAGGCGGCGTAGTGGAGGTTGTACACGGCGGTGAGGATCCAGGGGATGACGGCGCCCATGCGGGGTTCGAGTCGCCAGGCGAGGAGGGTGGCGGTGAGGCCGAGGGTGAGGGCGAGGAGGTAGCGGTGGTCGTGTTGGGGTCCGGCGTGCGGGTGGAGGAGGTGGGCGCAGAGGGGGATGATGGGGGTTTGGTACCGGAAGGGGGGTTGGTCCTGGCGCCACCAGCTGACGCGGGGGTAGTGGCCGTGCTCGGCGTAGTACTTGGCGATGAAGCCGTAGTAGAACCAGTCGGGGGCGTTGGGGGGCCAGAGGTGGGAGAGGTACGTGGAGAGGGTGAACACCGCGAGCCCGGTGAGGAGGATGAGGTGGTGGAGGCGGGCGCGCACGGGGCTCCCCTCAGGGGTGGAGGCGTTTGCGGTCGCGGGGGAAGAGGGTGACCTCGCGGATGTTCTCCATGCCGGTGAGGGTCATCAGGGTGCGTTCGAGGCCGAGTCCCCAGCCTCCGTGCGGCGGCATGCCGTAGCGGAAGGCCTCGAGGTAGTGCCGGAAGTCGTCCGGGTTCAGTCCCTGCTCCTTGATCTGGTCCACGAGGGTCTCGTACCGGTGCTCGCGCTGGGCGCCCGAGGCGAGCTCGAGGCCCTGGTACATGAGGTCGAAGGCGCGGGTGACCTCGTCGTCCTTGGCCATGGTGTAGAAGGGGCGGGTCTCCCGGGGCCACTCGGTGATGAAGATCGGCTCGTCGAAGAGCTCGCCCAGCTTGCGCTCGGCCTCCGTGGGCAGGTCCTCGCCCCACTCGACGTGGATCCCGTGCTCGGCGAGGAGGTCCAGGGTCTCCTCGTAGGTGAGTCGCTCGAAGGGGGGCTCGAGCTCGGGGAGCTCCACGTCGAGGGTCTTCAGCTCCTCCTCGCACTCCTCGGCGACGCGGTGGAACACGTGGGCGAGGAGCTCCTCGAGGACGCGCATGACGTCCTCCTCGCTCTCGATGAAGGACATCTCGATGTCCACGGAGATGGCCTCGTTCAGGTGTCGCCGCGTGTTGTGCTCCTCGGCGCGGAAGATGGGGCCGATCTCGTACACGCGCTCGAAGCCGGCGGCCATGAGCATCTGCTTGTACAGCTGCGGGCTCTGGGCGAGGTACGCGTCCCGCTCGAAGTACACGACGGGGAAGAGCTCGGTGCCGCCCTCCGTGGCGGACGCGATGATCTTCGGCGTGTGCACCTCGAGGAACCCGCGGTCCTCGAGGAACTCGCGGATGGCCGTGGTCGCGACGTCCCGGATCCGGAAGACCGCCCGCGGCTCCTCGCGCCGGAGGTCGAGCACGCGCGCGTCCAGCCGCGTGTCCAGGTCCGCGTCCACCTTGCCCGTCGGGTCGAGGGGCAGGTGCGTCTCGGACTCGGAGAGCACCTCGAGCTCCTCGGGGATGACCTCGACCCCGCCGGGCGCCTTCTCGTTCGCCTGGACGGTGCCCCGGACGCGGATCACGGACTCCTTCTTCAGCCTCGGGACCCGCTCGAACACGTCCTCCGGCACCTTCTGCCGCGGGCAGGTGACCTGCACGATGCCGGAGCGGTCGCGGAGGAGGAGGAACTTGATCCCGCCCAGGTCGCGGATCTCGTGCACCCAGCCCGCGAGCGTGACCTCCTCCCCGTCCCGCTCCGGGGTGACCTCCGCGGCCTGCGTGTCCTTCAGCACGCCGATCACCCCCGGGAGCGCTCCGATCGGACCCTCGCGGCCTCGGCGTGGTTCGGCAGGCCCTCCCGCGCGGCCAGCTCCTCGACGATGGGCAGGAGGGCCTCGACGTCCGACTCGTCGAGCCGCTGGTACGGGATGAGCTTGAGGAAGTCCCAGGGGCCGAGCGCCCCGCGCGCCCGGGCGAACCCGCCCGTCGGCAGCACGTGATTGGGCCCGGCCGCGTAATCGCCGAACGGGACGGCGGAGAGATGCCCCACGAAGACCGCGCCCGCGCTCTCGACCCGCGGCAGCAGCTCCCCCGGGCGCTCGACCGAGAGCTGGAGGTGCTCCGGGGCGTACTCGTTCGCCACCCTCACGCACTCCTCCAGCGAGTCCAGGACCACGATCCACCCGTGCTCGTCCAGCGCGCTCGTGACCACGTCCTCCCGATCGACCCCACCCTTAAGGATCTCCTCCACGCGGTCCCGCACCTCCCGGGCCAGCCGCTCGGAGTCCGTCAGGAGCACGGCCGCGGCCTCGGGATCGTGCTCGGCCTGCGCGATCAGGTCCCAGGCCAGCCACTCCGGGTCGGCCGACTCGTCCGCGATGATCAGGATCTCCGTGGGACCGGCCGGCATGTCCACGTCCACGCCGGCCCGCGTGTAGGCCAGGAGCTTCGCGGCGGTGACGTACACGTTCCCCGGGCCCACGATCTTGTCCACGCGCGGGACCGCGTCGGTCCCCACCGCCAGCGCGGCCACCGCCTGCGCGCCACCCACCCGGAAGATCGCGTCCGCACCCGCGAGGTCCGCCGCCACGAGCACCTCGGGCGAGGCCCGCACCGGGTTATCCGCCGGGGGCGTGCACACGTAGACCCGATCGCACCCGGCCACCTTCGCCGGGATGACCGTCATCAGGGCCGTGGACGGGTACGCGGCCCGACCCCCCGGGACGTAACACCCCACGGTCGGGACCGGCCGGACGAGCACGCCGCACTCGGTCCCCTCCACCGACACCGAGAGGGAGTCCCAGTCCGGGGCGACCTTACGGTGGAACTCCTCGATGCGACCCGCCGCGCGCTCGATCGCGTCCAGCGTCGCGTCATCCACGAGCTCCCGCGCCCGCTCCACGTCCTCCTCCGACACGCGCAGCTCGTCCGCCTCAAGCCCCACCCCGTCGAACCGCTCCGTGTACTCCAGCAGCGCCTCGTCCCCTCGCTCACGCACGTCCTCGAAGATCCGCTCCACGTCCGGGAGGACCTCCTCAACGCGCACCTCCGACCGCTTCAGCACCCTCCGAAGCTCCCGCTCGCTAGGATTCACCAGCATCCTCATCGGCCAGCACCCTCAGCCGCCGGGAGATGTACTCCAGCACCTCCGCCAGGACCGCGTCGTTGTCATACGCCTCCAGCACCTCCCGGGCCCTCTCCTTATCCATGTTTTCGTACTCGCGAGCGATCTTCCGCACGCACCGGACCACGTTGTCCACGATCGTAATGTCCGCGTCCCGGGCCGTCCGGGAGAGCGGGTTCAGGTCGATGGCGGCGACCCGCTTACCCAGCTCCTTCAACGCCCGCGTCCGGTCCCCGTCCTCCAGCGGCACGAGGACGAAGTCCGCCCGGCGGATCCCCCGCTCGTCCACGATCCCCCGGCGGGAGGAGAGGTTCGGAAGCCGGGTGAGGTGCCCCCGATCCACCCCGAGCACGTTCCGCGCCCCGGCCTCCTCCAGCACCCTCCGGATCCGGCGCGCCCGCTCCTCCGTGCGGTGGAACAGGTTCACCTCGAGCGGGGCCCCGGTGACCTCGGACAGCTCCACCAGCTCGTCCGGACACAGCGCGGCCACGTTCCCGTTCACCGAGATCACCGGGCGCTCCGCGAGGTGAAACGCGGCCGCGGCGGCCCGGATCGCGCGGCGCGCCGGCGGGATCGTCCGCTCCCCGAGCAGGTAGTCGAACGCCTCCCCCCGCCCGTGCGCGATCAGCCCCTGCGGGACCACGTACCCCTCCTCGAACCCGCGGACCAACCGCTCCCGGATCCGGAGCGCCTCGGCCCGGGGGTGATCGGGCGGGATCTCCACCCTACCCACCCCCGAGCCGCTCGATGAGCAGGTCCCGCAGCGCCCGGGCCAGCCGGACCTTGGGCCCGCGCACGCGCCGCACGACCCGACCCTCCCGGTCCAGGATCCACCACTCGGAGGACTCCGACCCCAGCGCCTCCGGCGGGTTCGCCACGACCAGGTCGCAGGGGACGCGCTCCAGCAGCCGCCGCGCGCCCTCCACCGGGTCCGGGTCCACCTTGAACGCGACCTTCACACCGTCGAACTCCGGGAACACCTCCTCGACGATCTTCGGGGTCGGAACGAGCTCCACCGTGTGACGCGACCGCGAGTCGAGCTTCCCCTCCGCCCGCTCCCGGGGCCGGAAGTCCGCCGGGGCCGCCGCCATCACGATCGCGTCCACGTCCCCGATCCGCCTCCGCACCTCCTCCAGCATCTCCTCGGTCGTGCGCACCTCCACCCGCTCGTCCGCGGGGGCCTCCACCCGCAGGGGCCCGTGCACGAGGATGACCTCGGCGCCCGCGGCGCGGAGCTGCTCGCAGATGAGGGCGGCGGTCCGCCCGGAGCTCGGGTTCGTGAGCACGCGCACGTCGTCCAGGGGCTCGAGCGTGGGCCCCCCGGTGACGAGGACCCGGACCCCGGCCAGCTCCCCCTCGACGGCGCGGACGAGGTCCTCCAGCCCGGCCAGCTTGGCCTTCCCCTCCTCGATCCGGGGCGGGACGACGGTCACGCCCATCTCCCTCAGCCGTCTGAGGGCGCGGCGGGCGGGGGGCGAGCGGTACATGGGCTCGGCCATGGCCGGGGCGACGATCAATCGTTTCCCGGCGCCTAACGATGCGAGCGCGGTGAGGGTGACGGGGGTGTCGGCGACCCCGTGCGCGAGCTTGGCGAGGGTGTTCAGGGTGGCCGGGGCGATCAGCACGGCGTCCGCCCACTCCGCGAGCCTCACGTGCTCGGCCCGCTCCGTGAGCTCGGTGACCACCTCCTCCGCCGCGAGCCCCAGCGCGTCCCGGCCCACGAACCTCAGGGCCGACTCCGTGGCGACGACCCGGACCGCGTGCCCCCGGCGCTCGAGCTCCCGGCAGAGGTCGGGCGCGCGGTAGGCGGCGACGCTGCCGGTCACGCCCACCACGACGTTAACCAAACGTGACCTCCACCTCCATGCCCGTCAGCTCCTTGATCGCCTCCTGCAGCTCGTCCACCGGCGCCGGCACCCGGTTCCGATCCCGGTGATGGATGACCGCCTTGTACCGCTCCCCCTCCGGCTCGTACACGACGTTCACGCTGAGCAGCCGGGCCGGGATGATCAGGTCCTGGATCAGCTTCCGCAGCTGTCGGATGTCCTCGGGATCCTCCACCTCCTCCACGACCCGCACCTTCTTCCCCAGGTGATCGGAGAGCGCCCGGGACACCCGACCGCCCTTGCCGATCAGCTTGCCCGCCATCCCCGGCTTCGTGACGAGGACCACGAGGCTCCCCGTGTCGATGGTCCGCAGCAGGACCGCGTCCTCCAGCGAGGGGTACTTCTCCCGCAGCTCAACCAGCTTCTTGGAGACCTCCACGTCCGTCTCCGTGATCTCTCCCCGCTCCAGCTTCTCCTCGCACCCGGGGCAGAGCAGCCCCGTCTTCGCGCACACCTCGCATATGGGCAGCTCCAACCGGCAACCCCCACGGAGAATCAGTCGCGGTGACCCCCGCCCGGGCCGTTAAAAAGTTGACCCGCGCCGCCCCGCGACCGCGTATCCCGTTCCCGAAAGCATTATACCTGCTATCTCCGGGCCCCGGACGAGAGCGCGCTGGGGGTGCTAGGAATGGCAGAGGAAGAGAACGTCGTCTACGTGGGCAGCAAGCCGGTGATGAACTACGTGCTCGCCTGCATCACGCAGTTCAACGAGGGCGCCAACGAGGTCCGCATCAAGGCCCGCGGGCGCGCCATCAGCCGGGCCGTCGACGTCGCCGAGATCGTCAGGAACCGCTTCATGCCGGAGGTCGAGGTGAAGGACATCAAGATCGG
>JAMOPY010000023.1 GCA_027064305.1 Methanobacteriota archaeon
CCCCACCCTCTCCGACCTGAAGGACTGGGACCGACGACTCTTCTCCCGGTACCGGATCGCCGCGTTTCCAATCTGCGACATGTGTTGCCTCTGCACGTTCGGCCGCTGCAACCTCGCCGAGGGACGGCGCGGGGCGTGCGGGATCGACCTCCGCGCCCACGCGGCCCGGATGACCACCATCAAGACCTGCATCGGAACCGCGTGCCACGCCACCCACGCCCGACACCTCATCGAGTACGTCCTAGACCACGTCGGCGACGTGGAGATCGACCTCGGCCCCGAGATCGACGTGCAGACCCCCATCTTCGAGACCCTCCTCGGGTTCGAACCCCGACGCGTGTCCGACCTGAAACGCGGCCTCGAGTACCTCGAGCGCGAGCTGACCCAGGTCCTCGCCGCCACCCACGTGGGCCAGGAGTCCGACCCCCACGACTACGAGTCCAAGGCCCTCCACGCCGGCATGCTCGACACCCTCGCGCTCGAGCTGGCGGACGTGACCCAGATCGTCGCCTTCGACATGCCCAAGGGCGAGTCCCCCTTCGTCGAGTTCGGACCCTACGCGGCGGACGACTCCAAGCCCTGCATCCTCCTCATCGGCCACAACGTCGCCCCCGGCACCGAGGTCCTGGACTACCTCGAGGAGCGCGGGCTGGACGAGCGGGTCGAGGTCCTCGGCATCTGCTGCACGGCCTGGGACGCGTCCCGGGTCGAGAAGCGCGCCAAGGTCATCGGACCCCTCTCCCGACAGCTGCACTACGTGCGAATGGGCATCGCGGACGTGATCATCCTGGACGAGCAGTGCATCCGCGCCGACCTCGTGGAGGAGGCCCGCGAGGTGGGCACCCGCGTCATCGCGACGCGGAACGTCCTCATGGCCGGCCTGCCCGACGTCACGGACGAGCCCACGGACAAGATCGTGGAACGGATGGCCTCCGGCGAGTGGATGGCCGTGTACATCGAGGACCTCGAAAAGGCGGCGAAGGTGGCGGTCGAGGTCGCGCTCCGCGTTCACGAGCAGCGCCGGAAGGAGCTGCCCCCACCCGACCCGGACGAGATCAAGCGGCACGCGGAGCGCTGCCTGGAGTGCGGCGACTGCGAGCGCGTGTGCCCGAACGACCTCCCCATCGTGGAGGCGCTGCGGAAGGCCCGCGAGGGCGACCTCGAGGACCTGGCCGAGCTCTTCCACCGGTGCGTGGGCTGCGCCCGGTGCGAGTCCGAGTGCCCCGCGAAGATCCCCGTGATGCGGATCATCGAGGACGCCTGGCGCCTGAACGCCCGGGAGGAGCGCTACCGGGTCCGCACGGGCCGCGGCCCGATCAAGGACGTGGAGATCCGGCAGGTCGGCGGCCCGATCGTCATGGGCGACATCCCCGGCGTCGTCGCCTTCGTCGCCTGCCCCAACTACCCCGACGACATCCGCGAGGTCGGCCGGATGGTCGAGGAGCTGCTGGAGCGGAACTACATCGTCGTGACCTCCGGCTGCACGGCCATGTGCCTCGGTTACTACACCGACGAGGAGGGCAAGACCCTGTACGAACGGTACGAGGACCGGTTCGACGCCGGCTGCCTCGTGAACACGGGCTCCTGCGTCTCCAACGCGCACATCCTCGGCGCCTGCATCAAGATCGCCGCCATCTTCGCGAAGAAGCCCCTCAAGGGCAACTTCAAGGAGATCGCCGACTACATCCTCAACCGCATCGGCGCGTGCGGCGTCCTCTGGGGCGCCATGAGCCAGAAGGCCCTCGCCATCTCGACCGGGTTCACCCGCTGGGGCATCCCCATCGTCTACGGCCCGGCCGGGCTCAACTACCAGACCCTGTACATCGGCGACCTGGACGGCGACTGGACCGTCTACGACGCCCGCACGGGCGAGGAACGGGAGGAACACTGCCCCATCCACCTCAAGTACGCGGCCGAGGACTGGCGCGAGGCCCTCGTCCAGGCCGTCAAACTGTGCATCCGGCCCAACGACACGCCCCAGGGCCGACAGACCAAGCTCCAGAACTACGTGGAACTGTACCGGGAGTTCTACGGCGAGCTCCCGCCCGACCTCCCACTCTACGTCCGCGACGAGAACGACGTCCCCCTCACGCTCCGCGACGAGATCCTGGAGTACCTGAAGGAGATCGGCTGGAAGCCCCGGAAACCCATCTCCGAGCCCACCCTGCTGAAAGGGCAGGAGCGGGGCTGAGCCACGTGCCCCTACCCAAGGACCCCACGTTCCTGTACACCGGCCGGGCCGAGACCGCCCGCGCCCCCGTCCTGCGCACCCTGCTCAAACGGGCGGACGAGCCCCTGGTGGTCGTGGGGCCCCGGGCCGCCGAGGACGAGGAATGGCGGGAGCGCGCCGCCCGACTGATCCAACGACTCCGGGCCACCGCCGTCTGCACGGCCCCCTACCGGGGCGACGACCTGGGCCGCAAGATGGGCCTCGTCGAGCTCGCCACCCTACTGCAGCGGGACGCCCCCGTCCTCGGCTCCCACCCCGACGTGGTCGCCTTCACCGGCTCCCGACCGGACGTCACGGACCGCGTGCTCCAGAGCCTCCGCCACGCCCGGCCCGACCTCGTGAAGATCTCACTGAACCCCGAGTACCACCCGAGCGCCGACTACTCCCTCCCCACCCTGGACCGGGACGAGTTCCTGCGCGAGCTGGACCGACTCGCGTGAGGTTGGGGGCACCCGGATGGTCGAGATGGAGGACGTCCAGATCGAGATCCGAGAGCTCCGCATGGAGGAACCCCCGAAGGTCCGGGGCGCGGACGGACCCACCCTGCGCGACCTCCTCCCCTGGGACCGCACCCTCACCTCCCTCTACGACCTCACCGTCGTCCCCGGCGAGTCCGAGGAGGAGCGCCGGGAAACCCTCCGCACGATCGCCCACCTCTGCTGCCAGGGCGCGGCCACCCTACTCACCACCGCTCGACTGACGGTGGACCTGCTCCGCCGATCCGGCGGCGAGCTGTCGCCCGACTTCGAGGCCGAGAACCCGCTCCCCCTCTTCGAGACCCTCCTGAACGACGCCCCCGAGCGCGCCCCTGACCTCGAGACCGGGCTCTACTACGCCGAGCGGGAGCTCACGCGCTCCCTGGCCGAGCTGACCCGAACCCACCGGCTCGAGGACTACGAGGCCGTCGCCCTCCACGCCGGCACGGCCGGGGTCCTGGCGGCGGAGATCGCGGACGCCGCCCTCGCCACCCTGATGGAGACCCAGGACGCCGAGGAGACCTTCGAGGTGGGGGCCGAAGACCTCCCGAACCGCCCCACCGTCCTCCTGATCGGGCACCTCCCGCTCCTCGGGCGCGCGATCGTGGAGGAGCTCGGCGCGCTCGCGCGGCAGGTGGAGCTCGTCGGGCTGACCCACACCGCGTGGCCGGACGCGGACGATCACGTCCGGATCCTGGGCCCGCTCTCCATGTACCGGGAGTACGTCGCCTCCGGCCTGGCGGACGCGGTGGTCGTGGACGGCGCGTGCCCGGGCGAGGACGCGGTGGAGGCGGCCCGGGAGGCCGGGTCCAAGCTGATCGCCACCACCGGCGCCCGCGCGGCGGACCTACCCGACCTCACCGACGAGCCCCCGGAGGCGATCGTCGAGACCCTCGCCTCGGAGGAGGACGCCGTCTACGTCGAGGACCCCCTGAAGGCCGTGGAGGTCGCCGCCTGGACGGCGCTCCGCGTCTCCGGCGCCCGGGACCGCGGCGCGGCCCCCTCGTGGCGGTTCCGCGTGGGCCCGCCCACCCGGCTCTCGGACGTGGTCATCCGGAACGTGGGCGTCCCCGTCGTGTCCGGCGACATCCCCGGCCTGGTCGTACTGCTCTCCTGCCCCGAGCGCCCCGAGGACGCGGAGGAGCCCGCGAAGATCGCCGAGGCCCTCCTGGAGCACGGTTACCTCGTCCTCGTTCCCGGCTGCCTGGGCGTCGCGCTGGGTCACCATCGGGACGAGGAGGGGCGATCCCTGTACGACCGGTACCCGGACACCCTGCTCCACACCGGCCCCTGCACCTCCGCCGCGCACCTGGTCGGCGCCTGCGTCCGCGTCGGCGTGATCTTCGGCAAGCTCCCGATCCGGGGCCGGTTCACCCGGGTGGCCGACTACGTGCTCAACCGGGTCGGCGCCTGCGTGGTGGCGTGGGTGAAGGACCCGTCGGAGCACCTCGTCTCCGTGGCCTACGGGGTGACCCGGTGGGGCGTGCCCGTGGTGCTCGGCCCGGAGCCGGACGCCGGCTCCCTCCTGACCGACCGAGAGGCCCGCGTGTTCGACGCCCGCTCGGGCGAGGAGGCGGAGGATCCCACCCCGGAGCACCTCCGGTGCGCGGTCTCGGACTGGAGGGAGGCCGCGGTCACGGCCGCCCGCCTCTGCATGCGCCCCAACGACACCCCGGAAGCCCGGCAGAAGAAGGTCGAGGCGTACGTGGAGCTGTACCGGGAGCTGTACGACGAGCTGCCCCCCGACCTGGACCGGCTCATCCGGGACGAGAACGACGTCCCCCTCGCGCTCAAGTCCGAGCTCCTGGAGCGCCTGAAGGAGTCCGGCTGGACGCCGGGCTCGCGCGCGTCCGACCCCACCTTACTCCCGCCCGAGGAGGGCGAGGGGTGAGTCGAGTTGACGAGCCTGTCGGACCTGCCCGTGGACGTGAGCCCCCGACACGAGGGCGAGCGGATCCGCAGCGGTGACATGTACGTGGAGCTCGCCGGCCCGAAGAGCTTCGGCGCCGAGCTCTTCCGCGTGGTGGACGAGGACGAGCTTGAGCCGGACAAGGTCGAGGTGATCGGCCCGGACATCGACGAGATGGAGGAGGGCGAGAGGTACCCGTTCGGTATCCTCGTCAGGGCGGCCGGGGAGGACCTGGAGGAGGACGTGGAGGGCGTCCTAGAGCGGCGCATCCACGAATTCTGCAACTACGTGGAGGGTTTCATGCACCTAAACCAGCGGGACCAGATCTGGTGCCGCGTGTCCAAGGACGCGGTCGAGAAAGGCTTCCGCCTCGAGCACCTGGGCATCGCCCTGCGGGAGCTGTTCAAGGAGGAGTTCGGCAACGTGATCGACGCGATCGAGGTCACCCTGATGACGGACGAGGACCGCGTGAAGGAGTTCGTCGAGAAGGCGCGGGAGATCTACCGGAAGCGGGACGAGCGGGCGCGCGAGCTCTCCGAGGAGGACGTGGACGAGTTCTACGTGTGCCTCATGTGCCAGTCCTTCGCACCCACGCACGTGTGCGTGATCACCCCCGACCGGCCGAGCCTCTGCGGCTCCATCACCTGGCACGACGCCAAGGCGGCGTACAAGATCGATCCCGAGGGACCGATCTTTCCCATCGAGAAGGGCGAGTGCCTGGACCCGGAGGCGGGCGAGTACGACGGCGTGAACGAGGCGGTCAGGGAGCACTCCCAGGGCGCCGTGGAGCGCGTCTACCTGCACTCCTGCCTCGAGCACCCGCACACGAGCTGCGGCTGCTTCCAGGCGGTCGTGTTCTACATCCCGGAGGTGGACGGGTTCGGCATCGTCGACCGCGAGTACCAGGGTGACACCCCGCTGGGCATGCCCTTCTCCACGCTGGCGGGCGAGGCGAGCGGGGGCGAACAGAAGCCCGGCTTCGTGGGCGTGTCGTACGGGTACATGGAGTCGGACAAGTTCCTCCAGTACGACGGCGGTTGGGAGCGCGTCGTCTGGATGCCCAAGGCGCTGAAGGAGCGGGTGAAGCACGCCATCCCGGACGAGCTGTACGACAAGATCGCCACCGAGGAGGACGCGACCACGGTCGAGGAGCTCCGGGAGTTCCTCGAGGAGGTCGAGCACCCCGTCGTCGAGCGGTGGGAGGAGGAAGAGGAGGAGGTTGAGGCCGAGGAGGAGAGGGCCGAGGAGGCCGCCGAGGAGCGCCCCACCATGGAGCTGGAGGAGCTGCCCGTCGCGCCCGGCGGCGGGCTCAACGTGAAGATCGTCCTCAAGAACGCCAAGATCTACGCGGAACGGGTCATCATCAAGCGGGAGGACAGGGAAGGAAAGGGTTGATCCTCGCCTTCACCGGGAAGGGCGGGACGGGGAAGACCGTCCTCGCCGCCCTCACCGTCCTCGAGCTCACCGAGCGCGGGGCCGGCGACCTCCTCGTCATCGACGCGGACCCGGACGCGAACCTCCCCGACGCGCTGGGCGTCGAGCCCGAGACCACGCTGGGCGAGGTGCGGGAGCGGTTCAAGCGCGAGATCGAGGAGGAGCAGCTCCCGCCCGGCTTCGACAAGCAGGCGTACATGGAGTACCTGGTCATGACCGCCCTCCACGAGACCGAGGACTACGATCTCCTCGTCATGGGCCGCTCCGAGGGCCGCGGGTGCTACTGCGCGGTCAACCACTGGCTCCGCCGGGTCATGTCCGAGCTCCTCCCGAGGTACGACCTCGTGATCATGGACTGCGAGGCCGGGCTGGAGCACGTCAGCCGCGGCATCATCGACGGCGTCGACCTCGTTCTGATCGTGGTCGACCACTCCCGCAAGGCCCTGAACACCGCCCGCCGGATCGTGGAGCTCATCGACGAGCTCGAGTCCGAGGTGGAGGACGTCCGGGTCGTGGCGAACCGGGTCACGGACCGGGAGTACCGCGTGATCCGGCGCGAGGGCGAGCGGATGGGGCTCTCCTTCCTCGGGCGCGTCCGCCCGGACGAGGAGCTGGTCGAGCTCGAGCTGCGCGGTCGACCGCTTACCGAGCTCCCGCCCGAGTCCAAAGCCCGGACCGACCTCCGCGAGATTCTCTCCCGGGCGGGGGTGTTGTAGGTGTCCGAGCGCCGCCCGGAGGACCTGCTGCGGGAGCTGTTCAATCGCATCCTGGGCGAGGGTGAGGTGCGGGAGGTGGAGCTTCGGGACGTGTCGATCGAAGCGGACGAGCTGGAGCTCGAACTGCGCACGGTCGCCCAGGCGCTGCCCCGAGAGGTGTGGGAGCGGCTGGTGCGGCCCCGTGCGGAGGCGGTCGAGCGAGAGGTCGAGGTGCCCGAGTACGAGCCCCCGGTGGAGGAGTACGAGGGCGAGGTCGCCGAGGTCCAGCTCGGCGCGACGCGCTCCGAGGGCGGGACGCGGGATCGCGTGGTCAAGCTCGGCGGCGAGCGGGCTTACTTCGTCTTTGAGGCCCCGCGACCCAACCCGCCCGTCGTCACCTTCGACGTGTTCGACACCCCGGACGTGGGCATCCCGGGTCCCATCCGGGAGGAGCTGGGGGACGTGATCGAGGACCCCGTGGACTGGGCCAGGACGGTCGTGAAGCGGTACGGCGTGGACGTGATCACGCTGCACCTGGTGAGCACGTCCCCGAAGCTGCACGACGCGCCCGTGGAGGAGGCGATGGAGACCCTGGAGGACGTGCTGGACGCGGTCAAGGTCCCGATCATCGTGGGCGGCTCGGGCGACCCGGAGAAGGACGTGGAGGTGTTCGTGAAGGCGGCCGAGGTGTGCGAGGGCGAGCGGGTGATGCTCTCCTCGATCAACGAGGACATGGACTTCGAGCGGGTGGTCGAGGCGGCCAAGGAGCACGGGCACGTGGTCCTGACCTTCGCGCCGGTCGATGTTAACATGATGAAAACCCTGAACAAGCGGGTGCTCAACCTGGGCCTCTCGAAGGAGGACGTGGTGATGGACCCGACCACGTGCGCGCTCGGCTACGGGATCGAGTACACGGTCGACGTGATGACCCGGATCCGCCTCGCCGCCCTCCACGGCGACGAGTACCTCCAGATGCCCATCTCGAGCGGTTCGACCAACGCGTGGGCCGCCCGGGAGGCCTGGATGAAGGAGGAGAGCTGGGGCCCGCGCGAGTACCGGGGCCCGCTCTGGGAGGCCGTGACCGCGACCACCGTCGCCCTGTGCGGCGCGGACCTCCTCATGATGTTCCACCCCTGGGCCGTCCAGGTCGTGCAGGAGGCGCTCGAGTACATGGGCCGGGAGCGGGAGGTGGGGGACGTGCACGTTACGGACTTCATCGCCTAGGGGGTCGCCCCCGTGCCGCGAGCCGACGTGATGGAGGTGTACAACCTCCTCCCCAAGTCCAACTGCGGAGCCTGCGGCTGCAAGACCTGCATGGAGTTCGCGACCAAGCTCGTCAACAGGGAGGCCGACCCCGAGGACTGCCCGAACCTAGACGAGGACTCCCTGAAGAAGCTCCGCGAACTCCTCGCCCCGCCCGTCCGCGAGGTCACCATCTGCCGGGGCGACCGCGAGGTGGTCGTGGGCGGCGACGAGGTCCTCTTCCGCCACGAGCTCTCGTACTTCAACCCGCCCCCCGTGTTCATCGCCGTGTACGACGACATGGAGGAGGACGAGCTGCGCGAGAAGACCGAGCGCGCCCAGGAGTTCCAGGTCGAGCGCGTGGGCGAGACCCTCCGCGTGGACGGGCTGGCCGTCGTCTCCCGGACCGGCGACCCGGAGCGATTCGCCGCGGCCGTGGAGACGGCCGTGGAGCACTCCGAGGACCTCGCGATCGCCCTGATCTCGCAGGACCCCCGGGTGCTCGCGGCGGGCCTGGACGCGTTCGACGAGCGCCCCCTCCTCTACCCGGCCACCGAGGAGAACCTGGAAGACCTGGTCGAGCTCGCGGCGGAGCACGAGTGCCCGCTCGGCCTCCACGCCACCGAGGTCGAGGACCTGGTCGAGCTCTCGGTCCGCGCGCGCGAGCGGGTGGAGGACCTGCTCCTGGACCCGGGCACGGAGTTCGGCCCCCACGACGTGGTCGCCACGACGGACAAGCTGGCCGAGCTCCGCAAGGCCGCCGTCGAGGAGGAGTTCGAGCCCCTCGGGTACCCCACCCTGGTCACCACCTTCCCGTACCGCTTCCTGGAGGACGACCCGGTGGAGGCGGCCCGGCGCGAGTCCTACCTCGCCGCCGCCTGCGTGCTCCGCTACGCGGACGCCCTGATCATGGACACCCTCGAGCCCTGGGCCCTGCTGCCCGTCCTGACCCAGCGCCAGTGCATCTACACGGACCCGCGCGAGCCGCAGGCGGTGGACCCGGGCCTCTACAAGATCGGGGACCCGGACGAGCACTCCCCCGTGCTCGTCACGACCAACTTCACCCTCACGTACCACTGCGTGGCCGACGACCTTGAGAGCGCGGACGTGGACTGCTGGCTCCTCGTCATCGACACGGGCGGGCTGGCCGTCGACGTCAGCGTCGCGGGCGGCCAGTTCAACGGGCAGGCGGTGAAGGAGGCCCTCGAGGAGTTCAACGTGGAGGACAAGGTCAACCACCGCGTGCTCGTGATCCCCGGCAAGGCCGCGGCGGTGAAAGGGGACGTCGAGGACGCGACCGGGTGGAAGGTCGTGATCGGCACGCAGGACTCCTCAGAACTCCCCGAATTCCTCGAGAAGGAAGGGCTCCTCCGGATCAAGGAGGAGGGATAGCCCGGTGACCACCGTGCTGGTGACGGGCGGGGCCGGCTTCATCGGCTCGCACGTGGTCGAGGAGCTCGTCGCCCGCGACTACCACGTGGGCGTCGTCGACGCCCTCATCACCGGTGACCTGACCAACCTCGAGCGCGTGCTCGACGACGTCGAGTTCTGGCGAACGGACGTCCGGGATCCCCACGGGCTCGAGACCGTCCTCCGGGAGCTACAGCCCGACGTCATCGTCCACCTCGCCGCGCAGACGAACGTCCGCTACTCCATGGACAACCCCCTCGCGGACGCGACCGTGAACGCGATCGGAACCCTGAACCTGGCCGCCCTCGCCGCCCGCCACGAGGTCGACCGCCTCGTGTACGCCTCCTCCGGCGGGGCCGTGTACGGGGAACCGCGGTACCTACCCGTGGACGAGGAGCACCCCACCCACCCCATCTCCAACTACGGCGCGTCCAAGCTGGCCGGCGAGCACTACGTCCGCGTGTACGCCGAGGCGTACGACCTCGACCACGTGATCCTCCGGTACGCGAACGTGTACGGGCCCCGCCAGGACCCGCGCGGCGAGGCCGGCGTCATCCCGATCTTCCTCCTCCGCGCCGCCAGGAACGAGCCCCTCCGCGTCTTCGGCGACGGCGAGCAGACCCGGGACTTCATCTTCGTCCAGGACGTCGCCCGCGTGACCGCCGACGCGGTCGAGCGCGGGCACGGCACCTACAACATCGGCTCCGGGCGGGAGACCTCCATCAACGAGCTCATCGACCTCATCCGCGAGGTCACGAACCGGGACGTGAAGGTCGTGTACGAGCACGCCCGCCCGGGCGAGGTGCGCCGCATCTACCTGGACGTCACCCGGGCCCGCAAGGAGCTCGACTTCGAGCCCGAGACGGACCTCAAGGAGGGTATCAAGCTCACCTGGGACTGGATCCGGAAACACGTCCTCTAAGGGGAGGCCCGACCGTGCCGGACACCCTCGTCCTCGCGGTCGACCCGGACCGGTGCCGCGGCTGCAGCAAGTGCGTGAAGGCCTGCGAGGAGACCCACGGGCACGCGCGCATCTACAAGGTCTCCGAGGACGCACCCCCGGTGACCTGCCTCCAGTGCGACGACCCGCCCTGCGCCGCCGCCTGCCCGATCGACGCGATCCGGGAGGAGGGTGGGGCGCTGATCGTCACCGAGGACTGCATCGGCTGCGGGCTCTGCGCCGTCGCCTGCCCCTTCGGCGCCATCGAGCTCGCGGACGGCCGGGCCGAGAAGTGCACACTCTGCGTGGACGCGCCCAAGAAGGCGCCCGCCTGCGTCGAGGCCTGCGACCGGGGCGCCCTCCGCCTCCTCTCCAAGTCGGACCTCCCCCGCGAGAAGCGCGAGTGGTTCGCCGAACAGCTCCAACGCGCGCACCGGATCCTGCGGGAAGAGGGGTAGCCCGGGCGAGGGTCCCCATGAAGCTCGGGATCGTCGGGAAGGGGGGCGTGGGCAAGACCACCATCGCCGCCACCCTCGCCAAGCTCCTGGCCGAGCGCGGGCACGAGGTCCTCGCCGTGGACGCCGACCCCGACCCGGACCTCGCGTACTCGATGGGCCTCGACGAGCCCCCCACCCCGGTCGTCGAGCGGGAGGAGCTCATCCGGGAGCGGACGGGCGCGCCCCCCGGCGCGACGTTCGGCCCCCTCTTCCGGGTCAACCCGCGCGTCTCGGACCTCCCCGACCGACTCGCCGTCGAGGTCGAGCCCGGGCTGCGCCTCCTCGTGGTCGGCCGGGTGGAGGACGCCGGCGAGGGCTGCTTCTGCCCCGCGGCCGCCCTCGCGCGCCGGCTGATTCGGCACGTCGTCGCCGACCGGGGCGAGGCGATCGTCGTGGACACGGACGCGGGCCTGGAGCACTTCGGCCGGCGCGTGCTCGAGGCGGTGGACTGGATTGTCATCGTCTGCGAGCCCTCGGTCAAGTCCTTCAAGAACGCCCGGGAGTCCGCCCGACTCGCCCGACGGATGGGCGTCGACCGGCTCGCCCTCGTGCGCAACAAGTGGGTGGAGGGCGTGGAGGGACCCGACGTCGACGCGGACGTCACCGTCACCGTGCCCGAGTCCCCCGGGCTGAAGCGGCTCGAGCTCCAGGGCCGCCCCGTGTGGGAGGACGAGACCGTCCGCTCGGCGTGCGAGGAGCTCCTGGACGGGATGCTCGAGGCCTGACGGGGGTGGACGCGTGGCCGAGGACGAGTACACGGTCGAGATCGACGAGCGCCTGTGCAAGGGCTGCTTCCTCTGCGTCTGGACCTGCCCCGTGGACGCCCTCCGGGAGTCCGACCGGAGGAACGAGCGGGGGTACCGGCTCCCCGAGTACGTGGGAGGCTGCCGGGGCTGCCGCCAGTGCGAGCTGATCTGCCCGGACCTCGCCATCGAGGTCAGGAGGAAGGGGGAGGGCTCGTGAGCGGACGGGTCGAGTTCCTGCAGGGTAACGAGGCTTGCGCCGAGGGCGCGATCGCGGCCGGGTGCCGGTTCTTCGCGGGCTACCCGATCACCCCATCCACCGAGATCGCCGAGCGCATGAGCGAGCGGCTGCCGGAGGTCGGCGGCGTTTACGTGCAGATGGAGGACGAGATCGGCTCGCTGGCCGCCGTCATCGGCGCCTCCTGGGCCGGCGTGAAGGCCATGACCGCGACCTCCGGGCCCGGCTTCTCCCTCATGCAGGAGCACATGAGCTTCGCCGCCATGACCGAGACCCCGTGCGTGGTCGTGAACGTCCAGCGCGGCGGGCCCAGCACCGGCCAGCCCACCAAGGCCTCCCAGTCCGACGTGATGCAGGCCCGCTGGGGCGGTCACGGGGACTACGAGGTCGTCGCGCTCGCCCCCTCCACCGTCCAGGAGATGTACGACCTCACCGTCGAGTGCTTCAACTGGGCCGAGCGACTGCGCGTCCCCGCGGTCCTCCTCGCCGACGAGGTCGTCGGGCACATGCGCGAGCGCGTGATCCTGAGGGAGGACGTCGAGACCGTGGACCGCGAGCTGCCGGAGGAGGGGGAGGAGGTCCGGGAGCCCTTCCCCCTGGAACCGGACGACCTCGTGCCCCCCATGCCCGTGTTCGGGCGCGGGCACCGCGTGCACGTGACCGGCCTGACCCACGACGAGCGGGGCTACCCCGCCACCGACGACCCCGAGGTGCACCGTCGGCTGGTCCGCCGGCTCTGCAACAAGGTCCGCAAGCGCGCCCGGAGGATCCACGAGAGCGTCGGGTACGACCTCATCGAGCGCGAGTCCGACCTGGCCCTCGTGGCCTACGGCGGCTGCGCCCGGACCGTCCTCGAGGCGGCCGAGGAGCTCAACGCCACGGTCTTCCGCCCCCGGGTCATTCACCCCTTCGACCCGGACCTCGTCCGGAGGCTCCTCGACGGGTACGAGGTGCTCGTCGTCGAGATGAACCTCGGCCAGTACGTCGAGATGATCGAGCGCGCCCTGGACGCGGAGTGCGTGCACGCCCTCGAGTACCCGGGCGGCTACCCGCCCACCCCGGAGCGCGTGATCGAGGAGGCCGAGCGCCTCCAGGGGTGAGCCCCGTGAACTGGCGGGACCTCATCCGGTGGGAGCGGATGCCGCACATCCTCTGCCCGGGGTGCGGAAACGGGACCATCCTGAACGTGCTCGTCCGCGCCCTCGCCGAGAAGTTCGAGGCGGGCGAGCTCGACCCCGACCGGACCGTCCTCGTCTCCGGCATCGGCTGCTCCTCCCGCCTCCCCGGCTACGTGCGGCTCGACTCCCTCCACACGACCCACGGGCGCCCGCTGGCCTTCGCCACCGGCCTCAAGCTGGCGAACCCCGACCTGGAGATCATCGTCCTCACCGGCGACGGGGACGCGGCCGCGATCGGCGGGAACCACCTCATCCACGCCGCCCGCCGGAACCTCGACGTGACCGTGATCTGCTCCAACAACCTCATCTACGGCATGACCGGCGGCCAGGTGAGCCCCACCACGCCGGAGGGCGCCAAGTCCACGACGACCCCGTACGGGAACCCCGAGCCCCCCTTCGACCTCTGCGAGCTCGTCATGGGGGCCGGCGCCCCCCACGTCGAGCGCTGGACCACGGCGCACCCCCAACAGCTCAAACGGGCCATCCACCGCGCCCTCGAGCGGGACGGCTTCTCCTTCATCGACGTCCTCTCCCAGTGCCCCACCAACTACGGGCGCCGCAACGACCTGAAGAGCCCCCGCGAGATGCTCGAGTGGCTGAGGGAGAACACGAGCACCAAGGACGAGCCCGGCAAGATCCGAATCGGCATCCTCCGGGACGAGGAGCGCAAACCCTTCCACGAGCGCGTGCACGAGCTCATCGAGGAGGTGAGCGGCGATGAGGAAGGAGGTTAGAATCAGCGGCTTCGGCGGCCAGGGCGTCATCCTCGCCGGGGTCGTCCTCGGCCGGGCCGCGGCCGTGTACGAGGGCTACAACGCCGTCCAGACCCAATCCTACGGCCCGGAGGCCCGCGGCGGCGCCTCCCGCTCCGACGTCATCGTCTCGGACGAGGAGATCATGTACCCGTACGTGCGACGCCCCCACTACCTCGTCACCATGTCCCAGGAGGCCTACGACCGGTACGCCCCCCAGGTGAGGGAGGACGGTCTCATCGTCTACGACTCCACCCTCGTCGAGCCCAACGAGGAGCACGACGTCGAGCACGTGGGCGTGCCCGCCACGAGGATCGCCGAGGAACAACTGGGCCTCCGCATCGTCGCCAACATGGTCATCCTCGGCGCCCTGCGCGAGCTCACCGACCTCGTGTCCGAGGAGGCCCTGAAGCGCGCCGTCCGGGACGCGGTGCCCCCCGGCACCGAGGAGGTCAACGTCCGGGCCGTCGAGCAGGGGGCCCGGGGGGTCCGCGAATGATCCGACTGCTCGAGTACCAGGCGAAGCGGCTCCTGAGAGAGCAGGGCGTCCCCATCCCCGAGGGCGACCTCGCCCGAACCCCCGAGGAGGCGGCTCGGATCGCCGAACGGATCGACGGCCCGGTGGTCGTGAAGGCCCAGGTGCCCGTGGGGGCCCGCGGGAAGGCGGGCGGCGTGCTCTTCGCCGACGACCCCCGGGAGGCGCGCGAGGCGGCGGAACGGCTGCTGGGCTCCAAGATCCGGGGTGAGGTGGTGAAGCAGGTGCTCGTGGAGGAGCGCGTCGACATCGAGGAGGAGTGGTACGTGTCCATCACCCTGGACCGGGCCGAGCGCGTCCCCGTCCTGCTCGTCTCCCGGGAGGGCGGGGTCGACATCGAGGAGGTCCCGGACGAGAGGATCGCCCGCACGCACGTCGACCCCGTCCTGGGGCTCCGCGGGTTCGAGGCCCGCCGGACCGCGCTGGAGGCGGAGATACCCAGGCGCCACGCCCCGGCGCTGGAGCGCGTCGCCCTCGCCCTCTACCGGGTGTTCAACGAGTACGACGCCCACCTGGTCGAGGTCAACCCGCTGGTCCTGACCCGGGACGGGGAGCTCGTCGCCGTCGACGCGGTCGTCAACCTGGACGAGGACGCGGCGTACCTCCGGCACCCCGAGTTCGCCGAGAAGACCGAGGACTTCCCCTTCGTGGAGCTGGACGGCAACATCGGGATCATCGCGAACGGGGCCGGGCTCACCATGGCCACCATCGACCTGGTCAAGGACCTCGGGGGCGAGCCCGCCAACTTCCTGGACGTGGGCGGCGGGGCGGACCCCACCCTGATCAAGCGCGCCATCCTCCGGGTCGCCGAGCTGGACGTGGACGTCATCCTCATCAACATCTTCGGCGGGATCACCCGCTGCGACGAGGTCGCGAAGGGCGTCGTCTCCGTCCTGGAGGACGTGGACATCCCACTCGTCGTCCGCCTCGTGGGCACGAACGAGGAGGAGGGCCAGCGCATCCTCCGCGAGCACGGGATCGAGGCCTTCACCGACCTGGAGGAGGCCGTGAAGAAGGCCGTCGAGCTCGCGGGGTGAGCCCCGTGATCGACGGCGACACCCGCGTGCTCGTCCAGGGCATCACCGGGCGCCACGGCAGCTTCCACACCAAGCTCATGCTCGAGTACGGGACGAACGTCGTCGCCGGAGTGACCCCGGGCAAGGGCGGGCAGGAGGTCCACGGGGTCCCCGTCTACGACACGGTCGAGGAGGCCGTGGAGGAGACCGGGGCCGAGGCCTCCGTCGTCTTCGTCCCCGCCCCGGCCGCCCCCGACGCGGTCATGGAGGCCATCGAGGCCGGGCTGGACCCGATCGTGGTCATCACCGAGCACATCCCCGCCCACGACACGATGCGGTTCGTCGAGCTGGCCCGCTGGGAGG
Organism: Methanobacteriota archaeon; assembly: GCA_027064305.1. GTDB lineage: Archaea > JAADCQ01 > Methanopyri > Methanopyrales > Methanopyraceae > Methanopyrus. The sequence continues at coordinate 15,659 of JAMOPY010000023.1, forward strand.
GCATCCGGATCATCGGCCCCAACACGCCCGGGCTCATCGTCCCCCCCGAGCGCACCAAGCTCGGCATCATGCCCCACCACGTGTTCACCGAGGGCGAGGTCGCCGTCGCCTCCCGCAGCGGCACCCTCACGTACGAGATCGTCCAGTCCATGACGGAGGCCGGGATCGGCCAGTCCCTCTGCGTGGGGCTCGGCGGCGACCAGATCGTCGGCACCACCTTCATCGACTTCCTCGAGTACGTCCGGGAGGACCGCCGCACCGAGGCCGTCGTCCTCATCGGCGAGATCGGGGGCAACGCGGAGGAGCTCGCCGCCGAGTACATCGTGGAGACCGACTTCCCCAAACCCGTCGTCGCCTACATCGCCGGCCGCCACGCCCCACCCGGCAAGCGCATGGGCCACGCGGGCGCCATCATCGAGCGGGGCGCCGGCACGGCCGAATCCAAGATCCGGGCGCTGAGGCGCGCCGGAGCCGACGTCGCCGAGAAGCCCTGGGAGGTCCCCGAGCTCCTCCGGGAGTACCTCTGAATGAAAGTCTCCGTCCCCGGCGCCCTCACCTGCTTCTTCTACCCACTCCCGCACCACGACCCCCGACGCGCCGGCTCCATCGGACTCGGCATCGCGATCGAGGACGTCGTGCGCGTGCGCGCCCGACCCCTCCGCACCGACCGCGTCCGCGTGCGCGCGAACCACCCCGTCGGCGACGAGATCGCCCGCGCCTGCGCCGAGACCCTGGGCACGGGCCTCAGCGTCCGGTACGAGTTCCGCGCACCCCCCGGCTGCGGGCTCGGAACCAGCGCCGCGTCCGCCCTCGGCACCCTACTGGCCGCCCAACTGCGCCTCGAGGGGACCGCCGACCCCCGCTGGATCGCCCGCCGCGCCCACGAGATCGAGCTCCAACTCGGCACCGGGCTGGGCGACGTGACCACCATCTGGCACGGGGGCGCGGTCCTCCGCCTCCGCACCGGCTACCCGGACCGGGTGAAGACGGCGCGCATCCCCCTCCCCGAACGCACCCTCACCGTGGAACGACCCGTCCCCCTGGACACCCGACGAGAGCTGCCCCGACTGGACCGGAGCCGGCTCGAACCCGCGCTGGCCTACACCCAGCTCCTCACCCGCCGCCCGGACCCCGACCTCGCCCTCCGCCTCGCCCGCCGGTTCGCCCGACGCCTCGGGCTGAACCCGCCCCGGAACGGCTCCATCGCCCTCCTCAGCCGCACCCGGTTCCGCCCAGGGGACGAGGGGACGGGACGCCGGTTCCGCGTCTCCCTTCGGCCCTTCCCGAAACTGATATCATTGATCTCCTGAACGGTGTTACGGGGTGACACCGATGTGTGAGTTCCGGGTGCGGCTGGACGGCGAGACGGTGGCCGAGGACGTGCTCTACCTGGAGGTGCAGGAGGACGGGATCCTCCTACGCGACATCACGGGCGAGGAGCGGTTCATCGAGGGCGCCCGGGTGAAGCGGGTGGACATGGACGAGCACGTGGTGGAACTGGAGCGGTAGGGCTCGGGGCTCACAGGGCTCTTCATTCGTCCCCGTCCGTCGGCCTGGAACTCCTCATCGCCCGAACCAGATCCTCCACCGCCCGCTCCGGATCCTCGGCCCGGGTGACCGCCCGACCCACGATCTCGAAGTCGGCCCCGGCCTCCAACGCCGAGCCCGGCTCCGCGCCCTGAGCGCCCACGCCCGGGCTGATTATGACCTTGTCGGTGAGCTCCCGCACCGCGCGCACCTGAGCCGGCCGCGTGGCCGGGGCCACGAACCCCACCACACCGTCCAGGTGCTCGCAGACCCGAACGACCTCCCGGCACACCGGATCGTAGAACCGTCGCGCCCCCGGGTGGCTCATCGTCGCCACGACCACGACCGGCGCCTCCCGAGCGCACTCCCGGACGACGTCCCGGCCCACGAACCCGTGCACGATCACGGCGTCCGCGCCGCGCTCCGACACGGCGGCGACGATGCGCCGCGAGACCTCGGGAATGTCGGCCACCTTCAGGTCCACCAGCACGAAGGACTCCCTCACCGCGCGGGCCACCTCCCGCACGCCCTCCGCGCCCGCCTCCAAAACGACGTCGTATCCGATCTTAAACCCGTCCACGCGCCCATCCAGCCGCTCCGCCAGCTCCACCGCCCGCTCCAGACCCACGTCCAGCGCCACGATGAGGCGCGTCCTCGGCTCGAACAACCCACCGCACCCCCACGAGCTCACCCGCGTGGTACCCGAGATCGAACGCCAGCGCGGCCACCGTCACGCCCCAGTCCAAAAGCCCCGCGAGCCACCCCACCACCACGCCCACCTTCAGGACGGGACGCAGACCCCACGGATCCCACGGATGCACCAGCTCGTCCACGGCCGCGAGCAGGGCGATCAGGAGGAGCGGGACCGCGCCCGGCCCCCGGGGAGCCAGCAGCACCGCGCCCACGGTGACCGCGACCGCGGCGACCCAATGACAGGGCTCGTCGAGCTTCCCCACCACCCCGTTCCCCAGGGTCAGCCCCAGGTAGAGCTCGGGGCCCACCCCCATAGGGACGGAGGCGACGGCGACCAGCGCGGCGAGCGCCCCGGGCAGCAGCGCGGCGCGCCGCCGACCGGCCCGATCCACCAGGTCGTCGGCCAGCTTCAGCAGCGCCCCGGAGACCGCGGCCAGCAGCGCCCCGGTCAGCATCTCCCGATCCCCAGCCGCTGTAGGACGCCCGTTACGAGCAGGGGGAACAGGACCGTGTAGTCGCCGATCACCGTGGCCACCTCCGCGTCCTCCCGCACCTTGTCCCAGGACTTACCCTCCTCCAGCGGCGCCCCGCTAAGGCTCCCCGTCTCCGGCCGGTCCATCGTGATCTGAACCGCGTAATCCAGCCCGCCGCGGAGCATGGCCGCGCCCATCGCGAAGTGCTTGGGCACGCTCCCCCCGAGCATGATCGCGCCCAGCTCATCCGCCTCGAACACCAGGTCGGCCAGGTGGTGCATGTCGTCCACCAGGTCCAGCTCCAGCCGGTGATCCTGCGCGTACAACCACACGTGCAGCCCGACCATCGAGTCCAGCAGGCCCGGGGAGTAGACCGGGACCCCCTCCTCGGCCGCGGCCCGCAGGAACCCGTCCTCCAATCGCCGCCCCATCTCCCAGAGCAGCTCCCGCCCCGAGACCCGCTCGGGCAGGTCCCTCAACACGCCGCGCATGAACCGCTCGAAGCGCTCGAACGCCTCCATGGGCACGTGCACGTCGTACACGCGCCCGTACCCGTCCACGTTCCTCCGACCCTTGACCACGTGCACGCCGCCCAGGGCCTCCAGCGCGTCGTGCACGACGTTCGCCCCGGACGTGATGACCGCGTCCACCAACCCCTCCCGGATGAGCAGCTCGAACAGGTCCCGCAGCCCGCCCGCGACGGCCGGGCCGGCCACCGTCAACAGCACCGTCGCGCCCGAGTCCCACATCCGCTCGAGCACCTCCGCCGCGCGCGCCAGCCGACCCGCCCCGAGCGCCCCCACCTCGCCCATGCGCCGCAGGAAGTCGTCCACGCTCATGTCCGGATCGTACCGGAAGTGCCGCCGCTCGCTCAACCCTCCAAGAACCCCTTCAGGTACTCCCCGATCAGCCGGCAGGCCACGACCGGGGTCACGTGGGACTCCACCTCCGGGCACAGCTCCACCACGTCCAGGTGCGCGCCCGCGCGACCCGCCTCCCGCACGATCCGCGCCACCTCCTCGAACCCCAGCCCCCCGGGCTCCGGGGTGGTCACGCCGGGGGCGACCGACGGGTCCAGCGCGTCCAAATCCAGCGACACGTAGTCCGCGCGGCCCGCCGCCTCCACGGCCTCCTCCGGGGAGAGCAGCCGGAGCCGATCCGACCCCTCCAGCTCCTCCCACTCCCGCCGCGACCAGGCCCGGACGCCGACCAGACCCGCCCTTCCCACGCGCCTCAGGCAGGCGCGCAGGGCCCCGTCGTGCCGCTCCGAGGGAAGCAGGTCCGGGTGCGCGTCCAACCACAGGAGGCGGCGCGGGCGCAGCCGGGACACGGCCCGCGCGGTAACGGTGTGATCCCCACCCAGGATCAGGAAGGCCCGGGGCCGGGTGCGCGGACGGAAGTCCGGGAGGTCGCCCTCGTCCACGAGGGTCAGCTCCTCCAGCGGGTCGCCCAGGCCGGGCTCGAAGAAGTCCAGGCCGCGCGCCGCTCGACGGATCACGCCGGGGGCCCGGGCCTGGCCGCGCGGGTACCCGGGCAGCACGCGCTCCGAGGGCAGGCCGAGCACGGTGACGTCCGGGGAGCGCACGTCCGAGGGGGAGAACGAGAGGGGGAATCGGGGGCTACTCCTCCTCCTTGATCCCGACAATCTTGCGCTTGCCCGCCGCCTCCATGTACTCGACCATCACGCCCTCCTCCAGCTGCGAGGCCAGCTCCTCGTCCTCCGGCTTCGGTACCTCGAACGTCTCGTAGGTCTCCATGTCCATCAGCTGCACCGTGTCGTCCATGACCGAGATCACCTGCGCGGTCTTCCGCTCGATCACCGGCACGTCCACCTTCGCGTCCACCGGCTTGGTGATCGTCCGCTTCTTCCCGTCGAAGAGCCCCACCGCGACGATCCGCGCCTTCGCCGACCCGTGCTTGCCCGGCGAGGACGTCGTGTACTCCACGATCTTGCAGGGCTCGTCGTCGATCATGATGTACTTGCCCTTCTTCAGCTGGCGGACCTCCACCTTCTTGACCGCCATCCGGCATCCCCCGAGGGGACGCGCTCCCCGGCGGTCCCTTACTAATAATACTCGGCCTCGGGACCGGGGGTCCCGATGTCGACCGTCCGGTACGCCCTGGTGACCGGCACCGGGCGGGCGGACACCTCCCTGGCCGCGTTCGACGCCGCGCTGCTCGACGCGGGCATCGGGAACTGGAACCTGGTAACACTCACCAGCATCCTCCCACCGAACGCCGAGGAGGAGGACGCGCCCCCGCCCCTACCCCCCGGCGCGATCGTCCCCGCGGTCCTGGCCCGGTCCGTGGACCGGGGCCCGGTGGCCAGCTGCGTGTGCGTGGCCCGCCTCGAGTCGGGGTTCGGCATTATCGCGGAGCGATCCGACGCCTCGGACCCGGACCGGGCGGAGGAGCTGGCCCTCCGGGACGTGGAGGAGATGGCGAGGGCGCGCGGCGAGGAGATCCTCGAGGTCAAGACCGCGACCGCCTTCAACGAGCCGGAGGAGGACGAGTGGGCGGCGGCCGTATCCGCGGTCGTCCTGTGGGGGCGAATCCCCGTTGGAGTCCCTCAGGAGTGAGCTCGAGCGGATCGTGACGGAACGGGTCCTCCCCCGCGTCCCCCGCGTCGAGCGGGGCTGGGAGAAGGTGGGGCGCGGCGCCGACGGCACCCCCACCATGCGGGTGGACGAGATCGCCGAGCGGGCCTTCCTCCGCGGGCTCGAGGACCGGGGCCTGGAGGTCCGGGTGATCAGCGAGGAGTCGGGCGAGGTGACCGTCGGGGAGGAGCCGGAGGCCACCCTGGTGCTGGACCCGCTGGACGGCTCCCACAACGCCTCGCGGGGGCTCCCCTTCTACTGCGTCTCCATCGGCCTCGCGGATCCCGAGGCCGAGTCGCTGGCGGACGTGGAGGACGGGCTCGTGATCTCGGACCTGATCACGTTCGACTCCGAGGGGGCACCGGAGGATCGCCCGAGCGGCCGTCCCACGGTCGCGATGTATTACTACGGGACCGAGCGGCTCCCCACCACCCTGCAGCGCCGGTTCAAGCTGCGGTGCCTGGGCTCCGTGGCGCTGGAGCTGGCGATGACGTGCCGCGGCATCCTCGACGGGTTCGTGGACGTGAGGGGCAGCCTCCGACCGACGGACGTGGCCGGGGCCTTCGGGCTCGGTCGAGGGGACACCGCCTTCCTGTTCTTCCGGGAGGGGAGGGAGCTAGAGCCGGAGGACGTGCCCCTGCGGCCCGACTTCCGGTTCGAGCTGGCGGCCGCCCGGGACGAGGGGTTGGCCCGGGAGCTCTACGACGGGCTGCGGCGGGACGTGGGGCTGCGCCGGCTCCAGGCGCTGTTCGGCCGGCACCCGGAGGGGTTCGATCTCCACGGGCTGTGCGGGAAACTGGGGGAGGAGTGCGCGGAGCTCGCGCACGCGGTGGGCCGGGGCGAGGGGTACGAGGGGGAGCTGGCGGACGTGCTGGCCCTGGTCCTGAACCTCGCCAACGAGCTCGAGGTGGACCTCTTAGACGCGCTCCAGCGCAAGTTCCGGAGGGTGTTCGAATGCCGCGAGCCCCGCGAACGGTCGGGGTGACCGGACGCACGGACCTGGACCGGGCCCTCGAGGTCGCGCGCCTGGTCTGCCGCCTGTGCCGGGAGCACGGGCTCGAGGTCATCGCGGACGAGACGCTGGGCCTGGAACGGGTCGAGGCGACGGACCTCCGCTCGCTGGGCGAGCTCTCGGACGTGATCGTCACCGTCGGCGGCGACGGTACCATCCTCCGCGTCTCCCGCCTCACCTCCGAGCACGAGGTGCCCCTCCTGGGCGTCAACTTGGGAAAGTTCGGGTTCCTCACCGAGGTGAGCGAGCGCGAGGTCCCGGAGGCGATCCGCCGGCTGGCCGAGGGGGACTTCACGGTGGAGGAACGGGACAAGCTGCTCGTGGAGGTGGGGGAGGAGGAGCGGGAGGACGTGCTCAACGAGGTGACCGTGACCACCAGCCGACCCGCCAAGATGATCCAGTACGGGCTGATCATCGACGGGTTCGAGGTCGAGCGGGCCTGGGCCGACGGGGTGCTGGTCTCGACCCCCACGGGCTCCACGGCCTACTCCCTGTCCGCGGGCGGCCCCATCGTGGAACCGTCCGTGGAGTGCATGATCATCACCCCGCTCAACCCGTTCAAGCTCGAGGCGCGCCCCATGGTCGTCTCCCTGAACCGTCGGGTGGAAATCGAGGTTCACGACCCCGAACGCGCCGAGGTCGTGCTCGACGGCCAGAAGTACCTGCCCTTCCGCGAGCCCGTGGTCGTGACCCGGTCCGCTCACCGGGCCCGGTTCGTGCGCTTTGACTCCTCGTACTTCGAACGCCTCCGGGAGAAGTTCCTGGGGTGAGGACCGTGGGCCGCGCCCGATCCACCCTCGCCCGCCTCGGAGGCTCGATCCTACGGTTCATGATGTGCGGCCGGATCGTCCCCGCACTCTCGCGGGCGTCCCTCATCCTCTGGAGGCTCCTCTACCGCGAGGGACGTCGAGCGAGGATACCACCCTGAGCGCGCGCACGGCCATCCGCACGTCCTCCTCCCGAACGGTCTTCCGACCCGCGTGCCGCGCGGCGAGCACCGACAGCTCCGCCAGCATCCGACCGAGCTCCTCGATCAGCCGAAAGTACTCCTCCTTCGCCTCCATCCGCACCCCCACGACGTCCCCGCCCGCCCGGGCCGACTCCCTCAGAATCCGCTCCAGCACGTTCGTCGGCAGGTCCACCTCCATCCCAACCACCGCCCGGGGTGCCCCGGTTGCGATCCTACGTCCTGGACGCCTCGGCCTTCATCAAGGGTGCCGTCCCGGACCGGGGCCGCCTCTACACCGTCCCCGAGGTCGTCGACGAGCTGCGCGACCCCCTCTCCCGCGCCCGGTTCGAGACCGCCCCCGTCCACGTCCGCGAGCCCGCAGGCTGGGCCGTCCGACGGGCCCGCAGGCGCGCCCGGCTCACCGGCGACGCGGATCGCCTCTCCATCACCGACCTAAAGGTGCTGGCGCTCGCCGTCGAACTCCGGTCCGAGGGCCGGGACGTCACCATCATCAGCTCCGACTACGCGCTTCAGAACGTCGCGAGATCCCTGAAGCTCGACGTCTACGGCCCCGTGCACGGGGAGATAAGGGAGGTAAGGGGACCGACCCGATGAACACCGTCGGCATCACCACCACCGTCACCGTGGCCGGGCTCACCGGGACCAAGCGGGTCACCGCCCGCGTGGACACCGGCGCCCGCTACGACGCCCTCGACTACACCCTCGCCGCCAAGATCGGGGCCGGCCCCGTCCTCGACGTCAAGAAGATCCGCTCCGCCACCGCCTCCCGCCTCAAGGCCGAGCGCCGACCCGTCGTTCCCCTCACCCTCAAGCTCGGCGACCGGCTCGTGCACACCCGCGCCACCCTCGCCGACCGCCGTGGGATGAGGTACCCGCTCATCATCGGCCGCGAGACCCTCCGCCGGGCCGGCGTCCTCGTCGACCCCACCCGACGATCCACCGGGCGGGACGAGCGGGACCGCGACCCCGGGCGACGGGCCGCCAGCATGCTGCGCCTGCACACCGAGCTGCGCCGCGCGGTCCCGAAGGAGCGCGCCATCACCCCAGCCATCCTGGCCCTACAGCACGGCGGCGCCTGGTCCTACCGGGACGAGGACGTCGTCTCCGTCGCCGTGCCCGTCCGGGAGGAGCGGGACGGGGTCGTGATCGAGCGACTGTACCTGCTCCTAGACCCGCGGATCGAGCGCTCCGAGGGCCGCATCGTCCGGCTGGAGAAGTGCGGCGAGGAGGACGTGCGACGGGTGGCCGAGCGCCCCCGACTCCTGGAGGTCCGCCACGAGGGCGGGGCCACCGTGCGCATCGACCCCCACCGCCGCACCCTCCGCGTCACCCGGCTCGAGCCCGGCCGGATCACCTTCCGAGGCACCGCCGCGGCCAACGTCCACCACGAGCTCGCCCACCTCACGGAGGAGGAGCCCGGCCCCACCATCCTGGACTTCAAGATCGAGTGACGGGAGGGCCTCGCGATGCCCCGAATCCTCCGCGTCGCCACCCGCTCCAGCCGGCTCGCCCTCACCCAAACGCGCGAGTTCCTGGAACACCTCCGCAGCGAGCTCCCCCACGACGTCGAGTTCAAGCTGATCAAGACCCGGTCGAAGGGCGACCGCGTCCGGGACCGACCGCTCCACCGGCTCGGCGAGAAGGGGGTCTTCGTCAAGGCCGTCGACCGGCTCGTGCTGGAGGGGCGCGCCGACTGCGCCGTGCACAGCGCCAAGGACGTGCCCTCCGAGCCCGACTACCCCGTCACCTTCGCCGCCGTACCCCCCCGCCGCGACCCCCGCGAGTGCCTCGTCTCGCGCACCGGGGCCCGGCTCAAGGAGCTCCCGAGCGGCTCCGTGGTGGGCACCAGCAGCCCCCGCCGCCGCGCCCAGATCCTCCTCGAGCGACCGGACCTCCGGGTCGAGCCCCTACGCGGGAACGTGGACACGCGCGTCCGGAAGGTGGAGCGTGGGGAGTTCGACGCCACCGTGCTCGCCAAGGTGGGGCTCGAGCGGCTCGGCCTGGAGGCCCGCATCTCCGAGGTGTTCGAGCCGGAGGAGTTCGTGCCGCCCGCCGGGCAGGGCGCGCTGCTGGTCACCTGCCGCCCCGACGACGACCGGACCCGAAGGCTGCTGGAGCACGGGGACGATCCCCGGAGCCGGGTCGAGGTGGAGGTGGAGAAGGAGATCGTGCGGCGGCTGGGGGTCGGCTGCGCCGAGCCCGTGGGCGTGTACGCCCGCGCCCGAGGGTCTCGAGTCCGGGTGGTGCTGAAGCTGCTCGACGGGGAGGGCACCCGGGCCCGACTGCTCAGCGAGCGCGGGAGCCCGGAGGAGGTGGTGGAGAGGATCGTCACCCGGGCCCGGGGAGCGTGGGCTTGAGCGAGCGCGTCCTGTACCTCGTCGGGGCGGGCCTGGCCGACGTGCGGGACCTCACCGTCCGCGCCCTGAGGACGCTGGCCCGGGCGGACCTCGTGCTGGTGGACACGTACACGAGCGTGTACGAGCTCCGGGAGCGGGAGCTCCGGCGCCTACTGCGGGCGCTCGGACACGATCCCCCCGAGATCCGACCGTGCTCGCGGGAGGAGCTCGAGGAGCGGTTCTTCGAGGTGGTGGGGGAGGCCGAGCGGGTGGCCGTGCTCTCGCCGGGGGACCCGATGGTCGCCACGACGCACGCCACCCTGGCCGTGGAGGCCGCCCGGCGCGGCTGGTCGGTGAGGATCGTGCCCGGCGTGTCGATCCTCACCGCCGGGCCCGGTCGGGCGGGGCTGGAGCTGTACCGCTTCGGCCGGACCGCCACGATCCCGCTCCGCGTGCGGTCCGTGTACCCGTACGACGTGCTGGAGCGGAACCGGGACGCCGACCTGCACACCCTGTTCCTGCTCGAGGCGGCCTCGGAGCGGGAGTACGTGTCCGTGGCGGACGCGGTCCGGTACCTGCTGGAGCTGGAGCGGGAGGAGGGTCGGGGCGTGGTCTCGCCGGACGACGAGGTGATCGGCGTGCTCCGGCTGGGGTTCGAGGACGAGCTGGTGGTCCGGGGGACGGTCCACGAGATGTCCGGGTGTTGGGACCCCGGGCCGCCGCAAGCTCTTATATATCCGGCCCGGCTGAGGGGGCCGGAGCGGGAGTTCCTCGAGCTCCTGGTCCCACACGTGCGAGACGCGCGGAGGCGTGGTGAGTGACCTTGGCCGAGGGTGAGGGTGGGGACTACCACGTCGTGCTGGAGGCCGCGTGGATCGTGTACAACGTGGACAGCGAGGACGATGCCATCAACATCGCCATCGCGGAGGCCGGCAAGCGCCTGAACCGCCACGGCCTGGACTACGTGGACATCGACGTGGGCTTCTTCGAGTGCCCGGAGTGCGGCGAGGAGATCGAGGGCGTGTGGATCGTGGCCAACACCGCGCTGGTCAGGCTCCTCCTCTCCATGCGCGTGTTCAACGCCGAGAACGAGGAGCACGCGATCCGGATCGCGAAGTACGAGATCGGCCAGGCGCTGGAGGACGTGCCGCTCGAGGTCGTGGAGGTCACCCCGATCTAGAGCCGGTACCGCGCGATCACGTGCCCCCAGATCAGGGACGACAGCAGGGTGAAGGTGGCCAGCGCGAAGGAGTTCATCGCCCGCGAGAACAGGAAGGCGCCGATCAGGGACTGGATGGAGAACGCCATCAGGCACCCGAACAGCAGGGCCTCCCGCGCCGCCAGCTCGGAGGAGAACTCGTACCGCCGGCGCCCCACGTACTCGGACAGGCACCTCGACCCCACGTACAGCGTGATCCCGACCCAGAGCGACAGCAGGAACGCGCCCACGTACCCGAAGTCGAACGCCCAGACGAACACGCCCGGGAGCATGTAGTCCAGCAGGTCCTTCCTCGCGACCAGCGCGCCGTGCAGCGTGGGCACGTTCAGGTTGAACATGACCAGGTACCCCACGGGCAGCGTCACGAACCCGTCCCCGAACCCGCACCAGTGGTAACCCGCCGGGAGAGACTTGGTGGAGTGGCCCACCAGGTACGCGTTCTTGCGGATGAAATCCAGGCCCGGCACGGTGTACTCCGCGAACCGCTTCACCCGCAGCGCCGGGCTGAGCACCGGCTTGTTCAACACCCGAGCCGCCGCCTCCATCAGCAGCAGGAGCCCCACCCCGATCGCGGAGACCGCGGCGATCACCCGCCGACTCATCTGGCCCGCGCGCGCGGCGAGGGCCCCGATCCTCGTCCCCACCTCCAGCTGCCGCGAGATCAGGTACTCGGTCCCGATCCAGCAGAGCAGCCAGGAGAGCAGGTAATCCCGGTGCATCACGCCCCCGAAGATCCCGGTGAACAGCCAGAGCGTGTTCAGCACCGGCCGGGTTCGGCGGGCCGCCGAGATCCCGCGCGCCTCCAGCAGGCCGATCAGGTACCGGGCCGAGGCCCACGCGGCGAGGGTCAAGGGCCCGAACGGGTGCGTGAACTCGTGCCTGGGGAGGGGGAGGAACAGCGACAGCATGTCCACGAAGAACATCAGCATCAGGACGGCCAGGAGGAGGATGGACAGGGACAGCACGCGCTGGATGGTCACGCTGGAGTAGGCCAGCGTGAGCGGGACCACGGTGTGGGTCATCAGGAGGAAGTCCACCAGCGCCTCGCCCGTGTTGTGCGGCACCAGGTACAAGCTACCACCCTCTCACGCGCCGGTACATCAGCTCCCTGACGCACCCCAGCACGATCAGGGTGACGCCCAGGGCGGAACCCACCAGGCCCAGCGCGTGCAGCACCTCCGTCGGCACGGGCGACTTCATCGGATGCTTCTTGTACCCGCGGGGTAGCGGTCGCATGTACACGGTGACCACGTTTGCCTTCTTCTCCACCTTCACGTCGCTCGGCAGCACGTAATCGTACCCCAGCAGGGTGTTGTTGTCGATCGCGTTGTCGATGGCCCGCGCGATGTCCTCAGGATCCCGCTTCCCGTGCTGGATCAGCGACTGCACGATCTCCACGATGGTCGCCTTGTCGTGGGGGCCCCGAACCCCGTACACGCGCACCACCGGCTGGTTCCGACGCACGGTGATCAGGTCACGCGCCACCTGCCAGGCGTACTCGGTCTTCAGCGGCGACCCGCACACCGGGCACCGCGTGTACCGGGCCGCCGTCGGGAAGGGCGCGCTCCACCCGCACTTGGTGCACGCCTTCCGGTACGGGGCGTCCATCGGGAACCCCCGCTCGTTGAGCCGGGCGGGCACGAACGTGTCACCGGTGGAGAGGCCGGCGGTGATGTTCACGGCGCCGCCCCCGTACTTCTCACCGGACTTCTTGGCCACGTACCCCATCACCCGGGCGAGCACCTCCGTCGCCGGCAGCCCGTCCCGGATCATGCGGCCCGCCATGATCGCCGCCTCGACGCGGACCCTCGTCGCCGTACCGTAGAGCGGGTTGCCCGGCGTGTTACGCAGGTGAATCACCGCGCACTTCACGTTCGGGGGGATCTTGACGATGTTCGGGCCCGAACCGCTGTGATACTGCCGAATGATGATCTTGTTCCCCTTCACGAGGACCACGGCGATGTCGTAGCTACCGCCCACCACGATGCCCCGGCGCGGTCCACCCACCAGCAGTCGATCCGTGGGCGACTTCTCGATCCCGGCCCGCACCGCCTCCTCCAGGGGCATCCCCAGCTCCAGCCGCCGAATGCACGCCAGGATCGCCTCCAGTCGCGCGGTACCCTTACCCAGACCACCCGCCAGCACGGCCACGTGCAGCTTCTTGGACACGAGGAACGTGGACTGGAACATGTTGGGGGCGAACGACATCGAGCCCGCGGCCGCGCCGTTCGGATCCTTGCCGCTGGGGTCGGTGATGACGATCATGTTAAACGTGGCCGAGGCGGCCGAGGGAAGCGCGACGAGCAGGGCCAGAACCGCGATCCACCACCGCTCGATGGTCCCCACGCCCCCTCAGCGCGGCAGTCCGTAATCCTCGGTCACCCGGACGACCACGACCCCCGACCTCTTGACCGTGATGTGGACCGACTTGATGGGCTTGATCTTGGTGCCCGGGATCACGCTACGCATGGCGTAGATCCGAGCCTTACGAATCGCCTCCTGCAGCGGGATGCGCTTACCGTCCGGGGTGATCAGGACCCCGTTCCGCACGACCGACCCCGGGCGCAGTCCCGCCGCCATTACGTTGCTCCTCACCACCTCCTCGGGCAGGAAGTCGCACCCGACCACGTCCACGCCGATGATCCTGATCCCCTCCTGCTTGGGCAGCGGCCGGCTCGCCCACGCCGTGTACTCGGACAGTCGGCCCAACGCGAACAGGAGCGCGCCCAGCAGCATGATGGCCAGGTTACGCCTCGACACCCTGACTATCATCGCCCACCACCCCCATCTCCCGCAGGATCCTCCGGGCCGGCTCCATCCCCTGCGCCCCACCCAGCAGCACGACCGTGTCCTCATCACTGAGCTCCAGCGCCCGCTCCAACGCCTCCTCCAACCGCTCGAAGTGCTCCCAGCTCACCCCACCGCGCCGCAGCTCCTCCAGGAACGCCTCCCGCTCCTCCTCCCGCACCACGTTCGCCTCGTCCACCAGGCCCTTCGAATCCGTGACCAGGATGCGCACCTCCATCCCCTCCCGCTCCAGCTCCCGGGCCCCCTCCACCAGCGCCCGCGCGATCTCCCGGTTGATCTCCGTCCCGCGCGACCCTCGGATGGCGAAGACGATCACGGCCCGGCCCTTACCCAGCCTCCTCAACGCTCGCACCGTCGCCAGGACGCCGTCCGGGTTGTGACAGAAGTCGTCCACGATCAGCGGGTCCTCCGACAACCGCTCGAACCGGCGCTTCAGCGGCCGGTACGTGCGCAGCCCCTCCGCGACGTCCTCCTCCCCCACGCCCAGTGCGTGGGCGGCCGCGGTCGCGGCGAGCGCGTTGTACAGGAAGTGATCCACCGGCAGCGGGAACTCCCGAACGGGGATCAACGGCTCGTCCTCCAGCAGGATCCACTCCTCCCCGTCCACCTCGCTGATCCGGGCGACGCCCTCCTCCCACCCGTACCACACCACGTCCGGCGCGAGCGAGGCCATCTTCGCCACGCGCTCATCGTCCGCGTTCAGCACCGCGACCCCGTCCTCCAGCGCCCGCACCACCCCGGAGACGGCCTCCGCCATCTCCTCCAGCGAGGAGACCAGGTTCGTGTGATCCACGCCCACGTTCGTCACCACGGCCACCTCGCAGCCCAGCGCCCGGGCCATCCGGTACGCGTGATCCTCCATGACCCGGCCGGTCGGCAGGCCCTGCACCTCCGAGACCTCCACGCACAGGGCGTCCCGCGGCCGGGCCTCGCGGAGCTCCATCGCCACGACGGGATCGATGAGCGTGTTCTTCTCCGACCGGAAGTCCGTGTTGCAGTACACGTCCCGGCCCGCGACCCGCAGGATGTGCGCCAGCAGGTGGTTGGTGGTGGACTTCCCGTTCGTCCCCGTCACGCACACGGTGACGGCGTCGGCCGCGTACCTCCGCTTCGCCAGCCGCAGCGCGTACTCGTTCGCCCGATCCACCTCCGTCAGCACGAGCGGCAGGTCGCGGCGCCGGCACTCCTCCCGGAGCCGCCCCCGGGGCTCCTCGGTGACCAGGCACGCCACGCCGCGCTCGTCCGCCAGCTCCGCCCCGCGCTCGTCGAGCCACCACCGGATCACCACGTCCCCCTCGCCCGCCCGGCCGAGCGTGGAGAACCAGCCGCGGATCCTCCGCTCGGGGTCCCCGACGACCAGCCTCCCGTCCACCCGCTCGGCCAGCTCCCCCACGGTGAGGTCCAGCAGCGCGATCACCCCGCGAGCCAGAGGGCGATGCCCGCGCAGACGGCGCCGGCCATCCAGTGCAGCGCCACCACGACCGGCTCGGGCAGGTCGTACTTGTACTGGAGGTGGTGATGCAGCGGCTCCACCGCGAGCTTGATCACGCCCGCCCGGTGCAGGAGGCTGATGATCGTGGACCCGACGGGCACGCCCAGGGCGACGACGGCGGGCACCTCGATCTTGTAGTACAAGGCACCGGCCGCGTACGCGGCCCCCAGGAAGCAGCTGCCCGTGTCACCCATGAAGATCTTGGCCGGGTACCGGTTGTGGAACAGGAAGCCCAGGGAGGCGCCGGCGAGCGACGCGAAGAACGCGGCCCCGGGGAGCTGGTTGTGGACCAAGCACACCCCGGAGCACGCCAGAGAGGCGAGGAACAGCAGCCCCGCGGCCAGCCCGTCCATCCCGTCGATCAGGTTCACCGCGTTGGTGGCCCCGACCACGCCGAAGATCGCCAGCGGGTAGAACAGCCAGGACAGGTCGATCGCGCCGAGGTGCGGGAACCAGAGCCACGTGGCGGGCACGATGGGGAGCACGAACAGGGCGGCCCCGGCCTGCAGCGCCAGCTTCTCCCGCTCGCTCAGCTCCTTCTTGACCGGGACCTCACCCACGATCTCGATCTTGTCCGGGGCCTCCCGCATCAGCCGCTTCAGGTCCCGCTTGGCCCGCTCCGTGGCCACGCGCGCCTCCTCACCGGGCTGCAGCACGAGCCGACCGATCCGGATCGGCTCATCGGAAACGTTCTTCACCACCTTCTGAAACTCCTTCACCTGCAGCCCGAGCAGGTCGTCCACCACGCCCAGCACCAGCATCGGGAGCGCCGAGGCGACCGGAGGGAGCGCCTGGATCGACACCAGGAGCGGCCCCGCGACCGTGCCCAGCAGGATCCCGAACCCTCCCATGATCGGCGTGCCGGCCTTGTGCGAGTGCTCCGTGACGATCGGACGGTCCACCACCCTGGCCTCCCGCATGTACCGGCGAAGCAGCCGCACGGTGACCCAGGACGTCACCGTGGAGATCGAGAACGTCTCCACGATCAACGCGCTCCTCCCCGCCCTACAGGAACTTGCCGGCCTCCCTGATCCTCAACTCAAACTCCTTCTCCGCCAGCCGCACGTTCGCGCCCGCCGCCCGGAAGGCCGACCGCAGCCTCTCGAACGCCTCCTTAAACGATTCACCCCGGACGGTGATCCTCCCGGCCACGTCCATCCGGCCCCGGTACTCGTAGAACACGTGGTACGCTCCCCCGTCGAACCGCTCCCTAAGGGGCTCCCGACGGGACGCGTTCCACACCGGACACTCGATCGCGTGCCAGACCTTCCTGACCCGGGGCGGCCGCCAGCGCCCCACCACCATGTCCACGAGCTCCCGCAGCGGCCAGACTCCGGAACAGCCCGAGGTCATGTACCGCGTGCCGCTGGGCCGCGGGTTGAACTCCAGGAACCAGAACTCATCCTCCCGCACCACCACGTCGAAGTCGACCGTCCCCTCCAGCCCCAACCGCTTCACGAGCCGAACCGCGCAGCGCTTGATCCCCCGCTCCACCGACCCGTCCAGCGGGGCCGGCGCCAGCCGCATCCGCTCGATCGGGTGATCCTCGTCCAGCGTCGAACCCTTGAACACCGGCACGAGCGGCACGACCTCCCCGTCCCAGGACAGCACCTCGATCGACACCTCCGCCCCCTCGACGAACTCCTCCACCAGCCGCCTCCCGTGCACCCGGGGCACCGACCGCTCGTACACGTTCACGTTGATCCCGGCCTGCGACCTCGGATCCTTCACCACGAGCGGCGGGCGCAGCCGGGGCCGCTCATCCTCCACCACCTCCCACTCCGGCGTCGGGATGTTCAGCTCCTCGAACGCCCGCTTCGCCCGGATCTTGTCCACCCCGGTCCGCGTCCCCTCCAACCCCGAGGCGGCGACGGGGATCCCCTCCGACTCCAGCCGCTCCTTCATTTCCGCCACCTCAAGCAGCGGATCGTCCACGCCGATGAGCGGGACCACCCCGTCCACCTCCCGCTCGAGCGCGATCCGCGCCGGGTGCTCCATGCCCCGGGGCACGAAGTGCACCTCGTCCGCCAGCTCCCAGTCCCAACTCTCCGGGTTCGACTCGGTCAGGATCCGGTACACCCCGGTGGACCCGGCGTACTCCGCCACGTCCCGGAACAGCCGGGCCCCCACGAACAGGACCCTCAACCCTCCTCCCCCAGCTCCTCCTCGAGCTCCCTCAGCACGTCCTCCTTGAACTTCAGCGCCGCCTCCCCGAACACCACGATCACCTCGCACCCCGACTCCAACGCCGCCCGCAGCCCGTCCAGCACCTGCTCCCGGGAGGCGCCCAGCGTCCCCCGCTTCTCGAACCGCTCCGCGGCGCTCTCCGCCGCCACCACGTTGTCCGCCCCCACCTCCTCGAGCACCCGGTAGCACGCGTGCGAGGCCGCGATCACCCGGTCCGCGATCCGGGCCGCCCGCTCCAGGATCTCACGATCCCCCTCCGGGCCCAGCTCCGAGGCCACCGCGATGACCGCGCACAGGCGCCGGTCCGGGTACGCCTGCCTCAGGCACCGCAGGGTCGCCTCCACGCCCGCCGGGTTGTGACCGTAGTCGACGATCACCACCCGCTCCCCATCGTCCCACACGACGTCGAGCCGACCCTCCACCCCCTCGAACGAGCCGAGGGCCCGCGCCACCTCCTCCGGGTCCAGGTCCAGGAACTCGATGCAGACGGCCGCGGCCGCCACGGCGTTGTACACGTTATGCAGCCCCATCACGGGCAGGCCAACCTCGAACTCACCCTCCGGGCAGGCCAGCGTGAACCCGTCCAGAGAGACGTCCACGGCCAGGTAGTCCGGGGACGGCGTCTCCAACCCGCACTCGCACCGGAAGTCGCCCACCCACGGAAGGATCTCCCTCACCTCCGCCCGCCCACCGCACCAGCACTCCTTCTCCACGGTCCCCACGGGCTCCGCCTCCACCCCGAAGTAAACGACCTCCCCCTCGAACCCCACCTCCTCCGGCGCGCCCACCACCAGCGGATCCTGCGCGTTCAGCACGGCCACCTCCACCGAGTCCGGCTCGAGCAGCTCGATCTCGCACCGCGCGTACGTCCGGAAGTCCCCGGCCTTGTTCAGGTGATCCGGCGTGATGTTCGTCAGGCACGCGCACTCCACCTCCGCCCACCTCGCCGCCTCCAGGATCTCCCCCCGCTCCCCGAACGTCGCGATCTCCAGCACGCTCACGTCACCCGGCAACCGCGCCTGCAGCGGGGGCAGGTACCCCACGTTCCCCTGCATCCCCGGCAGCCCGTGATCCCGCACCTCCAGCCCCAGCTCCCGGCACACGTGCCGTATCATCGCCACGGTCGTCGTCTTCCCGTTCGTACCCCCCACGCCCACCACCGGCCGGGTGGGGGGAATCCGCTCGAGCACGTCCTCCACCTCGTACACCCGGCACCCGTACCGACGGGCCAGCCGGTACGGAGGTGACCCCTCCTCCAGGCTGGGCGGCGGGACCACCGCGTCCGCCCGCCGAAACAGCCACTCCGGGTGGCCCCCCAGCACGACCTCCACGTTCGGGTACTCCAGCAGCGGGTCCAGCAGCTCGCACTCCTCCTCGTCCTTCACGTCCGAGGCGATCACGTGGTAGTCCCGCTCCGCGAGCACCCGGGCCACCAGGTTGCACACGGGCCCGCACACGCCGATCACCAGCACCGTGCGCCCCTGCACGCGCATCCCCCTCAGACCCGCGTCCCCGGGATCCTCCGACCGTACTCCCGCAACAGTTCCCGCATCAACGCCCGCGTCCCCTCCAGGAGCCTCCGGGCCGTCCCCTCGTCCCGCTCCACGGCGAGCCGGGGCAGGTGCTCGTACCCTAAATCGTCGACCCGATCGTCGATCTCGGAGTACTCGTAAAGCACCGCGTGCAGCTGCGCGAACCGCTCCGTCCGCACGATCCGGTTCAACGTCCCGCTCAGGTACGACCGCAGCGCCCGCTCCAGGAACATCAGCAGCCGGTACGTGAGGTCGCGCACGATCTCTTCCTCGTCCCTCGGACCCTCCGGCACCCCACCCTCGAACACCCGGTGCAGCTCCAATCCCAGCCGCTCCTCCACCTCTCCCGCGTCCCACTCCGGGGTCTCCGTCTCGATCAGGTACTCCAGGCACGCCCGCGGCGAGGCCACTCGCTCCACCATCAGCGAGCAGGCGCGGCCCGTGAGCGGGTTGTACCCGACCCGCTCGATGAACCGGTGCACCCCGTAGGGTCGGATGGGGCACGTGTACCCCTCGTCGAACCAGCCCAGGCCCGAGACGATCTCGCCCACGTCCTCCCACGTCCACCGGCGCAGCGCCGGGTACCGGACCATCGTCACCCCGGGCGGGTACGGGTGCGCCACCCGCCGCCCGTACTTCCCCTTCAGCTCGTGGCCCGTGAGGACCGTGAGCAGCCCCAGTCGCTTGGCCCGCAGGCAGGCGGCGGTCAGCACCGTCCGGGCGCACTTGGTGCAGATGGGCAGGCCGCGGCGCAGGGCGCGGCGGAACCACCCCCGCAGGCGCACCCGAACGAGCTCGTGCCTCAGCCCCAGCCGCTCCGCGCACCGACGGGCGTTCTCCAGGCACGTCCCGTCCAGGAACTCGTGCACGACCGTGACCGCCGCCTCCACCCGCCAGCGCTCGGACGCGTGCAGGGCCGTGGCCACGCTGTCCCGACCGCCGGAGAGGGCCACGCACGCCGGGTTGCTGGGATCAGTCGTGCGCATACACGGCCCTCACACCGCTCGGTCGACACTCCTCGATCCGGGCGAAGTACAGCCGCTCGAACTGCACGGTGCGTCCCGGCTCCTCCCGCTCCACGTTCGCCTCCACGTAGCCCTCGTCCACCGACCCGTCCGGCCGTAGCACCCGGCACGGGATCGCCTGGTCCGTCGGCACCCAGTGCACGATCCGGGCCCCCTCACGCCGCGCGGCCCGGTAGTCCTCCCCCTCGTACCGGCCCCGCACGACGCCCTCACCCACCTCCTCGACCCTCACGTTCACCGCGTTCATCAGCCGGATCAGCTCACCCTCCTCCAGCGCCTCCCCGTCCTCCCGATCCAGCCAGACCCGGCAGCCGCCGTCCTCCGGGTGCAGCACGAGCGCCCGCTCGCCCCGGTCCTCGTCCGGGTGCAGCGGCAGCGTGGCCGCGAACGGCTCCTCCAGGCCCTCGATCCACAGCTCCACCGGGTCCCGGACGAGGAAGTACCGGTTGGACTTCGGATCGATCAGGCGCCGGTTGCGCGCGTACAGCTGCTCCCAGCTGAAGGTCGCGTCCACCTCCGTCAGCCCGATCTCCAGGATCGTCTCCCGGAGCGCCTCGGGCTCGATCCCCCGCCGCCGCAGCGCGCGCAGCGTCGCCGTCCGCACGTCGTCCCAGCCCGTGAGCTCGCCGGACTCGATCCCCTCCCGGATCCTGGACGTGCTCAGCACGGTCCCCTCCACCTTCAGGATCCCGTAGTGCACGTACTCCGGCGGCTCCCAGTCCAGGTGCCGGAACACGAACTCCTGCCGGCGCGTGTTCGACTCGTGATCCTTCCCGCGCAGGACGTGCGTGACCTCCATGAAGTGATCGTCCACGGCCACGGCGAAGTTCATTGTCGGCCAGACGAGGTACCGGTCGCCCACCATCGGGTGCTCCCGCTCCACGATCCGGAACGCGACCCACTCCCGCGCGGCCGGGTCCGGGTGGTCCACCCGCGTCTTCACCCGAACGACCGCCTCCCCCTCCGAGAACGCCCCGTCCAGCATCTCCTCCCACAGCTCCAGGTTCTCCTCCGGATCCCGGGACCGGCACGGGCAGGCCTGGCCCCGATCCCGCAGCCGCCGAAACTCGTCCGCGTCGCACGTGCAGACGTACGCCCCGCCCCGCTCCAGCAGCTCCTCCGCCACCCGGTAGTACAGCTCCATCCGGTTCGACTGCACGTACCGCTCGTCCACCCGCACGCCCAGCCACTCCAGGTCCTCCTCGATCATGTCGTACGCCTCCGGGTCCACCCGCCGCGGGTCCGTGTCCTCGAAGCGCAGGATCAGCGCGCCGTCGTACCGGCGGGCGTACTCGTCGTTGAGCACCGCCGCCCGCGCGTGACCCAGGTGCAGCGGGCCCGACGGGTTGGGGGCGAACCGCAGCCGAACCTCGCCCTCCCGGGCGCCGGGCAGCGGCTTCAGGCCGCCCTCCTCCTCCGACCGCTCCTCCTCCACCCCGCCCAGCTCCTCCAGCTCCCGCCGGATCTCCTCCAGGGACATCCGGTTGACCTCCTCGACCACCTCCCGGACGAGCCGGAGCACCTCCTTGGCCCGATCCCGGTACTCCTCGTGCTCCCGCATCACCTTCTTCATGACCGCGTTCGGGTTCGCCCGGCCGTCGTACTTGGCCGCGTTCTCCAGCGCGTACCGGCGGATCACCTCCCTCAACTCCTCCAGCTCGCTCACGGGCACCCTCCCCGTCGCCTCCCTCTCCGGACAAGCAGCGGTGATCGTGAGGGACGGGGGTGTCCCCCGCCCTCCGGTCCCGGGCTCATTGAACGGCGACGGCCGCCTCACCCGGGGGACCCAGACGGGGGTCATCCTTTTGGAGGATCTGACCCCCGTCCCGCCGCCCCGGGCGGGGTTTAAGTAGTTCCCCGGAGCCCGGCCCGCGGAGAAAGGTTTTTATACGACGCGGCGCCCCCGCGTGAACGGACGCCGGGCCGGCAGCTCAGTCTGGCTAGAGCGCGGGACTTTTAATCCCGTGGTCCCGGGTTCAAATCCCGGCCGGCCCACCACCGGAAATCGTTACGAAGTTCGTAACGTTCCGCCCCGAGACGGGGCGAGGCCTACATCCGCTCGAGCGCCGGGACGCCCAGGAGGTTCATGACGTTCTCCATCACGATGGTGAACGCCTCCACCAGTTTCAGTCGCGCCTTCCGCACCTCCTCGTCCTCCGCGTGCAGTACCGGCACCTCCTCGTAGAACGTGTGGAACGCCCGGGCGAGCTCGTAGGCGTACTCCGCCAGGATGTCCGGACGCCGCTTCCGCACGCACTGGGCCACCTGCCGCGGGAACATGGACATCCGGAAGACCAGCTCGAACGAGTGATCGTCGTCCAGGTGAGCCGCGTCGAACCGCTGCACGTCCTCGTCCGCCCGCCGGAGGATCGACCGGGCGCGCGCGTAGGCGTACTGGATGAACGGACCGCCCCGCCGGAAGTCCAGCGCCTCGTCCCAGTCGAACTCGATCGGCTTGTTCGGGCTCACGCGGGCGATGGCGAACCGGACCGCCCCGATGGCCACGTTCTCCGCGATCTCCTCCCGCTCCTCCTCGTCCAGATCCTCCGCCACGCCCGCCTCCCGCATCTTCTCCAGCGCGCGCCGCTTGGCCTCGTCCAGGAACTCATCCAGGGTCACGTACCGACCCTTCCGCGTCGACATCGAGCCCTCCGGCAGGTGAATGAACTCGTAGAAGATCACGTCCACGCGGTCCGGATCCGCGTCCAGCAGGTCGAGCGCCGCCTTCAGCTGCTGCACGGCGAGCTTGTGATCCGCCCCGAGCACGTCGATAACGAACGCGGCCCGCCCGAGCTTCCACAGGTGGTACGCGATGTCCCGCGTCGTGTACAGGGTCGTCCCGTCGCTCCGCGTGAGCACGAGCTCCTTGTCGATCCCGTAGTCCTCCAGATCGAGGACCACGGCCCCGTCGTCGCGCTCCTCCGCCGCGCCCATCTCCACGAGCTTCTCGACGATCTCGACCGCATCCTCCACGAACTCGCTCTCGTACACGAACCGGTCGTGGGCCACGCGGAGCCGCTCCAGGGTCTCGATGTGCCCCCTCAGGCACTCCTCCACCACGGTCTGAAACGCCTCCGCGATGCGCTCCGCCCGGGACTCCTCCTCCAGCAGATACCGCTCGTAGGAGCGCAGGAACCGCTCCACCACCTCCTCCAGCTCGGGATCCTCCTCGATCTCCCTCGCCGCCTCCGCGTACAGCTCGCCGAAGAACTCGTCCGGCTTCCTACCCTCCGGGACCTCCGGCCGCCCCTCCTTGATGTACTTCCACGCGAGCATCGCGATCTGCTTGCCCATGTCGTTCACGTAGTACTGGACCTCCACGTCGTAGTTCGTGAACACCATGCACCGGGCCAGGATGTCCCCGATGATCGCGTTCCGGCCGTGGCCAATGTGCAGCGGGCCGTTCGGGTTCGCGCTCGTGTGCTCCAGGATCGCGGGCCGACCCATCCCCAGGTCCAGCGACCCGTACTCCTCCCCGTAGTAGAAGACGGACCGGAGGACGAGGGCGGCGTACTGAGGCCGGTTCAGCCGGATGTTGATGTACCCGGGCCCCTCCACCCGGGCCTCGTCCACGAGCACGACCTCGTCCAGGTCGGACTCCTCCAGGATCGTCTCCGCGACCCGCCGGGGCTCCTCGCCCACCTCCTTCGCCAGCGAGAGGGCGACGGGCGTGGCCACGTCCGCGTCCTCCACCGGCGGCTCCGGATCCACCGGTACCTCCACGGGCTCGTCCACGTCGTACGCCGAGGAGACGGCGTCCCGGATCGAGGTCCGGATCGTCCGGACGAGGAGCGAGTACGGATCGTGCGGTGGCGCCTCCTCCGCCAACGGGCACCGACCCCGTTACCCCGGTCGGAACCTCAGCAGCGCACCCAGGCCGCCGAACGCCTGGTGGAACTGCGCGCCCTCCTCCGTCTCGGTTGAAATTATCTCCACCCGAGCCCCCGTCCGCTCCGCCAGCTCCAGGTAGTAGTCCACGAGCTCCTTCACGTCCTCCACCTCCAGCTCGGCCTCACCGCACTCCGGGCACTCCCCGGCCCGCTCCCTCGCCTCCTCCTTGCTCCGAACCGTGACCACCTCCTCGTGACCGCACTCCGGGCACCGGAGCACCGCCTTGTACCCCTCCAGCTCCTCCGAGATCAGCAGCGTCTCCACGGCCCCCATCCGCAGCATCCTCTCCACCTCATCCTCCCCGTACGCCGCCAGATCCCCGTTGACCGCCTCCTCCATGAACCGCCGCACCAGCCGCTTCTCCCGGACCAGCTCCGCCTCCTTGAGCGCGTCCTCCGCCTTGTTCAGCGCCTCCCGGATCCCCGACTCGTCCGTGTTCCCCACATCCACCACGGCGATGACCTTCTCCTTCAGGTCCTTGGGCAGGTAGTCCCCCTCCAGGAACTCCTCCTTCGTCGGGCCCGGACCGCCCACGATGATCCCCTTCAGGTTCTCCACCTCCTCGAAAACCTCCCGCGCGGCCTCACCCACCTCCTGGTAGAACTCGTGCGCCGCGTGCTCGATCAGCCGATCGAAGCGCCGCTGCGACTGCCCGCCCGCCTTGTGCTTACCCGGCACATCCGACTTAAGCCGCTTCTTCACCTCAACCCGCTTACCCTTGACCAGCCCGATCGTCGCCTCCCGACGGTCCATGACCAGCACGCCGTACACATCCTTATCCTCGAGACACTCCTTCAGGGGCTCCAGGTAAAACCTGGAATCGCACCGGTAAATGAACCGATCCACCGGCTCGGGCGGCTCGATTAGCTCCGCCACCATCTTCTCCTTCGTGCCTTCTTTAACCGTACCGACCAACACCACCAACCCGTTCTCCGGGGTCTCACCCACGGTCTTGAGCCTTTGAATAACCACCTCAATTGCGGACTGAACGTTCTTCCGCGTCCTCTTACTCTTGATATTACTCGCCTGAGAGTACTCCTCCCTCATCATTGCGATCACATCGCTCAACCGCTTCTCCGGCGGAATGTATATCGTGATCAGCTCCGTACCCTCGCCCTCCAGGCTCTCCAACCGCTCTAGCATTCTTTTGAACTTGTACCGTTCCACGCTCTCGGAGGTCGCCTCCAACCGGGCTCCCCCAGGGGGTGATCGGGCTGTACGCGGTCGTGGCGCTCGGCGGGTCCGTGCTCAACGTGCGGAACCCGGACCGGATCCGGGAGGCCGCGGACCTCATCTCCGAAGCGCTGGAATCCGGGCTGAAAACCTGCGTCGTCGTCGGTGGGGGCCCCGTCGCCCGTGAGTACATAAACGTAGCGCGAGACCTCGGGGCGCCCGAGACCGCCCTCGACGAGCTCGGCATCACGGTGACCCGACTGAACGCCGCCCTCCTCAACCTCGCGCTCGGCCGGCCCGGGACCGACGTCCCGGAAACCCCCTCGGAAGCCGCGGAAACGGTCCGCCGGGAGGGCGTGGCCGTCTGCGGGGGCACGCACCCGGGCCACACCACCGACGCCGTCGGGGCCATGATCGCCGAGCTCCTGCAGGCCCCGCTCATCATCGTCACCAACGTGGACGGGATCTACGACCGGGACCCGAGCGAGCCGGGCGCCCGGAAGTTCCGGGAGATCAGCGCCCGCGAGCTCGAGCGGCTGGCCTTCGAGGCCGACCTGGAGGCCGGCGGCAGCTTCGTGGTCGATCCCGTCGCGACCAAGATCATCCGCCGCGGCCGCGTGACCACCCACGTCCTGTCCTGGGATGACTTCAAAAGCGCCGGGATCCGGGGGACCCTCCGGGGCCGGCACGACGGCACGATCGTCCGGGGGTGACCGGGTGTCGGAGCGCGAGCGCGTCCCCCCGCACTCCCACTGCATCGTCTGCGGGGCCGCGATCCCCGAGGGAGAACGCTTCTGCAGCGAGAGATGCCGGCGCGAGTACGAGCGCCGACGTCGGCGGGCCACCCTCACCCACTGGATCCTCGCGGGCGGCCTGATCGCCCTCGGCATCGTCCTCATGCTCCGCGGGGTCTAGACCCGCAGCGACTCCAGCCCCTCCCCACGACGACCACGAACGACCTCCCCCGGCGTCCTCACCCGGAGTCCCGGGCAGAAGACCTCCGAGCCCCCCGCCACGAGCCCGCCGTACTCCACCCACGTCAGGAACTCGTACCCCGGCCCCGGGGTCTCGTACTCGAACTCCTTCGGGATCCGCCCCTCGGTTCGGATCACCTCGAGCGGCTCCGCCCCGCGCACGTCCGTGGGCGCGTACCGGGGCGTCCGCGGCGGGTCCTCCAGCGGTCGCCGCCCGATCCGCACCTCCGGGGGCAGCACCCGGGGCCCGTACCGCTCCAGCGCGGCGTTCACCACGTCCACGAAGTCCTCCTCCAGCAGCAGCGTGTCGATCATCTCGCAGACGATCACGTCGGCGTTCACCTCCACGCGCCGCGCGTCGGCCCGCACCACCTCCCACCGCACGTCCCTCGGCGCGTACCTCCTGAGGTTCCGCTCCAGCAGCCGGGCCCTCCTGGGATTCCGCTCCACCGCGACGACCCGACGGGCGCCCGCGTTCGCGGCGACCACGGAGAGCGGTCCCGTCCCGGCGCCCAGGTCGGCGAACTCGGCCCCGTCGGCGTGGTCGCACACCATGCGGACGAACGCGCCCGTCCGCTCCCGGTCCCGCAGCAGGTCGTCCTGGTAGGCGTCCACGAGCAGCCGGAAGCTCCCGACCGGGGTGCGGAGCGTCCGGACCAGCATGGTCAGCCTTCCGCGGCCTGCTGCTGCCGCTTCTTCGCCTCCTCCTCCCGCGCCTCCTCTTCCCTCCTCCCCGTCTTCAGCTTGATCACGTAGTCGGCGGCGTTCTGCAGGGCCGTGCTGAACCCCGGCTCGGCCCCGATCACGATGGTCACCTTGCCCCGCTCCTTCGCCTTCGCGATGATGGGCAGGAAGTCCGTGTCCCGCGTCATCAGGGCCAGCGCGTCCACGCTGTCGCTGTAGATGATGTCCATCGCCTCCACGGCGAGGTACACGTCCACGTCCCCCGGGATGACCCGGGGCACGAACCCCTGGTTCGCCACCGCCTCGATGAGCTTGTCCGACGCGTACTGGTTCAGGAACGCCAGGCCGATGCGGATCGTGCCCAGCTCCTCGACGAGCTCCCGGACCTCCTTCAGACTGATGTCGAACTCGCGCCGGAGCATGTTCGGCCCGTCGATCAGCATCGCGATGTCCAGATCGCCCCGCTTGGTCTTGCGCTTGATCACGCCGCTCATGTAGTCCTTAACGGTATCCAGCAAGATCAACCACCCGCGAACACGCGCACTCGGGTTTCTCCCGGGCAAAAGTGGAAGGGGAAGGATTCCACGATCGCCGCGTCCACAACGCCGGCACGGGTGAGCAACGGGACCAAGTGCGTGCAGGACTGGGCGTACAGCGCGATGGGACCGCGGTGACGGGTCACGATGCGCTTGAACGAGCCGTTCACCAGCACCATGCCGGTGGCCAGTAGCGGGAACTCGCCCAGCCTCGCGCGCCGCGGGACCCCCACCCGGGGATCCGCGTCCACCACCCCCCGGAGCAGCCCCCGTCGCTCCAGCTCCCGACGGAGGGCGCCGGAGTATCCAATCAGGAGCACCCTCTCTCCGAACCGGTCCTCCACCGTATCCGCTATGATGCGGGCCCGCTCCTTTTCAGCCTTCCTGTAACTCCTGGGCAGCCGCTCGGAGAGCAGCGGCGAGACCTCGCCGGCCCGGGCGCTGGCCATGGCGTCCAGGGTCAGGGCGCTCGTCGGCGGGTCCGAGGACGAGCGCCACACGGCCTTCAACCGGCGGCCCAGGAGGCCCGAGTCCGAGGGCGGTCGGGGGTGCAGGACGGTCCCCTCGAGCCCCCCATCCGTTTTGATCATTGTAACGATATCGTCGTGGACGCGGTCCCCGTCCGGGGGTCGACGCGCCCCCGTCAGCGTGAGCACGGCGGCGATTCGATCGTCCGACCCCTCACTCCTCACCAGGCTCCTTACCACCCTGGAATAGCGCCTCCAGCGCCCGGTCATCGCACTCCCCCGGCGCGTCCCGCCTCCCCACCCGCACCTCCGGCCTACCGTAGCGCTCCAGCACCGACCTCACGACCCCGCCGGGATCGCCCGGGCCGACCACGTCCGCCAGGATCACGTACTCGCGGGCGGGGCGGCCCCCGGCGAGGATCACCGCCCCCTCGCTCACCAGCACGCGCTCGACCTCGAACCCCGCCGCCCGGAGCGCTCGCTCCAGCCGCTTCCTCAGCTCGCGCGGGCGGAGCGGTTTGGTGGCGAGGAGGTGGGCGTCGACCATGCGCCGGCTCACGCCTGCTCGACCTCCAGGCCCATGCCGAGGAGCTCCTGCAGTACCTCCTCGACGAACCGGGCGTACCGGCCGCGCTGCCCCATGAACGGGCCGAAGTCCCGCCGGTCGATCCACACCTTCAGGTTCGGGCCCGCGATGTCCACGTCGACGATGCGCTCCCCGATCCACGGGACCGGGTGGATGTCCGCGATGAAGTCGATGAAGTCCAGCGTCAGGTGCGTGACGACGATCCGCATGTTCGTCTCCGCCTCGATGTTCTCGATCCGCTCGCCCCCCGTGCCGACCACCCGGCCCACGTGCCCCTCCTTGGTCACGATCACGGCCTGCGGCACGTTCTCCGTGTCGATCTCCAGGTCCTCGGCGATGGGCTCCACGTACAGGACCGTGAGCACGTCGGCGTCCGGCGCCTCCACCCGGACCACGTCCATGATCTCCCGCTCCACGTCGTTCAGCTCGCGGTTGCGGACGCGGATCTCCAGCTGCAGGTGCACGCCCCGCTCCGCGCCCGGCCGCACGATGTCCCGCGTGCCCAGGTCGATCACCGCGGCCTTGGGCTCCTCGGCCAGGATCTCCCGCATGACCGTCGCGCCGCACCGCTCCACGTCGATGTCCTTCTGGAAGACCGGATCGCCCGTGATCAGCAGGCGCGAGTTGTGACCCATCCGCGCCAGTACCTCGCCCGCGTTCTCCGGCAGCATGTTCTGAACCTCGTCCAGCAGGATCACGGCGTCGTCGAACGTGCGCCCCCGGACGAAGTGCGTGTCCACGATCATGATCTTCTCCTCATCGATCATCCGCCGGAGCTCCTTCCGCCCCGTGAACTGCGAGAGCACGTCCATCACCGGCGTGACGACCATCTCCTCGAACTTCTCCGGCACGTCGGCGGAGCTCATCTCCTCCTTCGTCGCCACGTCCACGAGCGGCCGCGTGACGATGAACCGATCGTACTCGCCCTCCATCACCGCCTTCACGCCGTACGCGGCGCAGAAGAGCGTCTTACCCGTACCCGTCGGCCCGAACGCGGCCACGATCTCGTTCTCCTCGTCCAGCAGGGCCTCGTACAGCTCCTTCTGACCGTCCGTCTGGGGCTCCACCCCGAGCAGGTCCTCCACCATCCGCCGCGCACCCCCGGCCGTCATCTACCGAACCTTCGCTCCCGCTTCTGAAACTCCCGGATCGCCCGGAGCAGATCGATCTTGCGGAACTCCGGCCAGTACACGTCCACGAAGTACAGCT
The DNA here is from genome assembly GCA_027064305.1 of Methanobacteriota archaeon. Classification (GTDB taxonomy): domain Archaea; phylum JAADCQ01; class Methanopyri; order Methanopyrales; family Methanopyraceae; genus Methanopyrus. The sequence goes on from JAMOPY010000023.1 coordinate 45,050, forward strand.
CGGAGTACGCGGAGTACCACAGGAGGAAGTTACTCAACCGCTCCTCACCGCTCGTCCGGATGATGAGCTCCGGATCGGGCAGGTCACCCACGTAGACGTACTCGCGGAACGTCTCCTCGTCTATGCTGCGAGGATCGAGCCGGCCCGATTTAACGTCTTGGGCGATCTCTCGCACCGCGTCGATGATCTCCTGACGGCCCCCGTACGCCACCGCCACGTTCAGGAACCGCTCCGAGTACTCCCTCGTCGCCTCCTCCGCCTCCCGAATCGCCTCCCGCACCCGACGCGGCAGCAGGTGCAACCGACCCATCGCCCGCACGGCGACCCGACGCCGATGAATCCGCTCGCTCCGGGCCAGCTCCCTGAACCGCTCCTCCATCAGGTCGAACAGATGACGCAGCTCCTCCTTCGGCCGGTTCAGGTTCTCGGTGGAGAGCGCGTAAACCGTGACGATCCTAACCCCGATGTCGAAGCACCATTCCAGCACCTGCTCCAGCTTATCCGCCCCGTACCGGTGCCCCTCCCAGGGCTTCAGCCCCAACTCGCGGGCGAACCTACGATTCCCATCCATGATGATGCCCACGTGCTCGGGCACCTTACCCCGACGCACCCTCCGCTCCAACATCCTCTCGTACATCTTATATACCGGCTTGAGGGAGGCCCGGACGACCTGCCTCATCGCGCGACGCGGATTCACGGACGCGATGCGACCGAACGCGGACGTTAACCCCTCCCACCCCCTGACGGGGGTTGAACCGTTGATCGGGCTGATCTCGGACACCCACGACAACCTGCGAGCCGTGCGCGAGCTGGCGGACCGAATGAACGACGAGGGCGTCGAAGTCGTGCTGCACGCCGGCGACTACGTCGCTCCCTTCACGCTCCCCGAGCTCGCGAAAATCGACTGCGAGGAGTTTATAGGCGTTTTCGGAAACAACGACGGGGAGCGCGATTTCCTCCGCGAGAAGGCGGAAGAGGTCGGCTTCAACCTGGTCGGCGAGGTCTTCACGGGCGAGGTCCTGGGACTGAAGGTCGCCATGGTGCACGGGACCGAGGAGGCCATCGTCGAGGCCCTCGCCCGCTCCGGCCAGTACGACGTGGTCGTCTACGGCCACACCCACGAGCCCGAGGAGCGCCGGGTGGGCGACACCCTCGTCGTGAACCCCGGCGAGGCCTGCGGGTACGTGACCGGCCGCCGCACCGCGGCCCTCCTGGACCCCGACGAACGAACGGTCAAGCTGATCGAGTTCTGACCCCGCACTCCGATGACGAGCACGGCCTTCACCCGACGGGGTGATGACATCCACCCGAGCCGAGGAGCCCGCCCCTTCGCCCGCCCCGACCTGGACGACCCCAGGCTGGCGAACCTCCTCCAAGCCCGCACCCCCGACTACCCGACCCTCCTCGCCGCCCTCATCGCACCCGTCCGCTGGTACACGCTCCGCGTGAACACGCTGAAGGCGGACCCGGAGGACGTCCTGGAGCTCCTGTCCCGGGAGCTACCGGACCACCGCGTCCGACCCTCCCCGTACTCCGAGCACGCCGTGGAGATCGAGGTGAAGGGACCCCACCGAGTGCGCCCCGACGAGGAGCGGGTCGTGGTGGCCGACAAGTTCGCCGCCGAGAGCGTGTACGTGGGGGCCGACCTGTACGCCCCCGGGGTGCTCCGGGCCGAGGGCGTGAGGCGGGGCGATCGGGTGCTCGTCGTCTCCGAGCGGGGCCACCCCGTGGCCCTCGGCGTGGCCGAGATGGACGGGGACGAGATGGAGGATCGGGACCGGGGGCTGGCCGTCCGCGTCGACCGACCCGTGTACCGGGCCCCCAAGGTGCGCGCCACCCGGGCCTACGCCCGGGGCTGGATCTACTCCCAGGGCCTCCCCTCCATCCTCGCCGTCGAGGCCCTCGACCCGCGACCCGGAGAGTCCGTCATCGACCTCTGCGCGGCCCCCGGGGGCAAGTGCTCCCACGTCGCCCAGCTCACGGGCCCCGACTCCAAGATCGTCGCCATCGACCGGTCCAAACCCCGGCTGGAGCGGATGGAACGACGATTGCGACGGCTCGGCATCGACTGGGTCCGGGTGATCCACGGGGACGCCCGACGCGTCTGCCGCCGACTCCGGGAGCGGTTCGACGTGGCGATCGTGGACCCGCCCTGCACCGCCCTGGGCGTGCGACCCAAGCTGTGGATCGAGGCCACCTACGAGGAGTGCCTGGGCCTACCCTCGTACCAGTTCTCGCTGCTCCGAGCCGCCCACCGGGTCCTAAGACCGGGCGGCCGCCTCCTCTACGCCACCTGCACGCTGACCCGCGAGGAGAACGAGCTCGTCGTCCGCCGAGCGGTCGAAGAGCTAGGCATGGAGCCGATCACCGAGGCACTTAAGCCCGCGAACCCCGCCGGGGACGGCGCGCTCTTCCTCCCTCACCGAGCGGACACGCCCGGGTTCTTCTACGCCGTGCTCAGGAAGGAATAGGCGGGTAGCGCGGTGGACCTCTGGAAGCTCAACCGGAAGATGGCGCTGGCCACGGCCGCCGGCGTCGCCCTCCTCGCCCTGATGATCTGGTCGTTCAACCCGAGCCAGATAGCCTCCGCGCTCCGACGAGCGAACCCGTACATCCTGGTGCTGGCCACCCTCGCCCAGCTCGCCGACCTCCTCCTCTGGGCCGCCCGGTGGCACTTCGTGCTCCAACGAGCCGGCATCCGGGCCCCCTTCCGCCTCACCTTCCTGATTAATAACGCGTCGATGCTCATCAACAACGTGACCCCGAGCGCCCGCAGCGGGGGCGAGCCCCTGCGCATCTACCTGCTCTCCCGACTCACCGGGTGCCGGGCCCGCGACGTGGCCTCCTCCGTGGTCATAGACCGGATCCTGGACTACTTCCCCCTCGTCGCGCTCCTGCTACTCGGACTCGCGTCGCTGCTCCAAAGCGGAAGCCGCATGACCCGACTGCTCGCGGCGGGCGTGCTGGTACTCACGCTCGCGCTCGCGTTTTCCGTCTGGATCATGGCCAACGAGAGGATAATTCTCCGTTTCGGCACGCTCCTCTCCCGACTCCTGTCCCGAGCCCGACGGGACGACGTCGACGCGCGCCGCGTCGAGCGCTGGGTCCGGCGCTTCGTCCGCAACTTCCGGCGGCTGCTCTCCGACCCGTGCACGCTGGCCTGCGGCACCGCGATCTCCTCCGCCATCTGGACCTGCGAGGTCCTCCGCACCTACCTCGTCTTCACCGCCCTGGACCGCGCCGTGCCCCTGTCCGTGATCGTGGTGGGGTTCGCCGTCTCCATGCTCGTCGGCGCGCTGCCCCTGCTCCCCGGCGGCCTGGGCGCGATCGAGGTCTCCGCGGCCTCCGCGTACGCGGCGCTGGGCGTCGATCGGGGCATCAGCGCCGCCGCGGTCCTACTTGACAGGGTAATCTCTTATTGGATGGTCAACGCGGTCGGGCTGGCGAGCCTACTGCACATCTCTCGCAGGAGGGGCAGGGGAGAGCTGCACGATGCCGTACGAGCTGGGCAAAGTGGAGACGATCATTCGACCCTCCGATGAGGGGGTCGTGTCCGCCGACCAGCAGGTCCTCGCCACCGTCAGCCTGCACCGCGGGCCCACCATCATCGCCGAGGTGGACCCGCGCCTGGCCGGGGAGCTGGAGGAGGACGACCACGTGATCGTGGACCTCCCGCTCGTCCCCTCCCCCAACGAGGCCCGCCCGCAGCCCAGGATAGTTAAAATTATTAAGGACGAAAAGCTCGTGAACCGGATGAAGGCGGAGATTGAGAAGGAGCCGGAGGCGGTCGTGCCCGCCGTCGTTCCCGGACACCCGCCCACACCCCCGCCGGAGGACATGTTCGGCTAATTAGCGCCAAGGGGCCCACGATCGATGATCTTCCGCCGCAAAAGGCCCGAGGAGGAGGATGAGGGCGAGGAGGGTCCCAAGCTCAAGCTGTCGGTCGGCGGTGGAGGGGACGAAGAGGAGGGAGGAGGGGACGAGGGACCACCCAAGCTAAAGCTCCCCAAGCCCGAGAAGGCCCGGGAGGAGCGAGAGGAAGGGGAAGGGGAGGAAGAGGAGGAGTCGGGCGGCGCGATCAAGCTCAAGCTCAAACCGCCCAAGCCGGAGGCCGCGGAGGAGGCCGAGGAGGAAGAGGAGGCCAAACCCGCCCCCGCCCCGGCCCCCGCGAGGGAGGAGGAAGAGGAGGAAGAGGAGCCCGAAGCGGCCCCGGGCTCCGAGGACCTGGAGCGGCTGAAGCGGGAGAACGAGCGACTCCGGCGCGAGCTGGAGGAGTGGAAGGACAAGGCCGAGAGCGCGATCGGGGAGCGCGACAGGCTCCGAGAGGAGGTCAAGCGCCTCAAGGAGGAGCTGAAGGAGCGGGAGGAGGAGCTGGACCGGTACGTCAAGGCCACCAAGCGCCTGAAGGAGAAGATCGAGGAGCTGAAGTCCAAGTACGAGGAGCTCAAGTCCAAGGCGGAGGAGTACCGGGAGAAGTACGAGGAGGCCACTCAGAAGCAGCAGGAGCTTAAGGACAAGCTGGAGGACCTATCCGAGCAGAACAAGAAGCTGGTGAAGAGCGTCAAGAAGCTCAAGAGCAAGTACGAGAAGATCAAGGAGGAGAAGGAGAAGCTCGAGCGCAAGCTGGAGGAGCTGTCCGAGGCGGAGGAGCGAATCGAGGAGCTCAAGTCCAAGATCGAGGAGCTGAAGCGGGAGCGCGACGAGCTCCGGAAGCAGCTCGAGCAGCTCTCCTCGGAGAACGAGCGGCTCCAGTCCAAGCTGAAGGAGGCGGAGAAGCGGATCAAGGAGCTGAGCTCCAAGCTCAAGGACCGCGAGAGGAAGCTCCGGAAGTCCCGGAAGCAGGTCAAGAAGCTGCGCCGGGAGCTCAAGCGGAAGGACGAGGAGATCGAGAGGCTCAAGAAGAAGGTCTCCCAGCTCACCGCCCAGATCAAGCGGTACGAGGAGGGCGAGCAGCTGCTCATCCCCGCCGGCACCGAGATGGCCGTGGCGCGCGTCAACGGCAGCCTCGTCGTGGGCAAGGACTCCTCCATCCAGTCGATGCACGACGAGGAACCCATCCTCATCAAGGAGAGCGTCAGCATCCGGGACAACTCGCGCGTCCACGGCACCATCGTCGCCAAGGAGGTGGAGATCGGGAAGGGAGTCAAGGTGCTGGGCGACGTGATCTCCAAGGACGGTGTCCGGATCCGCGAGGGGGCCGAGATCACCGGTAACGTCGTCTCCCAGGACGCCGTCGAGCTCGGCTCGGGCGTGCGGATCGACGGGTCGGTCGTGGTCGGATCCGACGCCTCGCTGGCCAGCAACGTGAGCGTGTCCGGCATCATCGTCGCTCCGGGCAAGGTTAAGGCCTCGGACCGACTGTCCGCCTCCGCCGTCATCTGCAAGGAGCTGGAAACGACGGGCTCCGTCGAGTGCGAGTACATCCTCTCCGACGAGCGCGTCAAGCTCGGCGACGGCAGCACCGTGAAGACCGTCATCGTGAAGGAGGGCCCCGTCGAGCAGGGCGCCAGCTCCTGCATCTACAACGGGTCGCTGTCCGTCCGGGACGCCGACGGGCTCACCCTGTACGTGGACGGTGACGCGTTCGACACGCCCGAGGCCAACGACGTCCTGAAGAAGATCCTCTCCCGCACCGAGTTCCTGGGGCCGCTGAAGCTCGTGGACGACCGCAACAGCGCCCGGTTCGTGCTGGAGAGCCTCACCGACATCGGCGTCTCCGAGCTGGTCCGGGAGATCCGGGAGGAGCTCGGCGTCTAGGCGAGCAGGCCCCGCCTCCTCCCCACGTACCAGTGCACCGACCGACCTTCCCGCTCGAACCCCCTACCCCGAATTCTCCACCCCTTCCCCTCCCTGAAGGCCCTGCACAGCTCCCTACCGGACCCCCCGCCCAACGTCAGCTCGTTCTCGTCCTCCAGGTACCGGACGGTGACCTCCTCCCCGCTCCCGACCCTCACCCGCTCCTTCACCCGACCGTTCACCTTCAGCACCGCACGATCCGACTCCAGCACCAGCTCGTAAAAGTCCAGGTGATCCACCACCTCACTCCCGACCACGAGCGAACGCTCCGGCACGTCCCCCTCCACCCTGGCCCCCGCCCCGATCACCGACCAGCGACCCACGCGCGCCCCGCGCACGAGGGCTCGCATCCCCACGAAGCAGCGCTCTCCCACCCGGGACGACTCCACCCGCGCCCCGTCGCCGACGAACGTCAACGGCCCCAGCTCCGCGTCCCGGACGGTGCAGTGGGCGGACACGCTCACCCGCTTGTGCAGCACCGAGCCGACGACCCGGCTGAAGTTGGAGACCATCGCGCCGCCGTGCACGGTGGACCGCGAGAGCTCCGTGAAGGCCGCGATCCGGGCGTTGCCCCGCACGCGCACGTTCCGAGCGCGCGCGTGCTGCGGGTGCTTGAAGGCGGGACACTCGAAAACGTCATCCCGTTTCCTGATCTTGAACCACCGATTCGCCGGAGCGCGCTCCGGATCCACCACCACGGTCAGGTCCAGGAACACCCGGCGACCCCACCACCGCTCCAGCCTCCTGCGCGCCTCCACCCCGATCCTACGCACCGTGCGGCCGCCGCGACCGATCACGGTGCCCTTGAGCGACTCCTTGTGAACGACCAGCTCCGCCCGCACGTACAGGACGTCGCGCCGCCTCAGCCCGGGTCGAACCTCGAGAACGTCCACCCCCACCTCCCGGGGCAGCGAGCCGTGGAGCACGCGCCGGAGGGCCTCCCGGATGGCCCGGCGCGCGTCACTCCTCCACCGGGACGATGTAGTACTCGTAGTTCGGTCTCCGCTGCGCCCGGACCGCCTCCTGCTCACACACGTACACCACCAGGCAGGGGTGCGGGGCCTCCACGTACCGGACGTCTCCCCGCCGCGTCGTGATCGCGGCCAGCGGGTCCCCCTTCCTGAGCCGGTCCCCCACGTCGGCGATCGGGGTGACCACGTACCCCTCCACCGGGACCTGGTACACCCGCTCCCCGGGCCGCAGGAACACCAGCGATCTCCGGTCCGGCGGCTCGATGATCACGTGCCGGGTGACGCGGGCCTCCATGGCATCGAACGCGGCCCTCGCCTCCTCGTACACGACCTTGCGGCAGACGACCGGTTCCTCCAGCTCCTCGAGCAGACGCTCGGCCAGCTCCCGCGAGCGCACGACGATACGGTGCTCCTCGTCCGTCAGTATGAACTCCTCGTCCGGGAGCCCATCCTCGACCTCCTCCTCGTCCACCTCCAGGAAAAACCGGGGTAGGGGCAACGCCCGACACTCCCTAGAACTCCCGCTCGACCACGAAGTCCGCCACCGCCTCGAGGAACTCCCGGTGCTCGTTCCCCGGCAGCCGACTCAGGGCCTCCTTCGCGGCCTCCGCGTACTCGCGCGCCCGCTCCCGGGCGTAGTCTATCGCCCCGAGCTCCCGAAGGATCTCGATCACCTCCAGCACCTCCTCCCGGGAGGCGTCCTCGTTGCCCAGCACGCTCAGGATCCGCTCCCGCTGCCCCTCGTCCGCCCGCTCCAGCCCCTTGATGATGATGAGCGTCTTCTTGCCCTCGACGATGTCGCTGCCGACCGGCTTGCCCAGCTTCGACTCGTCCCCCACCAGGTCCAGGACGTCGTCCTGGATCTGGAAGGCGATACCGAGGTTCTCCCCGTACTCGGCCAGCGCGGTCAGCTGGTCGTCGTCGGCCCCCGCCTTGAGCCCGCCGACCACGCAGGAGGCTCGGATGAGCGCGGCCGTCTTCTTGCGCACCATCTCCAGGAACTCCTCCTCCGTCACGTCATCCCGCTCCTCGAACTCCAGGTCCATGGCCTGCCCCTCGCAGATCTCCGTGCAGGCGCGGGCCAGCTCCCTCACCACCCGGATGTCCCCGCCCTCGGCGGCCACCTCGAACGCCTTGGAGAAGAGCGTGTCCCCGGCGAGGATGGCGACGGGGACGTTCCAGCGGACGTGGACCGCCTCCACGCCGCGACGCTCCTCGTCCTCGTCCATGATGTCATCGTGGATCAGCGTGAACGTGTGGATGAGCTCCACGGCGGCCGCCTCCGGGAGCACGTCCTCCGGGGCGCCGCCCAGGGCCTGGCAGGACTTGATGGCGAGCAGGGGCCGGAAGCGCTTGCCCCCGGCCTCAATCAGGTGCCAGCAGGCGTCGTACAGCTCCGCGGCCCCACCCCGGGGCAGCACCTCCCGGATCTTGTCGTCCACCAGCTCCCCGGCCCGCTCCAGCTCCTCGAGCACCCGATCATGCATTTCCCTCTCCCCTTTTTCAGATGGGTAACTCGATCCGGGTGCCGTCCAGCGTTAGGAACAGGTCCGTATTGATTTCGTACCCCTCCTGCGTGGCCAGCTCCGCGTAGGCCGCCAACATGTCCGGGTCCCCGTGCGCCGGCACGATGAACTCGGGCTGCAGCATGCGGAGCAGGAGCCGATGGTCCTCCCGGCCGGCGTGCCCGGAGACGTGCACGTCCTTGAACATCTTCACGCCCTTCAACCGGAGCTTGGTCTCGAGCTTGTACCGGTTGGACCGGTTAATGGGGGACGGGATGACGGAGGAGGAGAAGATCACCCCGTCCTGCTCGGTCAACCGGTAGGGGAGCTCGTCGTCCGCCATCCGGGTCAGCACGGCGCCGGGCTCGCCCTGGTGCCCCGTCACGATGAGCAGGTACTCCTCCTTCTCCTCGCACGCGCGCTCCAACCCGCGCCGGATCGTGTCCGGCTTGTCGTAGATCCGCGCCCCGGCCGGCAGGTTCAGCAGTCCCAGCTCCTCGGCCACGCGGCCGTACTTGCCCAGGGAGCGACCCGCGAGCACGACCCGCCGACCGAGCCGGTCCGCGGTGTCCGCGATGGCCTGAATGCGCTCGATGTGCGAGGAGAACGTGGTCACGATGATCCCCTCGGTCTCCTCGTCCGCGAAGCGCAGGACGTCGCTGACCATCTCCCGGGCCACGGACTCGGACGGGGTCTTGATCTCCTCGGCGACCCGAAGACTCTCCGGGATGAGCAGCAGCACGCCCTCCTTACCCAGCTGCTTCAACCGCTTGTAGTCCGGCTGGTAACCGATCATCTGGCGATCGTCGAACTTGAAGTCGCACGCGTACACGATCGCCCCGTAAGGGGTGTGAAGGACCGGCAGCACGCTGCCCGGGATGCTGTGGCTGATGGGCACGAACTCCAGCCGCAGCCGCCGCGAGATCTGCACCTCGTCCCCCGGCTCGACCGCGTACAGGTTCATCCGCACCTCCTCGGCCTCCTCCGCGTACCGCTCCTCGTTCTCCAGGTCCCGCTTCACCAGCTCGATGGTGAACCGGGTCCCGAACACCGGGCACCGGTACCGGAACAGGAGCTTGGGGACGGCGCCGATGTGATCCAGGTGCGCGTGCGAGAGGGCCACGGCCACCGCCTTGGACCGGTACCGACGCAGTATCGTGTCGTCCGGGATCGCCTTCACGTCCCGCAGCTCCCGGGTGGACGCCTTGGGGAAATCCTTCCGGAACACGAGGGACTTGTCCAGCGACATGCCGCAGTCGAAGATCACGAGCTCGTCGTCCACCCGCACGGCCGTCATGTTCCGGCCACCGGCCTCCCCGTACCCTCCGACCGCGAACACCTCCACGCCCAACCGCTAACACCCCTGACGGCGATCGCCCGAGCAGACCCGCTCGGGATCGATCCCTCGACACTCCAACCACTCCTTAAGCCGCCCGTGAACCACGATCGGAACCCTGCTCATCTCCTCCACGGTCCGGCACCCGGTCATCAGCATCGCGATCCTGGCCTCCCTGGCCACGGTCCGCAGGAACCGCACGCACCCCGACACGCCCTCGGACAGCACCTTCCGAAGCACCGGCAGGGCCATCCCCGCGCAGTCCCCGCCCAGCGCCAGCACCTTCGCCACGTCCAGCCCATCCCGCACGCCGCCGGTCCCGATCACGGGAACGTCGGGCCCCACCACCCGCCTCACCTCCAGGATCGAGGCGGCGGTCGGCACCCCCCACCGCGAGAACGCGCGGCCCACGGGCGCCTCCCCGTGCGCCCGAGAGCGCACGGACTCCACCACCGCCCAGTTCGTGCCGCCCGCCCCGCCCACGTCGATCCCGTCCACGACGTCCTTGACCAGCTCCGCGTCCTCGGCCGACACGCCCGTCCCCGTCTCCTTCAACACCACGGGCACGTCCACGGCCTCCCGCACCTCCTCCAGCGTTTCCACGAACCCCGACGCGTCGGGCTCCCCCTCCAGCTGCACCGCCTCCTGCAGCACGTTCACGTGCACGGCCAGCGCGTCCGCGTCCACCATGTCCACGACCTCCACCGCCAGGTCCGCCCCACCCTCCCGCAACTGCGGCAGCCCGATGTTCGCCAGCACCAACCCGTCCGGGTACTCCTCCCGCACGACCTCGAACGTCCACCGCACCTCCGGATCCTCCACCCCCGCCCGCTGACTACCCACGCCGATCCCGATCCCCAGCTTCCGCGCGACCACCCCCAGCCTCCGGTTGATCTCCCCCGTCTTCGGGTGACCGCCCGTCATCCCCGCGATGATGAGCGGAAACGACAGCTCCTTCCCGAACAACCGCACCCGCGTGTCCACCTCATCCATGTCCAGCTCCGGCAGCGCCCGGTGCACCAGGTGCACGCACTCAAAGAGCGGGCTCGCGTCGGACTCCACGTCCTCCCACACGCAGGCCAACACGTGCTCCCACTTCCGCTCCCTAGTCCCGCCGGACCACCCGCGTTCCAACGCGCTCCCCCCGCAGGAACCTATCCACGTTGTCCGGATCGCTCGCGTCGAAGAGGAGCACTTCTACCCCGGCCTCCGCGATCCGAGCCGCCCGCCGCAGCTTCTCCGCAATCCCTCCCGTCACGTCCACCCCGGCCGCTCCCTCCAACCGCTCCGCCAGCGCCCGCGCCTCCCCCGGGGTCAACTCCTTAAACGGCTCCCCCACCCCCGGCCGCTCCGGGTACACCCCGTCCACGTCCATCCCGAAGCCCACCCGATCCACCCGCAGCACCGCCAACCGCTCCAGAATCTCATCCCCCGACATGATCCGGAACCCGTCCCCGGCCGGCACCACGTCCCCGTACAACATCGGCACGCAGCCCCGCTCCAACACCTCCACCACCACGTTCACCGAGCGCAGCAACACCGCCGGCGGCAGCGCGTACACCCGCACCCCCGCCTCCACCGCCGCCCGCTCCATCACCCCCACCAACTCGTGCATCGCCTCCCGAACCCGCGTAACCCCCTCCTCCAACGACCCCACCCGACGGGCCTCGTAGTGCCCGAACGAGCCCCCACCGTGCACCAGGATCAGCCGACCCTCCCAGCCCACCAGCCGCTGCATGAGCTCCCGGATCAACCCCTCCCGGGCCGTCCTCGGCCGACGCTTGTCCGTGATCACGCTGCCCCCCAGCTTCAACGCCCGGATCAGCCCCACCACCCCCGGCGATGAGGACACCCGAGGCCTCGGGGAACCGATGACCGAAGCGGTGGGCGACCGAGCCCCTCGGGGGCCGCCCCTTGAAACCGATCACCCTCGTGCGCCCCTCCGGCGAGGTCACGGCCAAGAGCCCCGTCGTCCGCAAGACCCTCCTCGGCGAGCTCGCCGCCCGCCTCGAACGGCGCACGGGCGAGGTCGTGCGCGTGAAGGGCCCCCGGCTGATCGTCCACGGCCACCACGAGAAGGAGGCCGCCCGAGAGTTCGGCGTCGCCGGCGCCCTCCCCGGCTACGAGGTCAAACCCCGTCCCCAGACCGTGCTAAAGGCGTTCAGGAGACTACTCCGGGACGCGCCGGAGCGCATCCGGCTCGACGTGCGCTCCCACCACCCGAACGTCTCCGGCCGCTCCCTGTACGACGCCGCCCGCGACCTGGCGGAGGCCTCCGGGCACACCGTGACCAAATCCGCCCCCCGCGTGCTCCTCGAGGTCCACGACGACGCCGCCTACGCGTGCGGACCGGAGGAACCGGGCCCCGAGGGCCTCCCCGTCGGCACCCAGGGCACCGCCCTCACCCTCCTCTCCGGCGGACTCGACAGCCCCGTCGCCGCCTGGATGGCCATGCGACGCGGCCTCGAGTGCCGCGGCCTCCACCTCCTCGTGACCGAGTCCGAGCTCGAGGCGGCCGAGGAGAACGAGAGGATCCTCCGAAGGTGGGACCCCGAGTTCAAGCTGCACGTCGACGAGTCCCACCGGGAGTTCCTGGAGACGGCCGAGGAGCGGCTCTCCGGCCGCCTCGAACGCTACCTGTGCGTCGTCTGCAAGATGCGCATGATCGAGCGCGCCTGCGAGTGGGCCGAACGACTGGGCTGCGAGTGCCTGATCACGGGCGACTCGCTGGGCCAGGTGGCGAGCCAAACGGTATGGAACCTACGGCTCGAGGAACGAACGGCCCGCCTCCCCATCTTCCGCCCGCTGATCGGGATGAACAAGCCCGAGATCGTCCGGTACGGGCGCCGCATCGGGATCCCGCAGCGCGACCCGGGCCGATGCCCCTTCGTCCCCGACCGACCCATCGTTAAGCCCCGGGAACGAGAGGCGATTAGGGCCTACCGGAAAGTCAAGGAAGCGCGATAAAGACCCACCGAAACGCGAGACGACGCGCAGATGGTAACCCCCGTTCCCTACCCATCCACGGGGCCCACCCCGATGTTCTCCCCTTTTCCGAAAACGAAGGGGACCTCGACCCGACCCCACTCACCCGACACCGGGCCTCGGAGTTCGTTCGCCACGGCGTGATCACCCTCGAACCCGACCGACCCCTGTGGAGCGCGATCAAGGCCATGGTGCTTCACCGCGTCCCCGGAATCGTGCTCCTGAACGAGCGCGACCCCGCGAGGGTGATCGAGGAGGCGGACGTGATCCGGGCCCTGCGCTCCCTAGAAGGGGACGCACTCCGGGCCGAGGCGTGGAGGTTCTCCCGCCCCGGGGCGACGATCGCCCCGGACGACTCCCTGCTGGACGCCGCGGTCGAGATCGTGCGAAGGGGCGTCACGCACGCGCTCGTGCGCTCCCCCGGCTCCCGCCGGGGCGTCTACGGAACCCTCGCGATCGACATCGCCCGCGCGTTGACCGGTAACTATCGGGGCCACCACGTCCCGCCCCGGTTCCGGCCCTCCACGGGGATACCCCGCGTGGAGCGACCGCCGCGCGGGCCCGAGCGCCTGTCGGTGGGCGACGTGAGGTGGAGGCGGCCGCTCGCGCTGGACGCGTCCTCCTCGATCGCCCAGGTCGCCCGCGCCGTCGGCGAGCGACACCGCAGGTACGCGGTCCTGCTGGAGGTCGGGCGCCCGGTGGGCCGTGTCGGCGACCGCGAGGTCCTGGCGGCACTCCTGGACGCGATCGCCCACCGTCGTGACCTGGGACGGCTCCGAGCGGTCGACTACGCACGGAGCGTCGTTACCGTCTCCCCCAGCACGCCACTGGCCGAGGCCCTGTGGGAGATGGTGAAGGAGTTCTCGGATCGCGCCTACGTGGTCCGTCGGGGCGAGCCCGCCGGGGTGGTGCCCGTGGCGGACGCCGTGTACGTGCTGGCGGCCGTCGAGGGGCGGTGACCCGGACAAAGGTGATAACGCCGCGCGCCCGGAGCCGCCCGGGGCCGCCGCTTGGAGGAGGTCCTACGAGGCCGCGTCTGGGTGTTCGGGGACAACGTGGACACGGATCAGATCATCCCGGGCCGGTACCTGACCACCCAGGACCCCGAGGAGCTGGCCAGGCACGTGATGGAGGGTGCGGACCCGGAGTTCCCGGAGAAGGTGCGGGAGGGCGACATCCTCGTCGCGGGTCGGAACTTCGGGTGCGGGTCCTCCCGGGAGCACGCGCCGATCGCGCTCAAGGCGGCCGGGATCGCGTGCGTGGTCGCCGAGTCCTTCGCCCGGATCTTCTACCGGAACGCCGTGAACGTGGGGCTGCCCGTGATCGTGTGCCCCGGCGCGACCGACGCGTTCGAGACGGGGCACGAGGCGGAGGTGCGGCTGACCGAGGGGGTGATTCGAAACCTCACGACCGGGGAGGAGCTGGAGGCGAAGCCGCTGCCGAGGTTCATGATGCGGATCCTCGAGGCGGGCGGTCTGGTGGAGCTGATCCGGAGGCACGGGCCGGAGGCGCTGGAGGGGTGACGGCCGTTGTACAGGATCGCCGTGGTGCCGGGCGACGGGATCGGTCCCGAGGTGATCGAAGCCGCCCTGCACGTGATCGAGCCCCTGATCGACGCCGAGTTCGTGGAGTGCGAGGCGGGCGACGCGTGCGCGGAGCGGCGCGGGGACCCGCTCCCGGAGGAGACGCTGGAGACCTGCCGGGAGGCCGACGCGGTGCTGTTCGGGGCGGCCGGGGAGACCGCGGCCGACGTCATCGTCCGCCTGCGGCAGGAGCTGGACCTGTACGCGAACATCCGGCCCGTCCGCGGCTTCGAGGGGCTCCGGGAGCTCACGGGCGAGCCGTACGTGCGCGACGACGTGGATCTCGTGATCGTGCGCGAGAACACGGAGGGCCTGTACGCGGGCGTGGAGGGTCGCTTCCGGGACGCCGCCTACACGCTGAGGGTCATCACGGAGGAGGGGACCCGGAGGATCGCGGAGATCGCGTGCGACATCGCCGAGGACCGTGGCGCCGACGCGGTCACGTGCGTGCACAAGGCGAACGTGATGCGGGAGACGTGCGGCCTGTTCCGGGACGTCTGCAGGGAGGTGGTGGAGGACCGGGGCCTGAAGTTCGAGGAGTACTACGTGGACGCCGCCGCCATGTTCCTAATCACCGAACCCGAGCGCTTCGACGTGGTGGTCACGCCGAACATGTTCGGCGACATCCTCTCGGACGAGGCCGCGGCCCTCGTGGGCGGGCTCGGCCTGGCGCCGAGCGCGAACGTGGGGGACGAGCACGCGCTGTTCGAGCCCGTGCACGGGTCCGCCCCCGACATCGCCGGCAAGGGCATCGCCAACCCCCTCGCCGCCATCCTCTCCGCCGCCATGATGCTCGAGTGGCTCGGGGAGAAGGAGGCGGCGGAGGCCGTCTGGGAGGCCGTCGGTGACGCCATCCGGGAGCGGTGCGTGACCCCGGACCTGGGCGGGGACAAGCGGACGATGGAGGTCGCCGAGTTCGTGCGGGAGCGGGCCCTCAGCCGGGTCCGGAGCTAGCCCCGGACCCGGGGCCTCCTCCACCGGACGACGGGCCCGGGCCGCCCGACTGCGATCCCCCGCCCCCGGACTCGCTCCCGGACACGCCCACGTCCTTCACCTTCACCCGCTCCGCGATGTGCGAGGGCGAGACCGGGTGGGGCTTCCGGTGCTTCAGCTCCGGGGGTAGGGTCACCTTGCTCTTCTTCCGCTCCTTCAGTACCTCCTCCTTCGCGGGTGAAACG
This sequence comes from Methanobacteriota archaeon, assembly GCA_027064305.1. Lineage (GTDB taxonomy): Archaea > JAADCQ01 > Methanopyri > Methanopyrales > Methanopyraceae > Methanopyrus. Next base: position 60,404 of record JAMOPY010000023.1, read on the forward strand.
CTGATGAACCCGGCGGCCGCCCCGATTAGGAACCCGAGGACGGCGGTCACCTTCAGCAGGGTGGGGGCCCGCACTCCCGACCACCCCGGGGTTCGTCCATGCCCTCGGTCAAAATGACCATTGGGGCGAGCGGGGCCGCGGAGGCCGCGCTCAACGGCGACGTGGTGGTCGTGGTGGACGTGGTCAACACCTCCTCCGCCGCGGAGGTCGCCCTTCGGGGCGGCGCCATCGAGGTGCTCGGAGCCGCCCCCGACCGCGCCTACGAGGTCCTGGTGAGGAAGCGGGCCTCCAAGTACCCGTTCGCGGACGCGCCGAAGGGCGTGGACCCGGTGGAGCGGGGTCGGGAGGCGGGCCGCCTCGCCGTGGAGCACGACGCGGAGGTGGTGCTGGTGGTGGACGGCGGCGAGGAGAACGCGCGGATGGCCCGGCAGGGCGTGGAGGAAGAGGGGGCCGAGATCGCCGAGATCGTGCCCAACGCGGGCCCTCGCATCAAGGACGTGGTCGACCTCTCCGACCGGGTCTTCCTCTTCGTCACCGCCACGGGGGGCACCCTGTACGACGTGGCCCGCACGCACGGGGCGCCCGCCGTCACCTTCGGCACGGTCGTGCGACGCTCCCTAATCCGCGCGTGCGCGGAGCGGGCCGTCCGGCTGTCCGAGCGCTACGGATCCGGGATCACCATCGTCGCCTCCTCCATCTTCGCCCCCGAGGACCTCGACGCGGGCGCCCGCATCTTCGAGGAGGTCTGCAAGGTCATCACCGAGAACGTCTGCGAGGAGCGGTTCGAGGAGATCGTCAGCTCCCTGTGAGGGGGCGCCCCGGTTGGGTTACGTTGACCGGTACCCGGACGAGGACGGTTACTTCGGCGAGTACGGCGGCCGCTTCGTGCCGGAGACCCTGATGCCCGCGCTCGAGGAGCTGGAGGACGCGTTCAAGGAGGCGCGCGAGGACCCCGGCTTCTGGGAGGAGCTTGAGGAGCTGTGGCGCAAGTACGCGGGTCGCCCCACCCCGCTGTACCACGCCCGGAACCTCTCCCGGCGGCTCGGCGTGAAGGTGTACCTCAAGCGGGAGGACCTCGTGCACGGGGGCGCGCACAAGCTCAACAACACGCTGGGCCAGGCCCTCCTGGCCGACCGGATGGGTAAGGACCGGCTCATCGCCGAGACGGGCGCGGGCCAGCACGGGCTCGCCACGGCCATGGCGGGCGCGGCCCTGGGCAAGAAGGTCGAGATCTACATGGGCGCGGTGGACGTGGAGCGCCAGAAGCACAACGTGTTCCGGATGGAACTCATGGGGGCCAAGGTCCACCCGGTCAAGGCCGGGACTCAGACACTCAAGGACGCGATCAACGAGGCACTCCGCGACTGGATCACGAACCTGGAGACCACGCACTACCTTCTCGGCTCCGTCGTGGGACCGCACCCGTACCCCTGGATGGTCCGCGAGTTCCAGCGCGTGATCGGCCGGGAGACCAAGGAGCAGATCCAGCGCGCCGAGGGGGGACTCCCCGACGCGATCGTAGCCTGCACGGGCGGGGGCAGCAACTCGATCGGGATCTTCTACGAGTTCCTGGACGACGAGGAGGTCGCCCTGTACGCGGTCGAGGCCGCGGGCAAGGGACTGGACACGGGCGAGCACGCGGCCTCCCTGTGCGCGGGCGAGACCGGGGTCCTCCACGGGTGCCGCACCAAGGTCCTGCAGGACGAGCACGGCCAGATCCGAACCACCCACAGCATCGCCCCGGGGCTCGACTACCCGGGCGTCGGCCCCGAGCTGGCGTTCCTGGTCGACGAGGGTCGCGTCATTGCGGACGCGGTCACGGACGAGGAGGCGCTCAAAGGCTTCGTGATGCTCAACGAGACGGAGGGTATCCTACCCGCGCTCGAGTCCGCGCACGCGGTGTACTACGTAAAGAAGCTGGTGGACCGGGGCGAGCTGGACCGGGGTGACGTCGTGGTCGTCAACCTCTCCGGCCGCGGGGACAAAGACGTGAGGATCGCGGCCCGGGAGCTGGGCGTGTCCATCTAGGACTTAGGCCGGATCCGGAACTCGCAGTGGTCATCCCCGGACAGCCGGCACCGCTCCTCTTCCACCTCCATCTCCACGTCGTAGTACAGCTCCGCCAGCTTCCGGAAGAGCGCCGCCTCGAACCGGCACGCCGGATCCTCCACCTCCACGTCCGGGTTCTCCTCGTAAAAGTCCGAGGTCACCGTCTCGTCCACCCTCACCACGATCTCCCGCACCTCGTCCCCCTCCTTCTCCACCTCGATGTCCACGCCCTCCATCCCCAGGCTCTCCAGCGTCTCAATCAGCTCCTCCAGCGAGTCCCAACCCTTCCGGTAGATAATCTCGGCGAACTCCTCCCCCTTCTCCTCCGACTCCTCCTCCAGCTCCTCAAACGACAGCTTCAACCGGGGGACCCCCGCTTGAGGCACTTTAAGACCCTCACCGACCGGGAGCGGGCCATCTTTGAGGCCGGAATTACCCTGGGCGCAATTTATCATCAATTCTCCGGTACGCCCGTCTCCCCCGAAACCGCGAGGGACGTGGCCCGCTGCATCGAGCGCGCCGCCGAGCTGCAACCCTGCGTCGAGCGGGTCAGCGTCGACATCGACGTGAGCGAGCGGGACACCGAGAACTACGGCGGATACACCGAGGTCTCCGGGCGCAACCTCCGCGTCCGGCTCGTCACCCGATGCGGGGACTGGGAGGCCGTGGCCCGCCTGGAGTACGTGGAGGAGCTGGAGTACCCCCTCATGTGGATCGAGGAGGTCCGGAGGGTGCGCGATTGACCGTCGTGGGCATCGCCGCGGACTTCGACCCTCCCCACCGCGGACACGCGTACCTCCTAGAACGCGCCACCGAGCTCGGGGAGGAGGTCGTCGTCTTCCTCAACGCGGACTACACCGCCCACCACACCCCACCCCTCCTCCCGTACGAGCTCCGCGCCGAGATCGTCCTCGAGCTCGGCGCCGACGACGTGCGACCGGTGCGCGGGTACCACCAGCGCTTCCCCCTGGCCTACACGGTCCCCGTACGCGTCGCCACCATGGCCGAGGCCGGCGTGGACGTCATCCTGGACGCCGGTCCCCGACGAGACCTGGAGGAGGTCCGACGCCACGCCGAGCGGGTCCTCGAGCGGGGCGACCTCTTCTCCATCCCCAAGACCGTGCCCGCGAGGAACCTCGTCCGGTGGCTGGCCGCCGTGGAGCTGGTCAACCGTCGGCTGGGCACGGACGTGGAGCTCAGGATCGTGCCGGAGCTGCCCGGGCACTCGGGCCGCCGGATCCGGGCCGCCCTCCGCCGCGCCGACTACTCGCCCGACGCCCTGAACGGGCTCCGCCGCCACCTCCCGGACGAAACGTTCAGAAGACTGAAACGTTACCTGTCCCGGGAGCGTCCCCCCATCGCCCGGAGGGAGCGACTCGTCCGCACCGCCAACGCGGCGGGCCCGGATCGCATTTGTAGCGTCGCGCACGTGAACACCCTGGCCGCCCGGGAGCTCCTCCGCGGCCGCCCCTTCCGCGACGAGCGGCAGCTCTGGGGCGCCCTCAGGCGCGCCGGGTACGGCTCCGTGCTCACCCGGCTCGCCCTCGCCAACCTGGAGTGCCGCGTCACCTCCGAGGAACTCGCCCGAACCGCCCTGGAGTGGGTCACCCAGGGTCTCGTACCCCCAGGTCAGAGCCCCCACCGCATGTACGAGCGCGACTGGTTCGTCGCCCGACTCTCCGCCGCCGGCGTGCCCGCCCGAACCGCCGACCGCCTCTTCCGCCGCGCGGACTCCTACCGGGAGGCCGCCGACCGGGCCCGCGAGCGCTACCGACTCGACCCCGGGAGGCCCAGACGCAGCGTCCGCATCGGCTCGGCGAGCGCCCCGGACGGCGCGTACCGACCGGCCGTGAACGCCCGAGGGATCTTCGGCGTGCTCGCGGACGGTGAGTTCCTCCGGCTGGAGCTCACCGCCTTCGGGGCCACCCTGCTGCGCTACGTCATCGACGACCCGTTCGTCGACGCCCGGGTCCGCGTGGAGGACGGGGAGGCCTGGCTCGAGGCCTTTCCCGGGGGTCCCGACGGACCTTGAGGACCGTGTGGTTCCTCCTGCACTCCAAGAACCGGTACAGCCTCGCCCACGTGCTCGGCGCAATCGAGGTGGAGGCACCGGAACTGCTCCCCCACGTCCGGGTCTCCAGGCGCCCGAGGCCGCGCGAAGGCGACGTGCTCGTCTGCTCGTTCAACACCTTCATGGCCGCCGAGGTGTTCGAGCTGGTGGAGCGGCTCCCGGAGGACGTGATCACGGTCGCCGGCGGCCCCCACCCCTCGGCGCGCCCCGACCAGTGCCTGGAGCGCGGGTTCGACCTCGTCCTGATCGGCGAGGGGGAGCGGGTGGTCCCGGAGGTCCTGCGGGAGCTCGCCCGGGGCCGAATGCCGGAGGAGCGCCCGGGCGTGTACCTGGGGGAGGGGAGGCCCGAACCCGCGCCCCGCGTCGAGCGGCTGGAGCGGTACCCGCCGTACTCCGAGGAGTTCCGCCTCTTCTGCCCCATCGAGATCACCCGAGGATGCCCCTGGGGCTGCGCGTTCTGCCAGGTCAGCCGGCTCTTCGGCCGACGACCGCGGCACCGACCCGTGGAGGACGTCGTCCGGTGGGTCCGCCGGGGGGTCGAGCGCGGGCACGCGTTCGCCCGCTTCGTCGCCCCGGACGCCCTGGCCTACGGCTCGCCCGACGGCCGCCGGCTGCGGCCGGAGAAGGTGGAGCGGCTGCTCCGCGAGCTCCGGTCCGTGGACGGGCTCGAGCGGGTTTACTTCGGCAGCTTCCCGGCCGAGGTGCGGCCGGACTCGCTGGTCCGCGCCGACGGGGCCGAGCTCATCGCCCACTACGCGGACAACGAGCGGGTGAACATGGGGGCTCAGTCCGGCAGCGAGCGCGTGCTCCGCCGGATCGCCCGAGGACACACGGTGGAGGACGTGCGGCGGGCCGTGGACGCGTGCCTGGAGCAGGGCCTCACGCCGGTCGTCGACTTCATCTTCGGCCTACCGGGGGAGACGAGGGAGGACCAGTGGAAGTCCGTGCGGCTGGCGGAGTGGATCATTCGACGGGGCGGTGAGGTGCGCCTGCACTACTTCATGCCGCTGCCGGGAACGCCCCTGGAGGACGCGGAACCCGCCCCGCTGGACCCGGAGATCCGGCGGGTGCTGGGCCGGTGGACGCGGGAGGGGAAGGCGGAGGGAGCCTGGGGCCACCAGATGAGGCTGTCCAAGATGGCCCGCAAGGTGTTGGCGGAGCCTTGACGGAGGAAGAGGTGCGCGTGACGGTCCTGTTCCCAAGATCGATGGAGCGTCGGGTGCTCTCCGCCCTGAGGGACCTGACGGCCTTTCTCCGGGAAACCGTCGGCGTCGAGGAGCTGGGCCTGGGCACGGTAGAGGAGCCGGAGGAGTACGCCCGGTGGCTGGCACGCCGGGTCAGCGATCACGTGGCGGAGGAGGTACTTCACTCGCTCCTCGGCAACGCCGGCGCCCTGGCCGTCCGCGTTGACGAGCTGGAGTACCACGTGATCGTGGGCCCCGCCTACGACTCCCGACGGTTCCTGCGGGCCGGCCTGGCGCACGAGTTCGCCCACATCCTTCAGCACCGAATGGGCCTGTTCCCGAGCGGGCTCCGGGCCCCGGCCGGCGCCGCGCGCTCGATCCTCCTGCCCCTGGAGGTGGGGGCGGAGGAGCTGGTCCTGCGCCGGCTCCCGGAGGTGGGTGAGGACAGAATCGAGCTGGCCCGCCGAGAGGGGTCCGAGTGGCGGCGAACGGGGGACCCGCTCCTGGACCTGGAGAACGCGCTCATCGCCGCCCCGGTGAACCTGGCGCTAAGGAGGCTGGGACGGGAGACCCGGGTTCCGGAACCCCGGGTGGACGACGAGGAGGTCTCCGCCGCGCGGCGCCGGCTCGTGCGCTCGGCCGCCCGAGTCGACCCGTGGGACCGGGAGCAGGTGCGCGAGTACGTGGAGTGGGCGTCCGGGTGGCTCCTCCGCTGGCTCGCCGACCTCGACTACCCGCGGCACCACTCCACCAACGACTGAAACAGGCGAAGCCCGTCCTCGGACCCCTGCAACCGGTGCGCGGCTCGCTCCGGGTGCGGCATCATCCCCAGGACGTTGCCCTCCCGGTTAACCACCCCGGTGATGCCCCGAACCGAGCCGTTCGGGTTATACCGGTCGTCAACCTCGCCGTTCGGGCCGCAGAACCGGAACACGACCCGGTCCTCCACCCGGTCCGGATCCTCCGCGTAGTACCGCCCCTCCGCGTGCGCGATCGGGATCCGAAGCACCTCCCCCTCCCGGTACCTGCCCGTGAACGGCGTGTCCGCGCGCTCCACCCGTAGGTGCACCCAGTCGCAGATGAACCGGTTACCGCGGTTGACCGTCAGCGTGCCGGGGATCAACCCCGCCTCCGCCAGGATCTGCATCCCGTTGCACACGCCCAGCACCGGGCGCCCCTCCTCCGCGAACTCCCGCACCTCCTCCATGATCGGGGACCGGGCGGCGATGGCCCCGGCCCGCACGTAGTCCCCGTAGGTGAATCCGCCCGGGATGATGACCGCGTCGTACTCGGCCAGCCCCCCGTCCTCGTGCCACACGAACTCCGCCTCCGCGCCCGCCCGCTCCACGGCCCAGGCCATCTCGAGATCGCAGTTGGTACCCGGGAACCGAAGGACCGCAACGCGGACCAACCGAAGACCCCCCGATGACGACGACCCACGGGGCCGAGCGGGTGACGAGTCCCAAGTACGCCGAGGGGGTCACTCCACCACCTCGATCTCGTAGTCCTCCACCACCGGGTTCGCCAGCAGCCTCCGGCACATCTCGTCCACCAGCTCCACGGCCTCCTCCTCGTCGTCCACGTCCAGCTCGATCCGGTAGACCTTCGCCGTCCGCACGTCGCTGACCTCCTCGTACCCCAGCCGGTGCAGCGCCCGCTTCACCGTCTCCCCCTCCGGATCCAGCGCCTTCGGCTTCAGACTCACCCGCACCTCGACCGTGACCAATCCCCTCACCCCGGCAGCATCGCGAGCTTCTCCTCGTCCCCCTCCAGGATGCGCCTCGCCGCCTCCAGGTACCCCGCCAGGACGTCCCCCTTATCCTCCCGGAAAATGTCCTTGTCCAGGCTCTCCCGCGTCTCCGCGTCCCAGAACCGGCACGTGTCCGGGCTGATCTCATCCCCCACGACGATCTCCCCGTCCGGATTCACCCCGAACTCCAGCTTGAAATCGACCAGAATGATCCCCCGCTCCTCCAGAAACTCCGACAGCACCTCGTTCACCCTCAACGTCAGCTCCCGCATCCGCTCCACCTCGTCCTCGGAAGCCAGCCCGAGCGCCCGGATGTGATCCATGTTCACCATCGGATCACCGTACTCGTCGCTCTTGTAGTCGAACTCCACGATCGGCGGGTCCAGCTCCTCCCCCTCCTCGAACGGTAGGCGCTTCACGAGACTCCCCGTCGCGATGTTCCGGCAGATCACCTCCAGCTTGAACATGTCCAACCGCTCCACGACCATCCGCCGCTCATCCACCAGATCCACGTAGTGCGTCGGCACCCCCTCATCCTCCAACACCTCGAACAGCCGGGCCGAGATCAGGCAGTTGCAGACGCCCTTCCCCTCCACCCGATCCACCTTCTCCATGTCAAAGGCCGTGATGTCGTCCCGGAACTCCATCACCAGCAGGTCGTCCTCCTCCGGGTGCTCGTAGAGGCTCTTCGCCTTCCCCTCGTACACCAGGCGCCCCATCTCCAAGTTTCACCACCCCGAATCCACGAACGCTAAACGCGGACACCCGGTAACGCCGTTATTAACCCTCCCGCGTAACTCACCGGTTTATCATGGGGAGCCGCCATGCTCGGAGGAACGACGATCGAGGTCGGCGTCAGCCACGGGAAGGACCCGCACGCCGTGATCGAGGACGCGCTGGACCAACTCTCCGAGGACCCGAACCTGGCCCTGGTCTTCTTCTCCCCCCGACACGCGGACGAGATCGAGGCGGCACTCGAGCAGCTCCCCGACGGGTGCCGCAGCCTGGGCTGCTCCACCGCGGGCGAGCTCACCCCGGACGGCTACACGCAGGGTGAGGTGGTGGTCGCGCTCATCCGGAGCCCCTACATGGTCCTCGAGACGCACCGGATCACCTTCGACAGCGAGGACCCGAAGCGCGCCCGCGAGGTGGGCCGCCGCTTCGTCATGGAGGCGATCGAGAAGCTGCGCAACCCGGGCCCGTGCCTGGACATCACCTTCAACGCGCTGCTCCGCAGCCTGATGGCGGGCCGACCCGTCCGCGCGCTCCCCTACTTCATGATCGAGCTCGTCGACGGGCTCTTCCCCTCGATCGATTACTACATGGACGGGATCGGCGAGGTCGTCCACCGGCTCCACCTGCTCGAGGTGTACGGCGGGGCCGCGGGCGACGACCTGCGGCTCGAGCGCACCTACACGCTCGAGGACGGGAGGCTGTGCCCGGAGAACTCGGCCGTGGTGGCGTTCGGGGTCACGTCGCTCAAGTTCGGGGGCAGCCTGGACTGCGGGTTCGAGCCCGTGCGGGAGGACCGGTTCCTGATCACGGACGCGAGGCCGGAGGAGCGCCGCATCCTCGAGTTCAACGGGGAGCCCGCCGCCGAGTACTACGCCGACGTGGTGGGCGTCCCGGTCGAGCGGCTGGACGACGAGGTGTTCATGTGGAACCCGCTCGGCTGGGAGATCTTCGGCGGCCAGATCATCGTCCGGGAGCCCGCCATGGCCGAGGAGGACGGCTCCATGAGGTTCCACTCGCGACCGCCCGCCTCGGGCGCGCTCATCCGGCTCAAGCCCACCCGCGAGGGGATGGCGGAGACGGCCCGGGAGGTCACCGAGCGCGCGATGCACCGGGCCGGCATCGACGACCCCGAGGAGGTGGCCCTGGTCCTCGTCTTCGACTGCGCGCACCGCGACTGCGAGGAGCAGTACGACGCGATCCGCGAGGTCGTGGGGGACGAGGTCCCGATCGTGGGGTTCAAGACGTACGGCGAGCACGGCCAGCTGGATACGGGGCCCGTTGGACACTTCAACCAGACCATCGAGGTGGTCGTCATCGGGCGCGAGCTCGTGACCCGGTAGCGCCTCCCTCCCCCAACCGCCTATCGTTTCGAAACACGTAACGAAGGGGGCGACCCCGAATCCGGATCGGGCTCGTCCTCCACGGGCCCACCATCATCGACACCGGGTGGGCCGAGCGCCTCCTGAACGCCCTCGAACGGCTGGGTGAGGTCCGGGCCAAGCTCGGCGGCACCACCGGGTACGTGGCCCTGCTGGACGCCGGCCTCCAGGACCGAGTCGAGTTCGACCGCAAGCTGCCCAGCGAGTGCCTGGACGAGCTTCACGAATGGGCGGACGCCCTCATCCTGGCCAACCACGGGAAGAGCCGGGAGAGCGGGCTGGCGTTCGCCGAGGGGGTGCTGGCCCGCGCCAAGAGGGTGAACTCGCTGGTCCAGGTGGAGCGGCCCGGGGAGCCGGACGGCGGCCTCGTCCTGTGGAGCCCCGGCGAGCCGGAACGCCGGGTCGCCCGCCACCTGCGCGACGAGCTGGACCTGCCGGTCATCGGAACCCGCGAGGTCCCCGAGCGCTCCGGGTCCACCCACCGCCGCCGGATCTCGTGCGTGGAACCCGGGGACCGGATCCTCGTCAACGGGGTCACGGTCGGGGTGGCCGAGTCGAGCGAGGTGGTCCTGATCTTCGACGACCGCGGGCGGCTGGTGGACCTCGAGGGCGGTCGGCTGAAGCCCGAGGGAGTGAGGCGCCTGGGCCGGGTGGACCCCGCCCGCGCGATCGTGAAAACGGACCGTCGCCTCCGCCGGCTGGAGCCGGATCGGCGTCGGGTGGTCCCTCCCCCGGATCGGATCGCCCGGGTGGTGCTGGTGGATCACGACGCGGAGCGCCGGGTGGGGGAGATCCGTCGGGCCGACGCGGTGGTGTCGATCGGGGACGACACGACGGCGGTGTGCGCCGAGCTGGGGGATCGCCTGGGCAGCTGGGTGGTGGGGGTCGTGGACCTGGACCCGGACGGGTGGGTGGTGGACGACACCCTCGAGGCCCTGAATCGGGCCGAGAACCTGCTGTGCCTGCTTGTGTGCCGTCGCGACGATCGCGCCGGTGAGCTGCTAAGGGAGCGGGTGTTCCGCGACGGGCCCCGGCTGAGCCTGGACGGGCCGAGGCGGCCGGAGGCCTGGGTCGAGGACCTAATTAGCCTCCTTCGGGGAGCCGGGGAGCTGAGGCGGGTCGTGTGGTCGCCTCGGCGTGAGCTGGGCTCTTCACGCTGAGTCCGACCCGCGACTTCTCCTCATCGGCGGGTGATAACGTGGACCTGGAGCGGTTGGCCCGAGAGCTACGGTCCTTCGAGGGGGTAACGCGGAAGCGCCCCATCCGAACCGTGCTAAGGGGTTTGCTCTCGGAGGCCGTGGGTCCCCTGGAGGGGGAGGTGATCGCCGACGCGGGGGAGGACGCGGCCGCCGTGGACGTTGGTGACCGGATCGCGCTCCTGGCCGCCGACGGGATCTGGGGCCGGCTGATCGAGCGGGATCCGTGGTGGGCCGGGTACTGCTCGGTCCTGGTCAACGTGAACGACGTGCTGGCCATGGGAGGGCTCCCGGTGGGTATCGTAAACGTCCTCTCCACCTCCGACCCGGACGAGTGCCGGGAGATCCTGCGCGGGATGCGCGAAGCCGCCCGGAAGTTCTCCACCCCGGTGCTGGGCGGTCACACGCACCCGGACACCCCCTACACCGCGGTCGACGCGGCCATCCTGGGGTTCACGGACGAGGACCACCTCGTGCTGAGCTCCACCGCGGAGCCCGGGGACCTGATCGTCTTCGCGATCGACCTCGACGGCCGCCCGTACCCGGAGTTCCCCCTCAACTGGGACACCACGACGGGCAAGGACGAGGAGGAGCTCCGCCGCCAAATGAGAGCCGTCCACCGGGCCTCCAGGCACGTTAAAGCCGGGAAGGACGTGAGCAACCCCGGCCTCGTGGGCACGCTCGCGATGATGCTGGAGGCGAGCGGGGGCCTGGGGGCCGAGGTCCACCTGCCGGACGTTCCCCGGCCCGAGGGCGTGGACCTCCCCACCTGGCTGAAAATGTACCCGGGGATGGGGTTCGTGTACGCGGTGGACGGGGAACGGGAGGCCCGAAGGATCGGGCGAGAACTCTCGGGCTCCGGGCTGACCGCCCGCGTGATCGGCGAGATCACGGACGACGGGATCGTCCGCATCACGGACGGCGAGCGCGAGGCGCGCGTGTTCGACCTGAGGAGCGAGGAGATCATCGGGGTGCGGTAGCTTGCGCGTGTTCGTGGACGGAGAACCGGTCGAGGTCCCGGAGGGGGCCACCGTCCGGGACGCGCTCAAGGAGGCCGGGGTGGAGGTGCCCGACGACGTCGTCATCGCCCTGTTCAAGGGCGAGGAGGAGACGGAGCGCGAGACGGACCGAATCCGGGTCACGATCCGGGAGATCGGCACCATCACGCTCGCCGTCGAGGACGACCGGTTCCGAACCGCGTGCGAGCAGCTCCCCGGGACCCGGGTGACGTGGACCACCCGGGACGAGGTCGCCCTCGGCCCCATCGACGTGTCCGACATCGACTACCGAACCCGCCGCGGGCTCGAGCTACCCCCCTACACGGCCATCGTCGTGCTGCCCACGAACGATCCCACCGAGGCGTACCTGCTCCTCACCCGGCGCCGGATGGCGGTCGAGTACGTCTGCACCGACCTACGCGGCCGCGTGACCGCGGGCCGGGAGCTCGTCGACCGCCTCCAGGGCGGCGAGGAGGTTGAGGACCTCGAGCCGGTCGTGGAGCGCGTGACCCGGCAGGTCCTCTCCAAGGCCACCCCGGACACGCGCCTGGAGGAGGACGACCACCTGTTCACCCGCGTCGTCGTCGAGCTCTCCGAGCGCTCCCCCGACAGCGCCGAGCTGCTCCTGGCCACGCTCGACGCCAACGACGGCCGGCTCGAGGTCCAGATGAAGACGGACACCTTCACGGCCGTCAAAACCCGGCCGTTCTACGAGCTCTCGCGCGAGGAGATCGGACCCCGAGACCGCGGCGTGGTCACCGTCCGCCACGAGGGGAGGAACGAGGGCACCGTCTACTTCTACCGCCGCGACCGGGTGCCCGTGGATAGCCACAACGTCGTGGGGCGCGTTAAGCGCGGCCTCGAGCTGATCGACGTCGCCACGGAGGGCGATCAGATCCTCGTGGAAACGATCCCGGAGCGCGTGAACCTGGTCGGGCTGACCCTCGAGGAGGCACGGGAGCTGGCGGAAGAGCACGGGTTCGAGCTCGAGATCGAGGGTGAGGGGGACGTGGTGGTCGAGCAGGAGCCCCGCGAAACCCTGCGCGTCCTCAAGGAGGGCCGGGCCAAGGTCAGGGTCGTCCCGAGCGAGGAGGTCATCGACGTCGAGCTCTACGAGGACCGGGCGCCGAAGTCCGTCGAGTACTTCCGGCGCGTGGCCGGCATGCTGGACCGACCGGTCGGCAAGCTCAAGGTCCACTTCGCCTACGCCGACCTCGGCATGGTGGTCTTCGAGGGGGACGAGAAGGAGGGCAAGGGACTGCCCCCGGAGAACACCCCAGAGGAGGTGGTCAAGCCCGGCGACCTGGGCGTGACCAACCAGGTGAAGCCCCACGCGGGGCTGATCGGGGTCCGACTGGAGGAGAGCCGCGAGTACGGACCCACCGGGGAGACCTTCGAGGGGACCAACCTCATCGGTCGGGTCGTCCGGGGACTGGAGCGGCTGGCGGAGCTCGACCAGTCCGACATGGGCAAGACCGTGTACGTGCGGGAGGTGACCGACCGCCGATGACCCTCCGGATCCTGGTCGTCTCCCCGGACTACTACACGTACGGGGCCATGGTGGTCGGCGGCGTCTGCGAGCGGTGGGGGGCCCGCGTCCGGCTCCGCCGCACCCCGGACCCCAAGGCGCTCCGAACCTCGGACCTCGTCATCTTCTCCCTCCACTCCACCCACCACCTTCTCCGAAAGGACGTGATCGAGGCGGTGCGCAAGGCCATCGACGCGGGTCGCAGGGTGATCGTCGGCGGCCCCGTCAGCCAGGTCCCCGAGCTCGTGCTGGAGCGCCTCTCAGGCGTGATCGTGGCCAAAGGGGAGGCGGAGACCGTCCTTCCGCCCCTGCTGGACGCGCTCCGGGAGGGAGGGGACCCCGAGGAGGTAGAGGGGATCGCGCTGAAGCACGATGGGGACCTGGTGGACACGGGGTGGCCGCCCCCCGCCGACCTCGAGGAGCCGAGGCCCCTCAAGGTCCCCCGGGGACTGGACCGACAGGACATCCGTGGGGCGAACGTGTACATCGAGACGCACCGCGGGTGCGCCGGCGCCTGCACGTTCTGCCAGGTGCCGCGCTTCTTCGGCCGGGAGGTGCGCTGGAAGCCCCTTGACGCGATCCTGGAGGAGGTCCGCGCGCTGATGCGGGCGGGCGCCCGCCGGTTCGCGATCTCCGGCGGCACGGTCAACATGTACGGGGACGACGAGGAGGACTTCGCCCGCCTGCTCGCCGCGCTGAGCGACCTCGTGGGCCGTCAGAACCTCTCCGCCCCCGACGTCCGGGCCGACCTCCTGAACGAGCGCGTGCTCGAGGCCATCCGGGACCACACGATCGGGTGGATCTTCCTGGGCGTGGAGAGCGGCAGCGACCGGATGCTCCGACGCATGAAGAAGGGGATCACGACCGACGACGTCCGAGAGGCCGTGTGGCTCGCCCGCCGGGTGGGCGTCCGCGTCGCCGCCTCCCTCATCGTCGGGTACCCGGGCGAGCGGGAGGAGGACGTGGAGGCGACGGAGGAACTGCTCGCCGAGCTCGCGTTCGACGACGCGTTCATCAACGTGGCCGAGCCCATCCCGGGCACGGAGTTGGGCCGACTCGTCACCGAGCTCCCGGAGGAAGAGATCCCCGTCCTGCGACCCGGAAAGCGGATGGAGACCCTGGCCGGGGACCGCGCCCTGCAGCTCCAGCTGACGGCGTTCACGACGCTCAGCCGCCCCGTCCCACTCACCGACGACGTGTACCGCGAGGCGGTCAAGGGCGTGCGGGAGGAGGAGCGCAAGGTCGCCCGCATCACCCGATTCCTCCGCGAGCACGCGCACCTACTGCGGGGCACCGCGCATTGAGGGTGGCCATCCTCGGCGGCACGGGCGCCATGGGACGCTTCCTGGCCCGCGAACTCGCCCGGGACGGGCACGAGATCGTCATCACCGGCTCCTCCCCGGACCGAGCCCGACGGGCCGCCCGCGAGCTGGGCGTGGAGGCCGCGCCCGACAACGTGACCGCGGTTCGCGACGCGGACGTCGTGATCGTCTCCGTTCCCATCTCCGTGACGGAGCGCGTCATCGAGGAGGTCGGGCCCCACGTCCCCGAGGGCGCCCTGCTCACCGACGTGACCTCCGTCAAGGTCCGGCCCGTGCGCGCCATGCTGGAGCACGCCCGCGAGGGGACGCACGTCCTGGGCACCCACCCCCTCTTCGGACCGACCGTCCCGAGCCTACGCGGCCAGACGGTCATCCTCACCCCCACCGAGCGCAGCGGCCCCTGGACGCGCCGCGTGCGCCGCTACCTCGAGCGCAAGGGGGCCAACGTGGTCGTCTGCACCCCGGAGGAGCACGACCGGGCGATGGCCCTCGTTCAGTGCCTCACACACTTCGTCCTCCTGGGCGCCGGCCTCGCCATCGGCGACCTACTCCCCGAGCTGGAGCTGGACCCCGACGAGCTCGCCAGCCCCGTGTACCGCCTGTTCATCGACGTCATCGGTCGCGTGATGGGCCAGGACCCGCGACTGTACGCGGAGATCCAATCGTTCAATCCGTACGCCGAGTGGGCCCGCGAGCGGGTCCTCCACGCCCTCCACCGGATCCACGAACTCGCCGACGACCACGCCCGACTGACCGACCTCCTGCGCCGGGGACAGCGAGCCCTCGCCCGACACCAGGACCTCGAGGGCTGCCAGCTGAGAACCGACAAGCTGCTCTCCTACCTGGTGGACGAGCTCGAGACCGCCGAACGGTGCGGAGAGGCCCTCGTGATCGACATCCGCTCCCGACGGGCCCGGGAAGGGCGCGTCCGGGTCACCCGCACCACGGTGCGCGTGGACGGCGAGGAGGTACCCCGGGACCGGGTGAAGGTCCTCCCGAACCGGCCCAAGCTCCTGGCCCGCTTCGAGGGGAACGAGCTGGAGCTCCGGGTCAAGACCGACCTGAACCCGGAGGAGGTGGCGAGGGTGGTCGAAGCCCTGGGTCGAAACCTCCGCGTCGTGAGCGCGGACGCCGGGGACGGCGGGACCCGGCTCCGGCTGGAGGGGGACGAGAGCGAGGCGGGCCGCCTCCTCAAGAAGCTGAGGAAGCTGGGCGTTCGCGCCGAGCTCTACCGCTGACCCTTAACCCCCTCGATGACCTCCAGGAACGGCCCCACCCCGCACCTTCGGATCGTGTCCGCCAGCCGCTCCTTCTGCGGCTCCTCCGCGAGCTCCCGGTACCGGCGCACGATCTCCCTCGCCACCCGCGGCACGTCCTCCGGGTCCAGAAACGCCTCCACGCGAACGCCCTCCACCGGCTCCCGGCCGCCCTTCCCTCCCAGCCACACGATCACGCCCTCCTCCTCGGCGTACCGGGCCTCCTCCGGGCACGCGTCAATGCACTTACCGCAGTACACGCACCGCTTGTAGTCCGTCTCCGAGCACCCCACCTCGCTGCCGTCCACCGTCACGATCCGGATCGCGTCCACCTTGCACACGTCCGCGCACTGCCCGCAGCCCGTGCACTTCTCCGGGTCCACCCCAGGCCTCGCCGCGCCCGCGAAGCCCAGGTCGTTGTGCTGCGGCCGCACGCAACCGTTGGTGCAGCCCGAGAGCGCGATCTTGAACTTGTACGGGGTCGGCTCCTCCGCCAGCTCCCCCTCCAGCCTCCTCGCCAGCTCCTCCGTGTTCAGCCGCCCCGACGCGCAGTTCCCCTCGCCCGGACAGGCCAGGATCGTGCGCACCAGCGGGCCCTCGGAACCCGTAGAGAGCCCCGCCTCCCGGAGCCGATCCACCACCCGCGGCACCTCCACCGCCGGAACGCCGTGGATCTCCAGCTGCTGCCGATCCGTGAACTTCACCCGGTACCCCTCCTCGATCAGCCCGGCGATGGTCCGGAACACCCCGGCGTCGTCCACCCAGCCGCCAGGACCCACCTTCACCCGCAGCGCGAACGTGCCGTCCGCCCGGGCCACGATCCCACCGTAATCACCGACCCAGAAGGCCGGGGCCTCCTTGCCCTCCTCCAGCCTCCTCCGAACCTCCCGCAACGCCCGATCCCGCTTCCACCGCGCCAGCCGGCGCACCTCGCCCTCCTCCACGGACCCCCGAAGCCGCAGGTACCCGGACTCCACCGCCCCCTCCACCAGCTCCTCGCCCCTCTCACTCCGAATCAACAGCGTCGTGACCCCGTCCGGCGTGCCGACGGAACCCGCCGACACGTCCGCCAGCCGCGCCGCGAAGTCGTGACACACCCGGCACCCGTCCGGCACGGCGTCCCGGAGCTCCTTCACGTCGAACCGTCGCTCCACGTCGGGCAGCCTGACGACCAGCTCGCCCGCCTCAACGTCGAACCGCTCCACCTCCCCGATGTCGATGTCCCGCTCCCGCAGGAACGAGCGCAGCCCCTCGTACTCGAAGTTCTCCGTGCAGAACAGGCCGATCACGGCCACGATCTCCGGCAGCGCGTCCGCCGGCGACCCCTCCACGTCCCGCAGCGCCCGGGCCCCTTTGCCCACGATCTCGAAGTGGCGCAGCTTGGCCAGCCCGTTCACCTGGCACGGCAGCCCGACGGCCAGTACCCGCTCCAGACCCCGCTCGGCCGCCTCCGCCAGCGCCTCCACCAGGCTAACCCGGGAGAACTTGGAGCCGGCGAGCTCGCGGACGCGCCCCGGCTCCTCCACGATCGTCACCGAGGGCTTCCACGCCGAGCCCGCCGTGACCCCAACCACGGCGTCGACCACGCCCTCCTCCAGCGCGTACCGGGCCAGCGCCACCACGGCTCCACCGTCCTGACCCAGCCCGCGCAGCTCCTCGTCGGCCGCCACCGCGCCCACGGCCCGCCGGTACCCGCCCAGCAGCGGCTCGTACCTGGAGCCCGCCGTGCGCAGGCCCAGATGGTAGGCCCCGGTACTCGTCCGGGGGCAGACGACGCGACAGTTGCCCTCACCCCTCCGGGCGCACTCCTCCCGGAGCTCGGGCCCGTCCTCCGTCATCTCGATCTTGCCCTGCGGGCACACGGCGGCGCACGTGCCGCACTGCGCGCAGGCGCCCGGCTCCACGACCTCCTCCCGGAGCCTCCACTCGTACTCGGACAAGCCGGACCACCCGTGAGCGATCGTGGTCTCGTGTGTCGATTACCCGCACACCTCTAGGGAACACCCAATATAACGTCCTTGCGGATTCGGGTCGGGGGTTGGGGTTGCTGGACACCCCCTTCGTCACCATCCGCCGGTTCAACGTGACCGTGCGGGACGTGCTGAAGTGCGTCTTCGGCCTCAGAGACGCGGAGGTGGACGTCTACTTCCGACTGCTGGAGCGCGGCGAGGCCACCGTGTACGACCTGGCCGAGGACCTGGGCCGGGACCGGACCACGGTGCAGAAGGCGCTCAAGAGCCTCGTGCACGCGGGCCTGGTGAACCGGAGGAAGGAGACTCGGCCCCGGGGAGGATACGTCTACGTGTACGAGCCCCTGCCGGCCGAGGAGACGAAGAAGGTCATCCTCAGGGCGTTGGACGAATGGTACGAGGCGGTGAAGGCTGCCCTGGAGGAGCTGGATGCCGGGAGCATCGGAAGGGAGTGATGCGCGCGCCGGACGGCACCTACGTCGTCCGGCTCCTGCTACCACCGGGCTTCGTCCCGGCCGAGGCGCTCCGGGCCGTGGCGGACCTGGCGGAGCGGTACGGGAGCGGGCGCGTGCACCTGACCGTGCGCCAGACGATCGAGATCCACGGGGTCCGGCCGGAGCGGCTGCGGGATCTGCTGCGGGAGCTGCGGGAGCGCGGCCTGGAGCCGGGCTCCACCGGGCCCCGGGTGCGCCAGATCACCTGCTGCCCGGGCGCCGACGCGTGCCCCAACGCGCTCGATCGGACGGTCCCCCTGGCGCGCCGCCTGCACGAGGAGTTCGCGGACGTGTGGGTGCCCGCCAAGGTCAAGATCGCGGTCGCCGGGTGCCCCCGGGGCTGCACGCGACCCGAGGACAACGACGTGGGCGTGCTCGGACTGGGGAACGACCGCTGGCGGGTGCTGGTGGGCGGGGTGGCGCTCGGGGACCGCTCGGGCGAGGAGGAGGTCGTGGAGACGATCGAGAGGGTGCTGCTCTGGTACGCCCGGACCGCGCCCATGGACGAGCGGCTCAAGGACCTCGCCGCCCGGGAGGCCGAGCGCCTGCAGGAGGAGCTCGGGGTCGACGACGGGTGAGGCTGCGGCCGCGCACGGTCGTGCTCCGGTTGGGGCACCGCAGGGGCCGGGACCTGCGGATCACCACCCACGTGTGCCTGACCGCGCGCGCCTTCGGGGCCGAGGGGGTGCTCCTGCACGGGGAGCGGGAGGAGTCGATCCTGGAGTCCGTGGAGGACGTGGTGGACCGGTGGGGCGGACCCTTCTGGGCGCGGTGGGTGGACAGCTGGCGGAAGGTGGTGCGGGAGTGGAAGGAGGGCGGGGGCAAGGTCGTGCACCTGACCATGTACGGGCTGCACGTGGACGACGTGATCGACGAGCTCCGGGGGGAGCGGGAGCTCCTCGTCGTGGTGGGGGCGGGTAAGGTGCCGGCCGACGCGTTCGAGCTCGCGGACTACAACGTGGCGATCGGCCACCAGCCGCACTCCGAGGTCGCGGCCCTGGCCGTGTTCCTGGATCGTCTGTACGAGGGCCGGGAGCTGCACCGCGAGTTTAAGAACGCGAGGCTCCGGGTGATCCCGCGGGAAAAGGGGAAGAAGGTGGAGCGCCTATGACGGTGGAGATCGCGGTGATCTCCGACGTGCACTCGAACCTGGAGGCGCTGGAGCGCGTCCTCCGGGAGATCAAGTCCGCGGACCTGATCCTGTGCTGCGGGGACGTCGTGGGGTACGGGCCCCGGCCCCGGGAGTGCCTCGAGCGGGTCCGCGAGCGGTGCGACCGGTGCGTGATGGGGAACCACGACTACGGGGTGGTGACGGGCGACGTCGACCGCTTCAACATCGCCGCCCGGATCGCGGTGGAGTGGACGCGCCGCCGGCTGAGCGATGAGGACAAGGAGTACCTCCGCGGCCTGCCCAAGATCGACCGGTTCGAGGTGGAGGACGTGCGCATCTGCCTCGTGCACGGGAGCCCCCGGGACCCCATCTGGGAGTACGTGTTCCCCGACGCCCCGCGGGAGGTCCTGCGGGAGCTGGTCCGGCTCGCGGACGCGGACGTGCTCCTGATGGGACACACCCACGTGCCCATGCACGAGGAGGTGGACGGCGTCCACGTGGCCAACCCGGGCAGCGTGGGCCAGCCCCGCGACGGCGACCCCCGAGCGGCCTACGGCGTCCTGGAGGTCTCCGACGGGCGCGTGGTGTCCTGGGAGGTGAACCGGGTCGCCTACAACGTCGACAGGACCGCGAGGGAGATCGTCGACAAGGGGCTGCCCGAGGAGCTGGGAGCGCGACTCTACCGCGGGATCTAAACGTCCTCCAGCAGCCTCAGCCCGTACTCGATGGACCTCAGGTTCTCCTCCGCCACGGACCGCCGCGGCCAGCTCTCCGGCCGCTCGCACCACGAGCGCTGCGTCCTGTACACCCACTCCACGGCGTCCGGGGACGCCAACCCCCGCCGGCACAGCGTGTACACGACCTCCACGGCCGACTCCGTGAACACGACCCCGTACCCGCGCGACGTGAGCTCCACCAGCACGCGCTCCACCCGCTCCGGCGGGACCTCCAGGTACGGACGGCACGTCTTCTCCCCATCGTTCAGGTACTCCGGCTCCCGCCCGATCAGCTCCCCCACGATGTGCGAGCCCAGGCCCCGGGTGACCAGGGTGGGCACCTCGCCCCTACCCAGCCCCATCACCGGACCGAAGAACCGGACGCTCAACCACTCCGACCCGAGCAACCGGTGCAGCTCCGGGTGCACCTTCCGGTACACCACGTCGTCCACGGCCGGCTTGTCCACCCGAATCCCGTACAGGTCCTCCAGCGGCCTCAGGTTCGCGTCCGCCAGCACGTCGCACCCGGCCCGCTCGTACCGCACGGCCAGCGCCGCCTCGATCACGTCCACGCTCTCGTCCCGAAACGCGACCAGCTCCACGATCGACCCGTCCTCACACCGGGCGGCGAAGGCCGTCACGACCGGGTACCGCAGGTACGGGCCGACGGAGTCCACCACCACCCGCTCACCCGGCTCCGACACCCGCACCCCGTGGGCCCCGCCCTCACGCAGCGCGCGCCTCAGCGCCTCGTGCGGGCCACTCAAGGCCGAAACCCCGGTCGGACCGTGGCCCTCTCCTCACCGGGCTCGGTGCCGTGGTAGCTCGTCATCCCGGCACGGTTTCCGAGAAATAAAGGAGCCGGGTGTGCCCGGCCCGTCGGACGGCCGCACATCCACGGCGAAACCGCCGGTTCACGACCGCCGGGCGACCCTGTGCCGGGCCGCAGCGCACCCGCCCTCATCGCACTCAGGCGGGCCCACCGCGAGCCCGCATCACAATCCCACCAGCCCCAGTAATAGGGATAACGGGAGCCCGCCCACCGCCAGAAACGCCGCCGCCATCACCGGACCCAGCTCCCTCCCCAGGAAACTCCCGAGGGACGGGTAGACCGGGTCCGCGTCCTCGACCGCCTCCATCGCGAGCTCCAGCCCCAAAAGCCCCCGCCACGGCTGCGGCACGAACGGCAGCACGGCCAACCACAGCGCCGCCGCGGCCGGCCCCAACGCCTCCCTCAACCCGGGCGGCCCCACCACGGACAGGTTCAACCCCACCCCCACCCCGGGGAACGCGTAGGGACCCCGCAACCGCACCTCCAACCCGAGCGCCCCGGCGAGCGCCAGCTTCGAGACGTCCAACAGCAGCCGGACCGGCGCGAGCGCCAGCGTGTCCACCACCACCTCGCTCAACAGCTCCCCGGACCCCGGATCCTCCACCGCCGTGACCGACGCCGCCAGCAGCGCCAGCCCCACCTCCAACAGGTACCGATCCACCGGGTACCGACCGTTCACCACCGCGGAGAGCGCGTACCACCCGTCCAGCAGGCTCCCCGCCACCTCCTCCGGCAGCAGGTTCGCCAGGTTCAACAGGGCCGCACCGAAGGCCGCGTGCGGGTCCAGCGGGGCCAACGCGGCGGCCGCCAGCGTCCCCACCACCGGACCCGCCAGCGCCTCGTCCGCGTCCCGGTACCCCACCTCCGAGGCCACCCTCCACGGGTCCAGCGCGTACCTCCAGCCATCTTCCACCATCCACTCCCGCAGCACCTCCTCCGGCGTCCCCGCCGGGTACGGGCCCACCGTCACGAACGAGTCCGGGGGCTCGTACCGGATCTCGATCCACCGACCGTCCCCCGTCTCCATCACCAGCCTGGGCGGCAGACCCGGCTGAACCCACCAGGCGCGCACGCCGCCGTGGTACCCGGCGGTCACCAGCGCGTGACCCAGCTCGTGCGCCATCGTGGAGGCCGCATCCACCAACAACCCGGCGCCCGGATCCCCGACCGCCAGCGCGGCCAACACGACCGCCCCGACCGCGCTCACGGGGGGCCACCCCCGTGCGGATCATCACCCTGACGACCGACTTCGGCTGGTCCTCACCCTACCCGGCGCAGATGAAGGCGGTGATCCTGCGACTCGCCCCGCCGGGGATCGAGGTCGTCGACGTCACCCACGGCGTCCCACCCCAGGACGTGACCTCGGGCTCCTACGTGATGGCCGTCGCCTGCCCCTGGTTCCCCAAAGGGACCGTGCACGTCGGGGTGGTGGACCCGGGCGTGGGGACCGAGCGAAGGGCCCTCCTGCTCGAGACCGCCCGCGGGGACGTGCTCATCGGCCCCGACAACGGGCTGCTCCTACCACTGGCCGAGGAGCTGGGCGGGATCGAGCGGGCCTACCGGATCCGGGAGGACGAGGTGAGCGACTGGGAGGTGTCCGCCACCTTCCACGGGCGCGACGTGTTCGCGCCCGCGGCCGTCCGCGCGGCCGTAGGCGAGGACCCGGAGGAGTTCTGCGACCCCCTGAGCCCCGGGGAGCTGGAGGGTCCCCCCATCCCGGAGCCCGAGGTGCGGGAGGACGCGATCAGGGCGCACGTCTGGTACGTGGACGACTTCGGGAACGTGATCACGAACCTGGAGTGGGAGCGCGCGGACCCGCCCGAGGAGCTCCTCGTCCGGACCGAGACCGGGGAGCACCGGGCCCGACGCGTCAAGACCTACGGGGAGGCCGAGCCCGGCGACCTCGTCGTGCTGAGATCCTCCTCCGGTCACCTGGAGCTCGCGGTGGTCGAGGGAAGCGCGGCCGAAAGGCTCGGCCTAAACCCCGGCGACCCCGTCGAGCTGCTACCCACGGAGTAGGGATACCCCCTCCGGTTCCACCGACCACGGGTCCCGGAACACCTCGGGCACCCGCTCCGCCACGTCCGTCGCCGTTAACCCCTGGGCCCGCTCCCCCTCCGCCAACTGCCCGGCCGCGCCGACCACGAAGGCCCCGACGCAGGCCGCCTCGAACGCGTCCTCGCACACCGCGGCCAGCGCCCCGATCACGCCCGCCAGCACGTCCCCCGTGCCACCCACCGTCATCCCCGGCGTCCCCGTCACGTTGATCCTCACCTCCCCCTCCGGCGACCCGATCACGTCCACGGCCCCCTTCAGCAGCACCGTGCACCCCCACTCCTCCGCCACCCGACCGACGACGTCCTCCCGCTCCTCGACCCCCTCGCCCGGATCCTCCCCGAACACCCGGCGGAACTCCCCCGCGTGCGGCGTCAGCACGAACCGCTCGTCAACGACCTCCCCATCCACACCGCGCAGACCGTCCGCGTCGACCACGATCGTCCCATCCACCTCCTCGGACAGCCGCTCCAGCAGCCCCCTCGCGTCCGCCTCCGGGCCCAAGCCCGGGCCCACCACCACCGCGTCGACGTCCCCCAACGGCGCCCCCTCCAAGTCCTCCGGACCCGGCACGCGACCGGCGTCCAGGTAGATGAGGTTGGGATCGTCCCGGGGCACCCCGCCCGACGTGAGGAGGAAAACCAGATCGGCCCCGGCCCTCAACGCCCCCCGGGCCGCCAGCCTCGGCGCCCCCACGTACCGATCCGATCCCGCGACGATCAGGATCCTACCGTGCCTACCCTTGTGCGCCCAAGGATCCCGCTCCCGAACGCCGGAGACGATCAGGTCCCCGGGCCCGCAGATCCGCTCCGCCAGCCCCGGGATCCCGGCGCTCACCCGACGGAGGAACGCGTCCCGAGCCTCCTTGACCCCGCGCTTGTGCCGATGGATCGACACGATCACGTCGGCCTCCACCGCCACGTCCGGGACCTCGCCCGTGTCCGGGTCCATCCCGGTGGGCACGTCCACCGCGACGACGCGACTCCCCGCCCGGGAGGCCTCGTTGATCCGCAGGACCGCCGTCCTCACGGGCTCCCGAAGCCGACCCCGGATCCCGAACCCCAGGATCGCGTCCACGATCACCTCCCGCTCGAAATCCATCCCCTCCAGCTCCCCTGAGTCCCGCACCTCCCTCACCGCGAGCCCGGCCGACTCCAGCCGCTCCAGGTTCCGCCGCGCCGCCGGGTTCCGGATCGCCTCCCGGCGGCCCACCAGCAGGACGTCCACCTCAACGCCCTCCGCGTCCAGGTGCCGCGCGGCCACGAACCCGTCGCCGCCGTTCCCACCCGTGCCGCAGACCACGAGGGCCTCGTCCGGCGAGTACTCCTCGAGGATAACCCGGGCCACGCCCGCGCCGGCGTTCTCCATCATGTACTCCTCCTCGAAGCCCAGCCAGCGCGAGTTCAGCTCGATCCTCCGCATCTCCCGCGACGTCACCCAGCCCAACGGGATCCCCGCGGCCGGTGGGGCTCGAACGCCCGATAAGCCTTCCCGCGCCGCCCGGGTGTGATCCGGTGTGAACCATCCGGGCGGGCGTGCGCGGCCGTGCCGGCGCTCGTGTCAACTTTCGGG
>JAMOPY010000024.1 GCA_027064305.1 Methanobacteriota archaeon
ACGGGATCCCCGCGGCCGGTGGGGCTCGAACGCCCGATAAGCCTTCCCGCGCCGCCCGGGTGTGATCCGGTGTGAACCATCCGGGCGGGCGTGCGCGGCCGTGCCGGCGCTCGTGTCAACTTTCGGGAAACGCTTGTTAGGGGGCCGGGGCGCGCCCCTCCCGGGGTCGACCCGAGTGCGGGTGAGGGAGCTGACGGTCCTGGGCGGCACGGACAAGGACGGGCGGCCCGAGCCCGTGAGGCGGCTGACGCTGCGTCCGGGGGACGTTGTCGCCATCGTCGGGCCGACGGGCTCGGGCAAGTCGGCCCTGCTCCGGGACGTGGAGCTCCTGGCCCAGGGCGACACGGTCACGGGGCGCCGGGTGCTGATCAACGGCGAGCGTCCCCCGGAGTCCCTCCGGTTCGACCCGGAGCGCCGACTGGTGGCCCACGTGACGCAGACGATGGGCTTCCTGGCGGACTGCTCGGTCCGCGAGTTCGTCGAGCTGCACGCGGAGAGCCGGGGCGCGGACGTGGATCCGGAGGAGGTGATCGAGCTGGCCAACCGGTTCACGGGCGAGCCCATCCACCCGGACATGCACATGACGGAGCTGAGCGGCGGCCAGTCCCGCTCCCTGATGATCGCCGACGTGCTCCTGATCAGCGACTCGCCGGTGGTGCTGATCGACGAGATCGAGAACGCCGGGATCAGGAAGCGGGAGGCGCTGGAGGAGCTGACTCGGCACGACCGCATCGTGCTCCTGGTCACGCACGACCCGGCCGTGGCGCTCCGCTCGCGCCTCCGGATCGTCATGAGGAACGGCGCCATGACGGAGCTGGTGGAGACGTCGGAGCGGGAGCGCGAGGTGGCGGACGTGCTGGACCTCGTGGACGAGTGGTGGCTGGAGCTGCGGGACCGGGTCCGCCGCGGCGAGCGGCTGGACGACGTGAAACCGCCCTCGGGGGTTCGAGCGTGAAGCTCGTGATCGTGTCCGGCACGCCGGGCGCCGGCAAGACCGCGGTCATCCTGCACGCGCTGAGGTACCTGGAGGGAGAGCACCGGCCGGCGGTCGTCAAGGTGGACTGCCTGGACACGGACGACCACCGCGTGTATCGGGAGCGGCTCGGCATCCCGGCGATCCGGGCGCTGGCCCGGGACATGTGCCCCGACCACTTCGCGGCCTACAACCTCGAGCACATGCTGCGGTGGGCGGAGGACGAGGGGGCGGACCTGCTCCTCGTGGAGACGGCCGGCCTGTGCCTGCGGTGCGCCCCGTACGTGGACGCGTGCCTGGGCGTCTGCGTGGCGGACGTGACGCTGGGCCCCAACTCGCCCGCGAAGGTGGGGCCGTTCCTGCAGACCGCGGACGTCGTGTGCGTGAACAAGGGCGACCTCGTCTCACAGGCGGAGCGGGAGGTGTTCATGCGCCGGGTGGCCGAGGTCAACCCGGACGCGCGCGTGATCGAGACGAACGGGCTCACCGGCGCGGGCTGCGAGCTGCTGGCCCGGCTCATCCAGGAGGAGGCTCCCGAGGTCCCGGACGACCTCAACGAGGTCCGGCTGCGCGAGAAGGCCCCGCTCGCCGTCTGCACCCTGTGCGCGGGCGAGACGCGCGTGGCGGCCGAGCGACACCGGGGCGTCCTCCGGCGAATCGACGGGTTCACGGAGTACCGGGGCGAGTGACCGTTGACCGCGGTGAAGCGCATCGCCGACCTTCTACCCGGCTTCCACTGTGGCGCCTGCGGGTACGACCGCTGCGACGACTTCGCCCGCGCACTGGTCCGCGGCGAGGCTGACGTCAACGACTGCCCTTACCTACGGACCGAGCGGTTCGCGGGACAGCGTCGCCGGATCCTGGAGCTGCTCGGTGAGCTCAAGGAAGAGGAGGAAAAGGAGGGGATTCGAGGCGTCCTCGACGGCTACGAGGCCGACCTGATCCTGGGTCCACTTCCCGATGAGCCGGCCTGTCGGGAGACCCTCCATCCGTTCGACCCGAACGCGGACGTGAGGGAGGGCGAGGTGATCCGCTACCGGCCCTGGGGGTGCCCGATCACCCACTTCGCCCGGGTGCTGCGCGCGGAGAAGGGGCTCGTCACGGTGCACGTGGTGGGGCCCCGGCACCGGCTCGGTGAGGAGGACTTCGAGTTCCGGGACGTCGGACTGTGCCTGGTGGTCGGGTTCGAGGGCGTGGTCAAGGAGGGTCGGGTGCCGGACGTTGGGGAAACCGTCCGCTTCCTCCCAGAGCACTGCATGATGCAGAAGGTGCACTCCGGCGTGGTGGTGGAGGCGGTCGGCGACCGGGTCGTCATCGAGTGCATCGACCTGAAGGTGTGGACCCCGCCCGAACGCCCGCAACCGAGTTGAGCCCGGGCCGACCGGAACCCCGGGGTGATGGGGAGCGAGGAACCCTGCCGAGCCGCCGGCGGTGAGGAGGGGTCGACTTACCGACCCTCGCGCAGCCTCCTCCACCTCCTCACGTTCTCCTCGCCCGGCCGCCACTCGAGGGCGACGTTATCCCCCACGCTCACGCCCAGCTCCCGCGCCACCGCCCGGCACTTCGCCCGGAGCAGGAAGTAGACCGGGACGTCGGGGAAGGGCTCCTCCGGGATCGACTCGAAGTTCCCCTGCCCCTTGGAGACGACCACGTCCGCCCACTCCAGCGCCTCGAGCAGCTCCCCGCTCGCCTCCGTCACCAGCAGCCCCAGCATCTCGGACCCGGTGTCGATCACCCGGCACACGTCCGTGAGACCGACCGCCCGCGCGTCCTCCCGGGTCGCGTCGTTCACGATCGGCGCGCCCCGCACCACCGCCACGACCTCCGCGTCCAGGTCTCCCGTGAGCACCTCGATCAGGAGTCGGTCGAGCGCGATCTCGCCGGCGTTGTCGCACAGGTACACGATCCTCTTCCCGCGCAGCTCGTCCGGGTCCAGGTCGTACACGGCGAACCTGACCCGCCTCACCTCCTCCCGCAGCTCCTCCACGTCGAACTCGTGTCCCGCCACCGCGAAGTCGATCACGTTGCCCACGATCGCCGCCGCGGCCGCCCTCCGCAACCGCTCCTCGACGCTCAGTCCCTCCAGCTCTCCCCTCAGCTCCCGCGCTAGCCCCAGGGCCACCCGGTTGGCCCGCTCCTTCTCCTCCCGGTACGGATCCTCCTCCTCGGCGTACCTCATCACGGCGCGCTGCGCCTCCGTGCCCAGCCGGGGCGGCTGCGGGGTGGGCTCGCGCTCGTAGAGCTCCAGCACCCGCCTGGCGGCCGCCGCGATCGCCCGTTTCCGATCCTCCCGGGGCACCGCCCGGTTGATCGTGTTCACCGCGATCTCCAGCACGCAGGGAACGCACTCCGGAACGGCCCTCAGCCCCGACTCCCCCCGTCACCGCAGGAACAACCACGCGTACTCCTTCGGCAGGCTGACGATCCGGTCCCAGGGCCACAGGCCCAGCGGGGCCGGGGCGGCCAGGCACGCCAGGATGAACGTCAGCAGCAGCATCGGACCCCAGTCCTTGCGCTCGTCGTCGTCCAGGAACGAGCGATCCTTGGGGATCCGGGAGGTGATTTTGAGGAGCACCAGCAGGGCGACGATCGCGACGTGGTACCACCGGAGGAACGCCTGGACCAGGAGCGAGAGCGCCGAGAGCCACCGAACCGCGCCCGTGTTACCCAGGTAGTACCGCATGATGTACCCGCCCTCCAGCGGGTACACGGGGAGTGCGGACAGCCAGGTGACGGCCAGCCCCGCCCACCCGGCCAGCGTGAGCGGGTTCGCCTTCAGCCCCAGCCCCGAGGCCAGCAGGAGCGACCACGTGCTGTGCAGCACCTTGAACTTCACCGGCACGTGCCGGTGCAGGGCCCCGAGCGCGAAGACCGCGCTGGACACCAGGAACCCCACCGAGAGCCCGGCGGCGCCGACTCGGCACAGGGACCTCGCCAGCATCGGCCGCACGTTCGACCGCACGACGCCGGAGTACCCGCCCGGGAAGTGCGGGACCGGCAGCGCCAGCGGCAGGCGCGGGTCGAGCCCCTCCCGGCCCGCCGCCCAGAACTTCGCGAGCTCCTTCGCGAAGAAGATCGCGGAGAACGCGACCGCGAACTCGAGCCCGTACCAGGCGCTGCGGAACGCGTACCAGCCGCCCGCCCAGGCGAAGATCGGGACCGACAATAGGAGCGGGATCAGGTAGCCGGGCTCCTCCTTCGGCACGACGTGCTTGAAGACCCGCAGCGATCCCGCCTCCTCGCCCGGCTCCGCCGCGAACCCCAGCTCTCCCAGCCTCCGGGCCAGCTCCCGCGGATCCCCACGCCGCTCGTACCGGAGCTCGATCGACCCGTCCTCGAGCACGCGGTGATCCTCCGCCTCGTACCCGGCCTCCTCCAGCGCCCTCAGCACCCGCTTAACCTCCTCGTAGTCGGGGAACGCCCCCGGGTCCGCCTCGGTCCGGAACACCCCTTCCACGATCAGATCGGACCCGCACTCCGGGCACCTGCCCCGACGCTCGTACACCACCTCACCCTCGTGCTCCTTGAACCGGAAGTAGTCGCACTCCGAGCACGCCAGCAGCGTGACGAGGTTGTACTCCTCCTCCACCTCCTCGGTGGACACCGGCTCGATCGGGAGCTGCCGCCGCAACGTCAACCGTCCCCTACGACCGTGACCAGCACCCGCCTCGTCCTGGGCCCGTCCAGCTCCACGAACAGGATCGACTGCCAGGTGCCCAGCACGGGCTCCCCGCCCGCGACGGGCAGGGTGACGGAGGGACCCAGCAGGATGGCCCGCAGGTGCGAGTCCGCGTTGTTGTCCACCTTATCGTGCTCGTACCCCGCCCCTTCCGGCACCAGATCCTCAAGCTTGTTAACCACGTCCCGCAGCAGCCCGGACTCCGGCTCGTTCACGATCACCGCCGCCGTCGTGTGCCGGGAGAACACGTGCACGATCCCCTCCTCCACCCCGCTCTCCGACACCGCCTCCCGCACGTCGTCCGTGATGTCCACGAGCTGCACGCGCCGCTCCGTCCTTACCGTCAGCTCCGTCCGGTACACCGTCAACTCCCACACCCCGGGGGCGCGGGGACGTGGAGATCCCGCACCTGCACGTGGAACCCCTGAGGCTCGCCGCCTCCGTCGTTATAGCGTTGATCCTGATCAAGATCGCCTCCCGCGTCGCCCGCGCCGCCCGAGACCGGCTGGAGCGGGAGGGGCTCCCCGACATAGCCTGGTGGGTCGAGAAAACACTCCTGTACGGCACCTACGCGCTCGCGCTGACGGTCGTGCTGGGCGCCCTCGGGGTCAGCCTCCTGGGCCTCCTCACCGGCCTCGGGCTGGCCGGGGCCGGCGCCGCCCTCGCCGCACGGACCCTGATCGCCAACCTCCTCGCCGGCCTCTACCTGGCCGTGGAGCGCCCCTTCGAGGTGGGCGACCGCATCCGGGTGGGCGAGTACCAGGGAGAGGTCGTGGACATCCGCATCCGCTGCACCGTGCTCCGCCACCGGGGCCGCGAGTACCTCATCCCCAACGCCCTCCTCATCCAGAAGACGGTCGAGCTCCTAAAGGGTGAGCACGAGGTGGACCTGCGCGTCCGCGTCCCGGGCCCCGCGACCGAGATCCGGCGCCGGATCGACCGGCTGGAGCGGGAATTAAAAAAGGCCGGCGCGAGGCACCTGAGCCTGACCCTCGAGCACCTGGAGCCCGGGGAGGCCCGGCTGCGGATCCGCTCCCTCGGACTCCCCCGGGACCGGGTCCAGGAGATCGTGGACCGCGTGCTGCTCGTGAAGAGGCCTGGCGGGACGGACCGCTGAGGGATGACGATCACGGGAGCCGGGAGCGGACCCCGCCCCCACCCTCCCGAAACCGGGGGAGGGAGAGCGTGGCCGGGCTCGAGGTGAACGGCGTGCCGGTCGAGGACACGTACTGCGAGGCGTTCAAGGGCCTCTACGCCCGGTTCATCGTGACCGCCGCCGACGAGCGCCCGCTGCGGGAGGCCGCCGAGAACGTCGCCGCCCTCCCCGCCACCGTGTTCGGCGAGTCCGAGGCCGGCATCGAGCGCTGGCTCGACCCGGACGAGACCCCGGACGGGCGGCCCGGATTCATCGCCCAGGTGTGGGTCGAGCACGGGAAGAAGGCCGTCGAACGGCTCGAGCGGGAGCTGGGCAAGCGGATCCGACAGGGCGTCCTCGTCCGCCCCACCACCCGCGTCTTCGACGCCTGCGAGAACCCACGGGGGCACATCGACACCGAGCGACCCATCGGCCGCTGCGGCGACGGGTACGAGTACACCGACGTCCGGTTCGGCCGCGAGGTCGTCAACATCCCCATCATGATGGGAGAGTTCCAGATCGAACGGCGCCTGGGCTACGGCGAGGGGGTCGCCGGCGGCCTCGTCTGGCTCCTCTGCGAGGACACCGAGGCCGCCCTCGAGGCCGGGTACCGCGCGGTCGACGCGCTCCGGGACGTAGAGGGCGTCATCACCCCCTTCAACGTCTGCGCCGCCGGCTCCAAGCCCGAGACCCTCTACCCCGACATCGGACCCACCACCAACCACCCCTACTGCCCCACCCTCCGCGACCGGATCCTGGACTCCAAGGTCCCCGAGGGCGTGGAGGCCATCCCCGAGATCGTGATCAACGGCGTCTCCCTCGACGCGGTCAAACGAGCCATCCGCACCGCCATCGAGGCGGCGACCGAGGTCGACGGGGTCGTCAAGGTCACCGCCGGGAACTTCGGAGGCAAGCTCGGCGACTATCGAATCCCGCTGCGGGAGTGCCTGCACGAATGAGCGTCGAGATCGTCGGGATCGGCGCCCTCAACGTGGACGAGCTCCTCCACCTCCCCCGCATGCCCGGCGAGGACGACTCCGTCCCCGTCGAGCGCCGCGAGCGCCGCGGCGGCGGCTCCGCCGCCAACACCATCTGCTGGCTCGCCCACCTCGGCCACCGCACCGGCTTCGTCGGCAAGGTCGGCACCGACGAACTCGCCGACCTCGCCCTCAAAGAGCTCGAGCGGTACGGCGTCGACACCTCCCGCATCGTCCGAGACGAGGGCCGCACCGGCGTCGCCTACTGCCTCATCGCCGGAAACGACCGCCGCATCCTCGTGGACCCCGGCGTCAACGACGAGCTACGACCCGAGGACGTGGACCTGGACTACATCCTCGAGGCCGAGCTCCTCCACGCCGGCTCCTTCATCGGCCTCCGCACCGAGACCTCCCTGAAAACCCTGAAGACCGTCATGCGCCGCGCCAGCCGCGAGCTCACCGTCACCTTCACCCCCGCCACCATGGTCCTCCGCGGCTACAGCTACCTCGAGCCCTACCTCCGCGCCGCCGACGTCGTGTTCCTGAACGAGACCGAGGCCAAGCAGCTCACCGGCAGCGTCCGGGACACCCTCAACCTGCTCTCCCGGCTCACCGACACCGTGGTCGTGACCCGGGGCCCCAACCCCACCCTCGTACGGTACGGAACCGAGACCCTCGAGGTACCGCCCGAGCGCGTCCCCGAGGAAGAGATCACCGATCCAACCGGGGCCGGCGACGCCTTCGCCGCCGGCTTCATCGACGGGTTACTCCGCGGCGACCCGCCCGACAAGTGCTGCGAGCGCGGGCACGAAGTGGCCCAAAAATGCCTTAAAGTGATGGGCTGTCGGCCGGCCCCCAACAACCGGTGAGCGGGGGGCGGGGTCGGTGGGCCTCTTCTGGGGGTTTGACATCCCGATAATCCCGGGCCACGTTTACCTGGTGGTAACCCCAGTGGACCCATCCCTCACCATCCTGAGCGTCCCGTTGGCGGTCATCACTTACAGGCTACTTAAGGGCACGTTCAAGCCTAAACGCGACACCGAACGGTAAGGAGGGCCGAGCTCATGGGCTGGGTTTACCGCAAGAAGGTGGTCGTGTACCATCGTTACCACCCGGGTTACCACAAGAAGGTCGTCGTGCACCATTACTATCACCATCCGCTGCTCTCATGGGGCCACCACTGGACGCACTCCTCCCACCCGGTGGTGGTCGTGCACCACGGCCACGGGGTTCCGGTGATTCTCCCGATGGTCCTGCTGGGACTACTGCTCGCCCTGCTGCTCGCCTCGGCCCGCCTTACTTCCGAATGAACCCCGCCAGCTTGTGCACCTGCGGGAGTATCCGGACCTCCGACCTCACCCTCCTCGCCAGCCTCCACAGCTCCCCCAGCCTGGGCTCCTTCTCACCGTCCGTGGCCGGCTGCAGGACGACGGTGTCCGGCTCCACCTCGTTCAGCCTCCGGAGGACCTCCGGGGCCCGCTCGTAGCACTCCTCGGAGTACAGCACCACCTTGACGTAGACCAGCTCACAGCGCTCCTTGACGCGCCCCAGGAACTCCAGGCATCGATCCGGAAATCCCTCCATCCGTGGACCGTGGGAGGGGAGTTTCACGTCCGCCGAGACGACGTCCACCGGCAGCTCCCCGGCGCGGTCCGGCAGGGACGCGTTCGTCTCCAGGAGCACCCGGAACCCTCGCTCGCGCAGCCCCGACGCCAGCCGCCTCAAACCGCGCAGCGGCTGCACCAGGGGCTCGCCGCCCGTGAGCGACACGGTGCGGAACGCGCCCACGCTCTCCTCCAGGCTGACCACGCTCTCGACGAGCCGCTCGGGCCGGGCCGGGCTGGCTATCGAGTCCAACCGCTCACCGTCCGGTCCGAGGACCGGGGCCTCGGTGCGCGCGCTCCTCGCGGCCGGCTCGTCGCAGTAGCGGCAGCGCAGGTTGCACCCGGAGAACCGGATGAAGGCCTGCGGCTCCCCAACCAGCGGCCCCTCTCCCTGGACCGAGGCGAAGATCTCGTACACGTTCAGTCGAGGCGGACCCGGGCCTCGGCCCCCTGCCCCCATCCCTCGTCCACCCTCACCCGCAGCTCCCGGAGGTTCTCCTCACCCTCCAACCGCTTCCGCAGCTCCCGTGCGAGGTACCGGGCCAGATCCTCGGCCGAGAGGGACTCCGCGGGGACGAACGCGACATCCTCCCGGGGGAACACGTACCGCTTGCCGTCCGGCAGCCTCACCTCCACCTCGTCGCCCCTCCGTCGGACCCGGAACCGCTCCGACTCCGTGGGTACCAGCACCCGGTGATCCAATGGCTTTATCAGCTCCCTGACGAGGCCCTTCAGCCTGTCGAAGTCGTAAACGAAGCCGTGGGGCTTCGTCCGGCTCCCTCGGAGCTCGACGGACACGTGGTACGTGTGCCCGTGCAGCCGCCCGCACTTGCCGTGCCCGGGGATCACGTGACAGGCCGAGAACCTCAGCCCCAGCTCCCGACCGTCCAGGTACACGCGCAACCTCGGCTCCCCCGCCGATGATGATCAGCCGGAACTCCGACGCGGATGGGGAGCCCTGGCTTTACTGAGGTGCGCCACGGGGTCGGCGGTTAAGGCCCTCCTCACCCGTCGGCCACCGCCGTAGGTCCTCATCCCCCGCGGGGGTGGACACCGTGCCGGTGGTCACGATCCGTCACGACAAGCTCGTCGAGCTGCTGGGTGAGGACGTGAGCTTCGATGAACTAGCGCACGAGCTGATCCCGATGCTGGGCAGCGACGTGGAGCGCATCGACGAGCGGGAGGGCGTGATCGAGACGGAGTTCTTCCCGAACCGCCCGGACCTGTACAGCGTCGAGGGCGTCGCCCGGGCGCTCAAAGGGTTTATGGGGCTGGAGACGGGCCTCCCGGACTACCCCGTCGGCGACGCCGGGATCCGCGCCCGCGTGGAGGAGAGCGTGCTGGACGAGCGACCCTGCCTCGCCCTCGCCGTCGTCCGCGGGGTCGAGCTGGACGAGTGGGACCTGGAGCACCTGATGGAGTTCCAGGAGCACCTACACTGGGTCATCGGTCGAGACCGGCGCAAGGCGGCGATCGGCATCCACGACCTGGACGCCGTCGAGCCGCCCCTCCGGTACCTGGCGGTGGACCCGGACGACGAGGGCTGGGCCTTCGAACCGCTGGATCACCCGGGCGAGGAGATGACCCCGCGCGAGGTGCTCAAGCGGCACGAGAAAGGCCGGGAGTACGGGCACCTCGTGGGCGAGCGGGTCCCGATCCTGGCGGACGAGGAGGGACCGATCTCCATGCCCCCGATCATCAACGCCGAACGCACCCGGGTCACGGAGGACACGACCGACCTGCTGATCGACGTGACCGGCACCGGATGGCGCCCCGTCCTGGACGCCCTCCACGTGATCGCGTGCAACCTGGCCGAGCGCGGCGCCCGGATCGAGCGGGTGGAGATCGTCGGCGCGTACGAGCGCGTCACCCCGACGATGGAACTTGACGTGTGGGACGTGCCGGTGCGGGAGGCGCGGAGGCTGCTGGGGATCGACCTCTCCGGCCGCGAGCTGGAGGAGCTCCTCGCCCGCGCCCGCCACGAGGCGGTGTTCGTCCCCGAGGGGGAGCGGGAGCTGCGGGAGTTCCCGCTGCCGGACCACCTCCACGTGGAGTCCGACTGGCGAGAGCTGCCCCCGGTCCTGTACGACGAGGACGTGGTCCGCGCCTTCGTGGGGCCCTGGAGGACCAACATCCTGCACGAGTGGGACCTGATCGAGGACGCGGGCATCATGTACAACTACGCGCGGTTCGAGCCCCGGCCCCCGCGGGTGTACACCGAGTCCCGACCCGACCGGGAGCGCGAGTTCATCAACGTGGTCCGGGACGCGCTCGCCCGGCTCAAGTTCGTGGAGGTCAACTCGCTGACCCTGACCAGCCCGGAGGTGAACTATCGCAGGATGCGGCTCGAACCCGACGGGCGGGCGGTGCGGATCGCCAACCCGATTCAGAAGGAGTACACGATCGTACGCACCTGGATCCTGCCCTCGCTGTTGCGTTTCCTCTCGGATAACCGGCACCGCCCCTACCCGCAGCGCGTGTTCGAGGTGGGCGAGGTGGCCGAGCGGGACGAGGGGGCGGAGACCGGGGCGCGCGACCGCTGGCACCTGGGCCTGGCGCTGGCCGGCCCGGGCGCGGGCTTCTCCGAGGTCAAGTCGGTGGTCGAGGCCCTGCTGCGCGAGCTCGACATCGACGGGTGGGAGGTGCGGGAGGCCGATCACCCATCATTTATTAATGGGAGATGCGCCGAGGTTCTCGCGAGCGGACTGAAGCTGGGCTTCTTCGGCGAGATCCACCCGGAGGTGCTGGAGTCGTTCGAGCTGGAGGTGCCGGTTGCCGCCGGGGAGTTCGAGATCCCCGCCCTCAGAAGGGCGGCCGGGTGGTGACCCCTCCTTGGAACAGATCGTCCGCTCGGCGCTGGAGCGCATGGAGGAGTCCAAGGGGGGAGACGCTCACCCCTCCACCGCCCGCGATCAACCCGAGGAGGATCAAGAGCTGATCGAGGTGCTGGAGGAGGCCCGCGCCCGGATCCTGGTGATCGGGGTGGGGGGCGCCGGGAACAACACGGCCACCCGGCTCAAGGAGGAGGGGATCGAGGGCGCGGAGGTCGTCGCCGTGAACACGGACGCGCAGGACCTCGTCGCCTGCAAGGCGGACAGGAAGGTGCTGATCGGGTACGAGCTCACCCGCGGGCTCGGCGCGGGCGGGGATCCACGCATCGGTGAGGAGGCCGCCAAGGAGGACATCGACAAGATCAAGGAGGTGGTCGAGGGCGCGGACATGGTCTTCGTGACCTGCGGCCTCGGGGGCGGGACCGGGACCGGGGCCGCCCCCGTCATCGCCGAGACCGCCCGCAAGAGCGGCGCCCTCACCATCGGCGTCGTCACTCTCCCCTTCTCCGTCGAGGGCCGCAAGCGCATCGAGAACGCGCTCGAAGGGTTGGAAAAACTCAAGCAGGTCGTGGATACGTGCATCGTGATCCCGAACGACCGCCTGCTGGAGATCGTGCCCGACCTCCCCATCGCCGCCGCGTTCAAGGTCGCGGACGAGGTCCTGATCAACGCGGTCAAGGGCATCACCGAGCTCATCACCAAGCCCGGCCTCATGAACCTGGACTTCGCGGACGTGAAGGCCGTGATGGAGGACGGCGGGCTCGCGCTCATCGGCATCGGGGAGGCGGAGAACGACTCCGAGTCCAACCGCTCGGTCAGGGCCGTCGAGAACGCCCTGAACAACCCGCTCATCGAAGTCGACGTGAGCGGGGCGACGGGCGCCCTCGTCAACATCGTGGGCGGGAAGGACCTCACCCTCAAGGAGGCCGAGGAGGTGGTGGAGCTCGTCGCCTCCGAGCTCGCGGAGGACGCGACCATCATCTGGGGCGCGCAGATCGACGAGGACCTGAACGACGTCCTCCGCGTGACGATCATCGTGACCGGGATCGAGGACGTGGACTTCCAGGACATGCTCCGGGTCCCCGCCACCAAGCGCCGCGAGGAGCGGGAGAGCGAGCCCTCACCGAGCGTAACGGAGGAAGGCGATCGGGAGGAAGAGGAGGAAGGCACCACGATCGACGACCTGGAGAAGATCCTGTAACGGGGGGTGGCTCCCCGTGAGCGCCCTACGCGACCTCCTCGAGTTCCTCCGCGAGTGCCGGATGGTCCTGAAGGCCGCCCGCAAGCCCGACCGCGACGAGTACCTGGAGTCCGCCAAGATCGCGGGCGCGGGCATCCTCATCGTCGGGGGAATCGGCTTCACGATCCGCGTCATCGTCCAGCTGCTGCAGCTGTACTACTAGACCCGGAGGGGACGGAGCGTTGTCCGAGGAGCGGGAGGAAGAGACCGAGTCGAAGTTCTACGCCGTCCGCGTGCAGGCCGGTCGAGAGAAGAACGCCGCCGAGATGCTCGCGATGCGCGCCCGAAAGCGCATCAGGGAGGACAACGTGGACCTCGGACTCAAGGCCATCATCGCCCCGGACGACCTCCGCGGGTACTTCATCATCGAGGTGGAGGACCTCACCGACGAGCTCCGAGACCTCGTGTACGACCTACCCGACGCGCGCGGGATCGTGGAGAAGCCGATCGACTTCGAGGAGCTCGACCACTACTTCGCGCCGAAGCCCGAGGCCGTGGAGATCAGCGAGGGCGACGTCGTCGAGATCCTCTCCGGACCCTTCAAGGGCGAGAAGGCCCGCGTCGTGAGCGTCGACGAGTCCCGGGGAGAGATCACCGTCGAGCTCCTCGAGGCCCCCGTGCCCATCCCCGTAACGGTAAAAGTCGACTCCCTCCGGCTCCTGCGGGAAGAGGAGGAGTACGAGGAGTAATCACACCGGCTTGGGGGAACCAACCTAATGGCCAAGGAAGAGGTTGAGGTGCTGATCGAGGGCGGCAAAGCGGACCCCGGACCACCCCTCGGCCCCGCGCTAGGACCGCTGGGAGTCAACATCCAGGAGGTGGTGGAGGAGATCAATAGAAAGACCAAGGATTTCGAGGGAATGGAGGTACCGGTTAAGATCATCGTAGACACGGAAACGAAGGAGTTCGAGGTTAAGGTAGGATCACCACCGACGTCCGCAATCATCAAGAAGGAGCTTGGAATCGACAAGGGAGCCCACGAACCACGGCACGAAACCGTGGGCGACCTATCGATGGAGCAGGCGATCAAGATCGCCAAGATGAAGTTCGATGATCTGCTCTCGTACGACCTGAAAACCGCGGTCAAGGAGATCCTGGGTACCTGCGGCAGCATGGGCGTGACGGTGGAGGGTAAGGACCCCAAGGAGGTTCAAAAGGAGATCGACGAGGGTAAGTGGGACGACCTGATCGAGAAGCACGAGCGGGAGCTGAAGGAGGAGTAGGCCGGGTGGTGCGGGTTGCTGAGGAAGGAGGACCTGATCGAGCCGCTGGAGAAGGTTGTGGAGTACTCCCCGCCGCGCCGCTTCCTGGAGTCCGTCGACATGATCATCAACGTCACCGGTGTCGACCTGTCCGACCCCTCCCAGCGCATCGACAAGGAGGTCGTCCTGCCCCACGGCCGCGGCAAGCCGGTGAAGGTCTGCGTGATCGCCGAGGGCGAGATGGCCCGGCAGGCCGAGGAGGCCGGCGCCACGGTCGTCACGCGGGAGGACCTGCAGCGGCTCGCCGAGAACAAGCGCGAGGCCAAGAAGCTGGCCCGCCGGCACGACTTCTTCTACGCCCAGGCCGACCTCATGCCCGAGGTCGGACGCGTGCTCGGACCCGTCCTGGGCCCGCGCGGCAAGATGGCCAAGCCGATCCCGCCCAACGCCGACGTCAAGGCTATCATCGAGCGCGCCCACCGCACGGCCCGCGTCAAGATGCGCGACCAGCCCGTCATCCACACCGTCATCGGCGCCCGCAACATGGAGCCCGAGCAGCTGGCCGAGAACGCCATGACGATCCTCAACGAGGTCGTCTCCGAGCTCGACAAGGGCTGGGCCCAGATCGACTCCGTCTTCGTGAAGACCACCATGGGCCCGTCCGAGCGCGTGTACCCGTAGGGGCGTGAGGACGATGGCCGTGCAGTCCAAGGGCGAGCCGCCCGCCGGGTACGAGCCCAAGGTCGCGGAGTGGAAGCGCGAGGAGGTGAAGGAGCTCAAGCGGCTCATGGACGAGTACGAGAACGTCGGTATCGTCGACCTTGAGGGCCTACCGGCCCCCCAGCTCCAGGAGATCCGCGCCAAGCTCCGAGAGAACGACACCATCATCCGCATGTCCCGCAACACCCTGATGCGGATCGCCATCGAGGAGAAGCTCGACGAGCGACCGGAGCTCGAGCCGCTCCTGGACTACATCGAGGGCCCGGTCGCGTTCATCTTCACGAACCAGGACCCCTTCCGCCTCTACCGGATCCTGGAGGAGAGCAAGGCCTCCGCCCCCGCCAAGCCCGGCGACATCGCGCCTAAGGACATCGTCGTCCCCGAAGGACCCACCCCCTTCGAGCCCGGACCCATCGTCAGCGAGCTGCAGGAGGTCGGGCTCCCCGCCCAGATTCAGGACGGTAAGGTCGTCATCACCGAGGAGACCGTCATCGTCGAGGAGGGTGAGGAGATCGACGAGAAGACCGCCGAGATCCTCAAGAAGCTGGAGATCGAGCCCATGGAGGTCGGCGTCGACCTCGTCGCCATCGTCGCCGAGGGCACCCTCTTCGAGAAGGACGACCTGGCCATCGACATCGAGGAGTACGAGGAGCGAATCCGCGAGGCCGCCCAGCACGCGTTCAACCTCTCGATCAACGCGGCCATCCCGACCGCCGAGACGGCCGACCTGCTCGTCACCAAGGCCCACGTCGAGGCCCTGAACCTGGCCATCAACGCCGGCGTGCCCGTGCCCGACGAGGAGGTCATGGGCGCCATCCTGGCCCGCGCCCACGGGGAGATGCTCGCCCTGGCCGGCGCCATCGCCGAGGTGGACGAGGAGGCGCTCAGCGACGAGCTGCTCGAGCGGCTGAAGGCCGCCCCCGCCGCCGCAGAAGAGGAAGAGGAGACCGAGGAAGAGGAGGAAGGGGAGGAGGCCGAAGAGGAGGAAGAGGAAGAGGAGGAAGGCGAGGAGGAAGAGGAGGCGGCGGCCGGCCTCGGAGCCCTGTTCGGGTAACCGGGGGCCACGCCCCCTGCCCCACAACGTCGCCCTCACCGGACGCCCCGGCGTCGGCAAAACCACCATTTGTCTCAAGGTTCGAAACGATTTGGAGGACCGCGGCCACACCGTCGGCGGCGTCTACTGCCCCGAGATCCGACGCGGCGGCCGCCGCGTCGGCTTCAAGATCGTCGACCTAACCGAGGGCGAGGAGTACCCGCTCGCGGAGGTGGGCGCACCCGGTCCACGCGTGGGCCGGTACGGCGTCTACGTCGAAAACCTCGAGCGCGCGGCCGACTCCATCGAGCGCGCCGTCGAGGAGGCGGACCTCGTCATCGTGGACGAGGTCGGCCCCATGGAGCTCAAGTCCGACCGCTTCATCGAGGCCGTCGAGACCGCGGCCGACGCCGACACGCCCGCCCTGTTCGTCGTCCACGAACGCTCCCGACACCCCCTCGTGGTCGACCTCCGCGAGCGCCGCGACGACGTGAAACGCTACCGCGTCACCCCCGAGAACCGGGACCGACTCCCGGACCGGATCACCAGGCTGATTCTGTCCTGGCTCGAGTGAGACGAAGCGGGTGATACCGTGGAACGGATCGAGTGCGACGTCCTGGTGCTCGGCGGGGGCGGGGCCGCCCTCCGGGCCGCGATCGAGGCCGCCCACCACGACCTGAACGTCGTCCTCGTCTCCAAGGGCCCCCTGGGCCGCAGCGGCTGCACCGTCATGGCCGAAGGAGGGTACAACGCCGTCCTCCGCACCGCCTCCCCCGACGACACCCTTGACCTGCACTTCCGGGACACCGTCGAGGGCGGCGCCTACCTCAACGACCAACGCCTCGTCGAGATCCTCGTCCGAGAGGCCCCCGACCGACTCCTCGACCTGGAGCGGTACGGGGCCGTCTTCACCCGACGCGAGGACGGCACCCTCGCCCAGCGCCCCTTCGGCGGCCAATCCCGACCCCGCACGTGCTACGCCGGCGACCGCACCGGCCACGAGATCACCATGGCCCTCCTCGACGAGCTACGCCGCCTGGACCGCGTGCGCACGCTCGAGCACGTAATGGCCTACCGGCTGATCACGGACGACGAGGGACGCGTGCTCGGCGCCCTGTGCGTGGACCTCGACCGCGAGGAGGAGCTCACCATCCTCGCCCACGCCACCATCCTCGCCACCGGGGGCGCCGGACAGCTCTACCCCATCACCACCAACCCCGCGTACAAGACCGGAGACGGGTACGCCATGGCCCTGCACGCGGGCTGCCCCCTCATCGACATGGAGAT
Organism: Methanobacteriota archaeon; assembly: GCA_027064305.1. GTDB lineage: Archaea > JAADCQ01 > Methanopyri > Methanopyrales > Methanopyraceae > Methanopyrus. Next base: position 16,682 of record JAMOPY010000024.1, read on the forward strand.
GGTCCAGTTCCACCCCACCGGCATGGTGCACCCCGAGAGCGCCCGAGGCATCCTCGTCACCGAGGCCGTCCGCGGCGAGGGCGGCCGCCTGTACAACGCGGACGGCGAGCGCTTCATGAAACGGTACGACCCCGACCGCATGGAACTCGCGACCCGCGACGTCGTGGCCCGGGCCATCTACCGCGAGATCCGCGAGGGCCGCGGAACCGAGCACGGCGGGGTGTACCTGGACGTCACCCACCTCCCCGACGAGGTCATCGAAACCAAGCTCGAGACCACCCTCCGCCAGTTCCTCCGCTACGGGGTCGACATCCGAAAGGAGCCGATGGAGGTCGCCCCCACCGCCCACCACTTCATGGGTGGCGTCCCCATCAACGAGCGCGCCGAAACCCCCCTCCCCCGCCTCTTCGCCTGCGGCGAGGTCACCGGCGGCGTCCACGGGGCCAACCGGCTGGGCGGCAACGCCCTGGCCGACACCCAGGTGTTCGGCCGCCGCGCCGGCCTGCACGCGGCCCAACTCGCCCTCAAACTCCGACGACGCGGCGAGCGCCCCCGCGCCCCGGCATCCCGACTAACCGACCCCGAGCTGGACCCCTGGGCGCACGTGGGTGAGGAGGACCCCCTGGAACTCCGGCGCGAGCTCCGCCAAGTCATGTGGCGACACGTGGGGCTGGAACGCTCCGAGCGGGGACTCAAGCGGGCCATCCAACGCCTCAACGAGCTCCAGGACCGGGTGAACGAGCGCGGCGTCGACGACGGACCCGGCCTGAGAATCGCCCTGGAGACGGTGAACATGATCCAGGTCGGCCTGGCCGTGGCCCGATCGGCCCTCTTCCGCCGCGAGAGCCGGGGCGCCCACTACCGCACGGACTACCCGAACCGGGACGACGAGAACTGGCTCAAACACACGGTGTACCGACCGGACGGACGGCTGGAGACCCGCCCGGTCGACCTCCGGCGACTCGACCCACGCTCCGGCTGAAGGGTACAGCGGGGAGGTAGGCGCGCGGGATCATCGGTCGGCCCGCCGGCCCACTCCCCCGCGCGTTGTGGCCCGGCGGAGCCCACGCGGGCTCATCCCCGGAGCCTCCGCGTCACCCGCGCCGGTTGGACCGGGCCGATACCCGTGCACCCCGCGAGCGTAAGAAATCACCGCCCGGCCAACCGTCCAACACGCACCGCGCGTACACCCACGACGACGTCAGGAAACTGTACACGATCGCCCCGTCCAACAGCCCCTCCGCCAACCAAAGCGGCACGCGCACGGGCGGCTCGGGCGGCCTCGGAACGAACAGCTCGTGCACCGGGTAAAACCGACCATCCTCCGCGTTGAAGTACCCACGCGCCGAGGAGACGTACAGGCCCGAGGCGATCAGGAACAGGAGGCCCGAGGACAGCAGCAGCGCCCCCCACCGCTCGGACTCCAGACAGGCCGCCGCGCAGCTCACCGACCAGTAATTCGGGTTGACCACCTTGGAGAACGCCAACAGGGCCGCACCGATCGCGCACGCGCGACGCTCGGGCCGCCCCGGAAGGACCAGGGGCCCGAGCACCGACGCGACCAACAGCGCCACCGGCACCCCATCGGGCGGGGGAAGCAGCGTCCAAATGGAGCAGTTCTGAGGCGGCCTGTCCACCTGAAACAGCACCACGTTCCTCAGGAACGACCGTCCGTCGACCACCAGGTACGGTGACAGGATGACCAACGCCGTGAGCCCGAAGACCGCCACCGACCGCCACCGACGCAGGAACGGAAGGGCCACCACCCCGGCCGTGGGCTTCACGCAGAACGCGAGCGCCGCCAACGCGCCACCCACCCACCGACCACTCCAACGAACCGCCGCCAGGGCCAGGGCGACGGAGATCGGATCCAACTGCCAGAACGCGCACGAGTAAACCGAGGAGAGCGCGATCACGAGCAGCCCCGACTCACCCACCCCCACCCGCCGCGCGCAGTAGAGGCAGGCCAGCGCCCCGACCCACACGGGCAGCTTCCACAGAACCCGGAACCGCCAATCCCACGGGTCCAACCCCAGCAGAACGTGCCCCACGTACCAGACGAGGGTGGGAAGCAGGGACCCGAGCGGCGGGTAGTGCACGTCCGTCCTGGCGTAGCACGTTAGCGGGTGAGACGCGATCACCGGGCACCACCGCATCCACTTCTCGTAGTCCGGGGCGTACACGACCGTCAGTACCCACCACAGCAGTCCCGGCATCTCTCCACCTCCGGGGTCCGCAGCTCGTGCCCTCCTCATCGGCCACCCGCTCGGAGAAGGCCAGACTCTTCATCCCCGTTTCGGTGCCACAATCGTTATGGAATGATTAACGATTCGCCCAACGAAATGGGGTGGGGAGGGGGCGTGAGGGGCTTACAGGTACTTCACGATCGGCGAGGCCAGCGTCGTCAGCAGCTGGTCCAGCGCCCTGACGATCGGCGCCGTGATCTGCGCCGCCTGCGCCACGCCCTTGTCCGCCAGGTAGCCCACCACCGTCGTGACCGCCGGCACCGCCAGACCGGCGGCGCTCGCGGTCGTGATCACCGCGCTGCCGCCCAGGCCTAGCTGCTCACCCAGGTCCACGATCACGTCCTCCGTCGTCGCCACGCCGCCCATGTACGCCGCCAGCGTGACGATCGGCGCCAGCATCGTGCCCACGTCCAGCATGGTCATCGTGTTCACGTACTGCTTGTGGTCCATCGCCCAGCCGGCCAGCAGGTCGGTCAGCAGCGCCGCCGCCGGCATCGCACCGGCGACGACGTCCTTCTCCAGGTACTCCCTAACGCCGAGGCTGTCCAGCGTGCTCACGATCGTGTCCTTCAGTCCCAGCCCCGCCACGCTGTCGATCATGTCGCTGATCTGGTACCCACTCAGCGCGTCCAGGGCCACGAGCGCCACCGGCGCCAGCAGCAGGTCCTTGATCGCCGCGCCGGCCAGGTGCACCGGCTTGGCCGCCGGCGCGGCGGTCGGCGCCACTACCTCGATGGTCACCTCCTTCGTCGCGGTGCCGCCCTGGATGCCGTACTGCGGCAGGTTCGGGAACCGCGCGGTCACCGTGACCGTGTGCTTGCCCGGGCCCAGGGTCAGGGTCGCAGTCACCGTCCGCGTGTCACCGATCCGGTACGGTGGGTTGATGTAGGCCGTGTGCGCCGTCCGACCGTCCACCGCGAAGGTGACCGTGGTTCTCGTGCGCTTGATCGTGTACGGGTAGTTACCCGTCCACGAGATGACCGCGGTTACGTTCACGGTGGCCGCCTTCTGACCCTGCTTGAGCTGGACCTTGGCGGGCGCTTGGACCGACTTAATCACCGGCTTGATGGTGTACTTGGCACCGTACGCCTTTGCCTCCGCGGCCCCGGCGCCCATCAGGGCGCCCGCCAGGGCCACCATGAGGGCGAGGAGCACGCGCCTCATTCGGGCCGTCCCCCGGTCCTCGCGAGCCCGCTGGGCTTATTTTACCTTTTTGGGAAGCGTGGGCCGATGACTAGTCCTCGAACCCCATCATCTTCCTTAGCCTCCGTCCCACCCGCTCGATTTCGTGGTCCTTAATCTCCTCCCTCAATCTCCGTAGTACAATCCGCCCCGACTCGTTCTCCATGGTCCACTCCCGGGCGAACTTGCCGGTCTGGATCTCCTCCAGCACCTTCTTCATTTCCTCTTTGTTGACGATCCGCTTCCCTCTCGTAAGTCCCCCGTACTCCGCGGTGTTGGAGACGGCCTCCAGCATCCCGGAGAGGCCTCGCTCGTGGATCAGGTCCACGATGAGCTTCAGCTCGTGCAGCGTCTCGAAGTAG
>JAMOPY010000025.1 GCA_027064305.1 Methanobacteriota archaeon
GCGGCGACGGCCTGTCCCAGCGAGAGCCCGCCGTCGCCGGCCGGGACCTCGTGGTGCTCTCGGAGGCCGGGGACGCGCCGCCGGAGCTCGAGCGTGATGATCTCGTTGTTCATCACGCCGCCGGAGGCGAGGACGGGCTCGCGCTCCCGGTGTTCCTCGATGAGTCGGGCGAAGCCGCGGGCCAGGGCGAGGTGGGCGGTCAGCGCGTAGGCCCGGTCCCCGGTCTCCGCGGCCCGCGCGACGGTCTCGGAGGCGTCGAGCCGGCGGCCGTGCTTTAGCTCGAACTCGGGCTCGGGCGCGTCCTTCACGCGGGCCGCGACGGCCTCGAGCTTCATGGCGGGCTCGCCCTCGTACGTGCGCCTGTAGCAGACGCCCAGGCCGGCGCTGACCGCGTCGAGGAAGCGGCCGGCGCTCGTGGTGAACAGCCGGGGTCGTTCCAGCTGCGACAGCAGGACCTCCAGCTCCCGCTCCCCGTGCTTGAGAGCGTCCGGGCGCTCGCGGAGGTGTCGCTCGAGGAGGTCTCGTATCTCCTCCGGGTCCCGGCCGGCGGCGTGCAGGTGCGCGGCGGTCATGCGCAGGGGGTGGTGGGTGGCCGCGTCGCCGCCGGGCATGGGGACGGGCTCGAGGTGGGCGAGTCGCTCGTAGTCGTCGCCCTCCAGGAGGAGGAGCTCCCCTCCCCAGGCGTTTCCGTCCTCTCCGTACCCGTATCCGTCCATCACCAGGGCGAGGAGGGGCTCTTCGGCCGGGTTGAGCCCGTGCTCGGCGGCGCAGGCGAGGGCGTGGGCGTGGTGGTGCTGGACGCGGACGAGCTCCAGGTCGTGCTCCTCGGCCCAGCGCCGGGCGAGCTGGGTGGTGGGAAAGTTGGGGTGCAGGTCGCAGGCGACGGCGTCCACGTCCTCCCAGTCCAGTCGCAGGAGCCGCATCAGGTGCTCCACGGCCCGCTGAAGGAAGTCGAGGGTGGGGGCCCGGCTCGTGTTGCCGATGTGCTGGCTGAGGTACGCCCGGCCGCGGTGCAGGAGGCAGGCGGTCACGTCCAGCTCGGGCCCGACGGCGACGACGGTGAGGTCCTTCGGGGCCCAGTCGAGCTCGATGGGCTCGGGCACGTACCCGCGGGAGCGTCGGAGGGGGCGGGGTCTGCCTCCCACCGGGCGGACGACGGAGTCGTCGCAGCGGGCCGCGATCCGGCGGTCGTGGACGAGGAAGTAGTCGGCGACGCCGCTCAGCCGCCGGAGGGCGTCCCGGTTCCGGATGGCCATGGGCTCACCGGGCGGGTTGGCGGAGGTCATGACGATGGCGGGCTCGTCGAGGAACCGGCGGAACATGATGTGGTGCAGGCCCGCGTACGGGAGCATGACGCCGACGGTGTGGAGGCCGGGCGCCACGAGGTCGGAGAGCGGGAAGGGCTCGCGCTTCGGGAGCACGACGATGGGGCGGACGGGTCCGGTGAGCAGCTCCTCGGCCGCCTCGTCCACGCGGGCGAAGGTGCGGACGTCCTCGAGGGAGCCGGACATGACGGCGAAGGGCTGCTGGGGTCGGTTCAGCCGCTCTCGGAGGCGGCGTACCGGCCCGTCCTCCGTGGTCTTGCACGCCAGGTGGAAGCCGCCGATCCCCTTGATCGCGACGATGCCTCCCTCCTCGATGATCCGGCAGGCCTCGCGGATGGCGGTCAGCTCGTCGTCCTCCACGACCTCCCCCTCGGCGTCGAGCAGCCGGTAGCGCGGTCCGCACCTCGGGCAGCAGGCGACCTGGGCGTGGTACCGCCGGTCCTCGGGGTCCTCGTACTCGCGGCGGCACTCCTCGCACAGTGGGAAGTCGGCCATGGTGGTGTTTTCGCGGTCGTAGGGGATGCCCTCGATGATCGTGAATCTGGGGCCGCAGTTGGTGCAGCCGGTGAACGGGTAGAGGTACCGCCGGTCCCGGGGGTCGAACATCTCCCGGAGGCAGTCCTCGCAGACGGGGGCGTCCGGTGGGATCTGGAGCTCGACCTCGTCCCGGGCCTCGCTCCGTTCGATGCGGAAGCCGGAGCCGGGTTCGATCTCCTCGTCGCAGGGCTCGACGCGGACCTCGCGGACGCGGGCGAGCGGTGGGTGCTCGCGCTGGAGTCGCCGGACGAGCTCGCGGACCTTCTCGCGGTCCGCGAGAACGACGATCTCGACCTCGGAGCCGAGGTTCCGGACGTAGCCGTCCAGCCCCATCTCGGTGCAGAGCCGGTACGCGAAGGGGCGGAAGCCCACGCCCTGCACGATGCCCCGGACGAGGAGCCTCCAGGCCCTCATACTCCGAACCGCTCTTCCTGCCAGTCCTGGTCCTCAAAGTACTCGGAGAGGACCTCGGCGGCGACGCTGGTGGAGACGCCGGTGCGGGCGGCCAGGTGCACGGTGGAGAGGTTCTCGCCGTGGACGGCGAGGACGATGGGGAGCTCCCGCTCCGCCCGCTCGGCGTCGGAGGCGGCGTCCACGAGCAGGCTGATGTCCACCTCGTCCTTCCACTTCATCTTCCGGTTCACGACGCTGCGCTTCGCCAGCTTCTCGGCCACGGAGCCCCCGCGCGGGTGCTTGCTGAGGATGGCCCAGAACCCGCGCTTCAGGACGACCTCCGCGAGGACCTCCTCGTCGTCCAGCGCCCGCTCGCCGAGCCGCGTGGGCTCGCAGACCTCCGGGTCCGGGTGGACGAGGAGGTACCGGACCAGGGTCTTGTAGTACCGCAGGAACGTGCTCTCCGACACGTCCAGCTCGGACATGACGAGCTCCGGGTCGCGCAGCTCGTCCACCAGCTCCAGCGTCTCCATCAGCGACGGTGGGGACAGCGGGTTGGTCACGTAGGGCTCCAGGGAGAGCCGCACCCGCCACTGGTGCGAGGGGAGGAGCCGCGCGTAGGCGAACCCGTGCACCGAGGCCTCCACGAACTCGGCGTAGTCCCGCGGGGCGGAGTTGAGCGTGTACCCGATCGTCCGCCCGAGCACGCTGTTCGAGATCGAGCCCTCGGAGGTCCGGACGAAGGACATGTCCGGGCCCGGCTGCCGCCGGATCTCCCCGTCGTTCACCAGGAGCCTGTTCAACCTCCGCAGCGCGCCCTCCAGCGTCCCCGAGTCGTGGACCGCGGCCTCGACCGGCTCCATCGTGTACTCGCCGAGCACCTCCCGGAACAGGCTCGCCTCCCGCAGGGCCGCGACCGTGAGCATCGCCCCCTCCCTCGGGTTACTCAGCCCGGCCAGGATGTCCCGAGCCTTCTCGTACTCCCGGTGCACCAGGAGGGCGGCGGCCGTCGAGATGAGGTACTCGTACTCGTTCGCGATCCGCGCCTCCCGGATGATCCGCGCCAGCCGCTGATAGAGCGTCTTCACCTTCCGCAGCTCCGAGCGCATCTCCATCAGCGTGGCTATCGCGTCGTGATCCAACGCTACTCCCCCATCAGGTTGACCCTTCGGATCAGCTCCTCGAACGCGTTCAGCTCGAACTCGATGACCTCCTCCCGGGTCACCTCACAACTCGCCTCGCCGTCCAGCGTGAGCCGGTCCGGCCCACGCAGCACGATCCTCTCGAAACCGTCTCGTTTTAACAGTTCCTCCGCCGTGGAATCGTGAACCAGCGCCCGTCCGGGGAGCACCACCGTCCGCTCCAGCCCGCTCACGTCCAGCCCCCGCAGATCCTCCTCGGTGATCAGGCACGCGACGTCCTTCTCCACCGCCACCACGCTCACCCGCTCCCCGCCTCGCACGTACCGAAACACCTCCTCCAGCATCGGCGCCGCCACCCGACCCGTGATCAGCGAGCACCGCACCTCCACCTCCGGCAGCAACTCCCCCAACTCCTCCCCCAGCGACCGCAGCGCGAACGGCGCCCCCGTCTCCGGGTCCCACACCGGCGTGCCCGTCACCCGGAAGGAGAACTCCTCGTGCACCTCCGACACGATCCGCCGGAACTCCTCGATCCCGTGCGGCTCCACGTCCAGGACCGGATCGTTGCCCAGGATGATCCCGTGCTCCCGACGCGTCCCCAGCCGCATCAGCAGGAGCGCGTCGATCCCCAGCTCCTCCAACCACTCGCACGTCTCCCACAGGACCTCCCCGTCGTTCACCCCCGGAATCAGCACGGCCGCCACCATCACCTCCCGACACTCGTCCGCGAACACCTCCAACGCCCGCAGCGAGGCCTCGGGCGAGGGATCCCGCATCCACTCCCGCCGCAGCCCCGGGTCCGCGGCGAAGAGCGTGAACGAGACCGACTCCACGCCCAACCGGCACAGCTCCTCCGCCTCCTCCGGATCCTCGAACCCCTTCCCGCTCGTGTAACCCAGCTTGAACCTCCGCAGCCCCAGCGCGTCCCGGAGCAGGCCCAGCAGCTCCGGCAACCACGGGTAGTTGCTCACGTCCCCGCCCCCGCTCACCTCCACCAGCCCGTCCTCCGGCGGGCCCTGCATGGCCACCGTCATGTGCACCGCCTGCAGCACCGCCTGCGGGGGCCGGAAGGGCCCGTGATCCTCCCACACGCGATCCCGGCAGTACTCGCACCCCACGGTCCCCGGCGGGCAGTGCCGGCACCCGAACGCCCGCTTGCGCCGCCAGTCCACGCCCCGGAAGTAGCAGTACCGGCAGAACCCGCCGCAGTCGACCCCGGGCCGACCCCCCACGTCCGCCAGTACGGGCACCCTACCACCCCGGGCGGCTCCTCGGACCGAGGCGCCCGGCCGGGCCGTCACATGGTTTACCCTCCTACATGATAACACGGAACCGCCGACCGGTAAATATGGAAACCCTTTAAACGCGGGCCGACCCGCCGAACCCCGGGGGTCCCGCCCCATGGCCCGCAGGTTCGAGGACACGGTCGACCTGTACGACGACCGGGGTAACTGCGTCGCCGAGGACGTGCCCATCGAGGTGCTCTCCCCGATGCGGAACGAGGCGATCCAGAGCATCGTCCGGGACATCAAGCGCACCGTGGCGGTCGACCTGGAGGGGATCGAGAACGCGCTCCGGAACGCCGCGGTCGGCGGCAAGATGATGAAGATCCCGGGCCGCGAGCTGGACGTGGACGTGGTGGACAACGCCGAGGCGATCGCGGACAAGGTCGAGGAGATGATCCGCGTCCACGAGGACGACGACACGAACGTCGAGCCCATGTACGACGGTAAGCGACTCCTGGTCCAGCTCCCGACCGAGCGCGTGGAGGTGATGGCGGACCCGTACGCCGGCACCATGCAGGCCGGCATGGCCGTCGTGCACGCGATCATCGACGTGTGCGAGGTGGACATGTGGGACGCGAACATGGTCAAGGCGGCCGTCTTCGGCCGGTACCCGCAGACGATCGACTACCACGGCGGTAACGTCTCCTCCATGCTGGACGTCTCGATGAAGCAGGAGGGCGTGGGCTACGCGCTGCGGAACGTCATGGTCAACCACATCGTGGCCGCCACGCGGAAGAACGCGATGCAGGCCGTGTGCCTGGCCGCGACCCTGGAGCAGACCGCCATGTTCGAGATGGGCGACGCGCTGGGCCCGTTCGAGCGCCTGCACCTGCTGGGCTACGCGTACCAGGGCCTGAACGCGGACAACATGGTCTACGAGATCGTGAAGAAGCACGGCAAGGAGGGCACCGTCGGCTCCGTCGTTCGCGAGGTCGTGGAGCGCGCGCTCGAGGACGGCGTGATCGAGGTTAAGGAGGAGCTGCCGTCCGGCTTCAAGGTCTACAAGGCCAACGACATGGACCTCTGGAACGCGTACGCCGCGGCCGGCCTCGTCGCCGCGGTCATGGTCAACCAGGGTGCGGCCCGCGCCGCCCAGGGCGTCAGCGCGACGATCCTGTACTACAACGACCTGCTCGAGTACGAGACCGGGCTTCCGGGCGTCGACTTCGGCCGCGCCCAGGGTACCGCGGTCGGCTTCAGCTTCTTCAGCCACTCGATCTACGGGGGCGGCGGCCCGGGTATCTTCAACGGCAACCACATCGTGACGCGGCACTCGAAGGGCTTCGCGATCCCGCCCGTGGCCGCGGCGATGGCCCTGGACGCCGGCACCCAGATGTTCAGCCCGGAGGTCACCAGCAAGCTGATCGGCGACGTGTTCGGCGAGATCGACGAGTTCCGCGAGCCGATGAAGTACATCATGGAGGCCGCCGCCGAGGAGGCGAAGCGCTAAGGGTCCCGCCCCCGCACGCCCCCGGCCAATCGTTACGAAACTCGTAACGAGGGGGTCGACCCCGTGCCCGAGCGCGAGCGCCCCCGCCTGCTCGAGCGCCGGGTGCCCAAGGGGGCCAAGCCCGAGATCCAGATCTTCCCGGAGCGCCTCCTCAGCGCCAAGACCGTGGAGCGGCTGCTCAACGCGATCGTCGAGCGCGTCGACGGCATCGGCCGCATCGTCCTCCACGGGCCCGGCCTCCCCAAGGTCGTCCCCTTCGGCCCCGCCCGCGGCGAGCCCGTCAAGCACCCCGAGCGACGCCCCATCCGGATCCAGGACGAAGAGGTCCCCATGAAGGTGCAGACCGGGCAGATCATCATCGAGGTGGAGGACGAGGAGCGCCTCGACGAGATCACCGCGCAGATCGAGGAGATCTGCCGGGAGATCCTCCCCTGCGACTTCCAGGTCCAGACCGGGCGCTTCACCCGACACCGCCCCACGGTGACCGACTACCTCAAGTTCGGGGAGAAGGGCGTGAAGGAGCTGGACGACCGCCTCCTGGGCCTCGTGGAACCCCGCGCCCGACTGTCGGACCGGGTGTCGATCCTAAAGGCGAGGAGGAACGAGGAGGAAGAGGACGAGAAGTAAGGGGGTCACCACCACGCGCGTCGGCCGGGAGACCTACGTGGTCGCCTGCCGCGAGGCCATGGGCATGGGCAAGGGCGGCAGCCTCGCCCAGCGGGGCACCATCGCCGAGGCGGAGCGGAACGAGGTCATCGCCGTCGCCATGTCCCCCGGCGCCCGGCACATCACCAAGCCCGTGTGCGAGATCACCTACGCGCTCCGCGAGGCCGGGATCCACACCAGCGTCCTCGTACTCAACGCGGGCTCCGGCGTGCCCGAGGAGGCCCCCGTCCAGACGGGCTCCACCATGGGCATCGAGCCCCGGGAGGCCGAGTACATCAACCGGCACGAGGTCGCCGTCATCCACCTCGGCAACGTCAAGCAGCACATCGTCTGGAAGGCCCGCCTCATCCTCAAGCACTGCGACGTCCGCGCCGTGATCGTCTGCCAGACGCCCGTCGACTTCGAGGACTTCGCCAAGGTCGGCTGCCGCACCCGCCTCGTCGCCCCGCCCGAGCCCGAGACCCGAGGGATCGTGGACGAGATCGTCACCGGGGTCATTCGCGGCGAGACCGTTCCCGCCTACAAGATCGAGGAGATCGTCGGGAAGGTCCGGCGCGCCCTGCGCCGCGCCCGGGCGTGATTACCGCGACCGGGCGGTCTAAACACCGCGGTACCACGCGCCGTTCCCCAACGTAACCCCGCCCCCCTTGTCGAAACCCCTTTAAAATTAGGCGGGGACCGCCCCACCGGGGGACTCCCGGATGGCCGAGAACGTGCGCGACGAGATGGCCGAGAAGGCCCAGTTCTACCCGGGCGAGACCAAGATCGCCGAGAACCGGCGCAAGTACATGGACCCGACCCAGGAGCTGAAGCGCCTGCGCGAGATCCCCGACGAGGACATCGTCCGCCTGCTCGGCCACCGCGAGCCGGGTGAGGAGTACCCGAGCGTGCACCCGCCGCTGGAGGAGATGGAGGAGCCGGAGTGCCCGATCCGCGAGCTGGTCGAGCCCACCGAGGGGGCCAAGGCGGGCGACCGGATCCGGTACATCCAGTTCACCGACTCCGTCTACTTCGCCCCGATCCACCCGTACATCCGCGCCCGCATGTACATGTGGCGCTACCGCGGCGTGGACACGGGCACCCTGTCCGGGCGACAGATCATCGAGGTGCGCGAGCGCGACCTGGAGAAGATTTCCAAGGAGCTGCTCGAGACCGAGATCTTCGACCCGGCCCGGACCGGCGTCCGCGGCGCGACCGTGCACGGTCACTCCCTGCGACTCGACGAGAACGGCCTGATGTTCGACGCGCTCCGGCGCTACCGCCTGAACGAGGAGACGGGCGAGGTTGAGTACGTCAAGGACCAGGTGGGCGTCGAGCTGGACGAGCCCATCCCCGTGGGCAAGCCCGCGGACGAGGACGAGCTGAAGGAGCGCACGACCATCTACCGGATCGACGGCGTCCCGTACCGGGAGGACGAGGAGCTCATCCAGGTCGTCCAGCGCATCCACGAGCTCCGCACCCTCGCCGGCTACCGGCCGGATGAGGCCGAGGGCAAGTAACCTCACACCCCCCTCACACGCTCCACCCCTCCGAATATTTGGAAACGCTTAAGAATCCGGATGAGACCCGCCGGATGGGGTGTGGCCGTATGGCCGAGAAGGAAGAGAAGCTCTTCATGAAGGCCCTGAAGGAGAAGTTCGAGGAGGATCCGGAGGACGTCACCACCCACTTCTACGACTACGGCGGCTGGAAGCAGTCCGAGCGCAAGAGGGAGTTCAAGGAGTGGGCGGACAAGATCGCCGAGGAGCGTGGCATCCCGCACTACAACCCGGACATCGGCGTCCCGCTCGGCCAGCGCAAGCTGATGCCGTACCAGGTCTCCGGCACGGACGTGTTCGTCGAGGGTGACGACCTGCACTTCGTGAACAACGCCGCCATGCAGCAGATGTGGGACGACATCCGCCGCACCGTCATCGTCGGAATGGACACGGCCCACCGCGTGCTGGAGCGCCGACTGGGTAAGGAGGTCACGCCCGAGACGATCAACGAGTACATGGAGACCCTGAACCACGCGCTGCCCGGCGGCGCGGTCGTGCAGGAGCACATGGTGGAGATCCACCCGGGCCTCACCTGGGACTGCTACGCGAAGATCATCACCGGCGACCTGGAGCTGGCCGACGAGATCGACGACCGCTTCCTGATCGACATCGAGAAGCTCTTCCCGGAGGAGCAGGCCGAGCAGCTGATCAAGGCCATCGGAGACCGCGTGTACCAGGTCCTGCGGATGCCGACCATCGTCGGCCACATCTGCGACGGTGCGACCATGTACCGCTGGGCCGCCATGCAGATCGCGATGTCCTTCATCTGCGCGTACAAGATCGCGGCCGGAGAGGCGGCCGTGTCCGACTTCGCCTACGCGAGCAAGCACGCCGAGGTCATCAACATGGGTGAGATGCTGCCCGCCCGGCGCGCCCGCGGTGAGAACGAGCCGGGCGGCGTCCCGTTCGGCATCCTGGCCGACTGCGTCCAGACGATGCGGAAGTACCCGGACGACCCGGCCAAGGTCGCGCTGGAGGTCATCGGCGCCGGCGCGATGCTGTACGACCAGATCTGGCTGGGCTCCTACATGTCCGGCGGCGTGGGCTTCACCCAGTACGCGACCGCGGTGTACACGGACAACATCCTGGACGACTACGTGTACTACGGCCTCGACTACGTCGAGGACAAGTACGGCCTGGCCGAGGCCGACCCGGACATGGAGGTCGTCAAGGACGTGGCCACCGAGGTGACCCTGTACGGCCTCGAGCAGTACGAGCGGTACCCGGCCGCGATGGAGACGCACTTCGGCGGCTCCCAGCGAGCCGCCGTGGTCGCGGCCGCGTCCGGCTGCAGCGTGGCGTTCGCGACCGGTCACTCGCAGGCCGGCGTGAACGGCTGGTACCTGTCGCAGCTCCTGCACAAGGAGGGTCACGGTCGACTGGGCTTCTACGGCTACGACCTGCAGGACCAGTGCGGCGCGGCCAACTCGCTGAGCGTGCGGAGCGACGAGGGCCTGCCGCTGGAGCTCCGCGGGCCCAACTACCCGAACTACGCGATGAACGTGGGTCACCTCGGCGAGTACGCGGGCATCGTCCAGGCCGCGCACGCGGCGCGCGGCGACGCGTTCTGCGTCAACCCGCTGGTGAAGGTGGCGTTCGCCGACCCGGACCTGGTCTTCGACTTCACGGAGCCGCGCAAGGAGTTCGCCAAGGGCGCGCTGCGAGAGTTCGAGCCAGCCGGCGAGCGGGACATCATCATCCCGGCCGAGTAGGCCGGGACGCCCCCAACCCCCACACAACCTTTTTAAACGTCGGAACCGCGGATTGTTTCGTGGGGCGTAACGTAACCTCCGTTTACCCCCGTTCAACCTGCGTTCAGGGGGATTATCCCTTTGGTCGGCCTCACGGAGATCGGGCTGACCGCGGCCATGGGCGCGCTGGCCACCATCGCGGGCGCGTTCGAGGACGCCGAGTCCGACGTGGGCTCGCAGTCCAACCCGAACTCGCAGGTCCAGCTGGCGCCCCAGATGATGAACTTCCACCGGTACTTCAACAAGGCCATCTCCGGCGAGCCGGTCTCCTACATGATGTACGGCGCGGTGGCCGGCACGGTCACCTGGGTCATGATGACGAAGTTCGGCCTCCCATTCCTCGCCGCGGCCGCGATCGGCGTGGGCGTGAACGCGCTCATCCACATGGCCTTCTCGACGACCGCCCACCTGGGCCGGATCGCCAGCGCGGCGGAGTTCGGGCACCCGATCTACCTGGACGTGGTCCTGTCGCACCTGGGCCCGATCGCGGGGTTCGGAGGGATCGCGACCTTCGCGATCATCTCCCTCGCGTACCTGCAGTGGTCCGCCCTTAAGCACCCGTTCCCGCTGCCCCTGCTGGCCGCGCTCTGGGGCGTGACGGTGGGCGCGATCGGCTCCTCGACGGGCGACGTGCACTACGGTGCCGAGCGACTGTACCAGCACTACCCGTTCGGCGGCGGTGTCCCGGTGGCCGCGCACGGTAACATCACGCGGAAGGCGGAGACGGGCATCCGGAACTCCATGGACAGCGTGTACTTCTGCGCGAAGTTCGGGTGCCCGCTCACGGGGCTCTGCTTCGGTCTGGTCGTGTTCTTCAGCACGTGGGCCGGCCTGTTCGGCCAGTGGGGCGCGGTGATCGCGATGCTCCTGGTCACGCTCGGCTGCCTGATCGTGAGCAACCGGATCGAGAAGTGGGCGCGGGAGAACTACGGCACGTACGAGGACGTGGAGCTGGACGAGATCTGCGACGCGGTGTAAGGGGGACCCGACCGTGGGTGAGGGTGCCAAGCTGAACGCGCGCGGCTTCGGCCTGGCCGTCCCCCTCCTCGCCGTCTCCTTCGCGATGGCCGCCGTCAACTGGACCGCGGTGAGCAAGCTGTGGGCGACGCTGATCCTGATCACCTACGGCAGCGTCCTCGTGAACGTGGGCGTGCACTACGTGCCCGTGGGCGGCGCGCCGGCGGCCATGGCCACGGCGACGGGCGTGGGTACGGGTACGACCCAGCTCGCCGCGGGCTCCGGACTGACGGGACTCATCACGGCCGCCGCCATGAGCGACAAGCCCTTCTCGGTCATCCTGGCGAACGGGGCCGCCGGCGCGGCCGTGATGATGGCGATCACGATGCTCGTGGGTAACCTGATCTACGTGTACGGCGTCGGCTGCCCGCCGTGCTCGGCCAAGGTGGACCGGGACCCGCTCACGGGCTGGGACCAGGAGCCCTACGTGACCCCGGGTACGGAGGGTCACGGGATCCCCACGGTCAGCTTCGTGAGCGGGATCTTCGGGGGCCTGCTCGGCGGGACGGGCGGCGCGATGACGTACTTCGCCCTGTACAAGGTGCTCGGCATGAGCGCGGCGCTCGCCGGGGTCCTGGCCATGGGGTTCTTCTACGCGAACGCCGTGCTGGCCTCCTACAACATCGGCGGCACGATCGAGGGGTACCACGACCCCAAGTTCACGCGGGTGCCCCGGGCCGCGGCGTGCTCGATCGCGTTCGG
The DNA here is from genome assembly GCA_027064305.1 of Methanobacteriota archaeon. Classification (GTDB taxonomy): domain Archaea; phylum JAADCQ01; class Methanopyri; order Methanopyrales; family Methanopyraceae; genus Methanopyrus. Next base: position 11,808 of record JAMOPY010000025.1, read on the forward strand.
GATCGTCGCGTCCATCATCGCCTACGTGATGAGCACGTACGTGTAGGGGGAGTCCCCCTTGCTCGCCCGAACCCTGCTCCTGTCGGCGGTGGCCCCCGGCGGTGAGGAGGAGGAAGAGGAGGTGGAGGTGGCCGTCGCGATCCCGCCGTGGAAGCTGATCCTCGCGGGCGTGGCTTCGGGGATCGTGGGGATCTCACTCGCCTGGGTGCACCCGGTGATCCCGGCGATCGCGGCGATCCCGGTGATCATGTGGGGCGCGGACGCGGTGCGCCGCGTGGCCGGGTACGGGCTGGGTACGGGCGTCCCGTCCATCGGGTACATGGGACTGGGCGGCGGCTCGGTGGCCGCGCTACTGGCCGTGGCGATGACCAACGTCACGTACGCGCCGATCGCGGCGGCGGTCGGCACGGTCCTGGGGGCCGCGATCGGCGCGCTGCTGGGCGTGCTGGACCGGCGCGTGATCAAGATGAAGATCCCGGTGATGGAGCGGTGCAGCACGGAGATCGTGGCGGCGGGCACGCTGGCCCTCATGTGCCTGATGGCGGCCGTCGCCGGGGACTTCACGTGGTCGGCCGTGTACTCCCGGGTGATTCGGACGGGGATCATCGCCGTGCTGTGGGTGGCGTGCGCGCTGTCGCTGCTGCACCCGTACAACGCGTGCCTGGGGCCCAGCGAGACGCAGGAGCGGACGCTGTCCCTGGCCGCGGAGTGCGGGTCGATCAGCGCGATCGTGGCCGGGCTGGCGTCCGCGAACCCGATCGTGCTGATCGCCGGCGGGATCGCGTGGCTGATCTCGTTCTGGAAGTTCTGGGTTTACACGAAGCGGGACGCGGCGGACGTCGTCTGGACGGGCGTCGTCCCGAAGGGTGAGTAGGGGGTAGCGTCCCGTGGCGATCGCGATCGTGGATCAGGACGCCCAGATCGCGATGGACGCGGTCACGGGCGCGGTCGCGGAGTGGCGGGAGGACGTGGTGACGCTGGACGTGATGCCCCTGTACGAGGAGGTGGAGCGGCTCGACGAGTACGTCACCGACATGATGCGCGCGCTGGACCCGTCCACGACCACGTGGGGCACGCTGCCGGGTCGAGAGGGCGTGCACGGCACGGCCGCCTTCCTCACCAACTTCACCCACGGCTTCGCGATCGGGGTGATCCTGGTCGCGCTCGTGGCGTTCACGCTCGCCGCGGTGTACAAGATGCACCTGCTCCGCATGATGGGCGTCTAGGGGGTGAGGGTCCGTGCCCGAGAAGAAGGAGCCGGCGGAGGGCTGGCCCATCGTGGAGGGGGACTACGTCGTCGGGGACCCGGAGGCGCCCGTGCACGTGGTCACGCTCGGTTCGCACATCGAGGAGGACATCCTGAAGGCGGCCGGGGAGGACAAGGTGGCCATCGCCGGCCCGTGCAAGACGGAGAACATCGGCATCGAGAAGGTCATCGCCAACGTGATCGCCAACCCGAACATCCGGTTCTGCGTGCTCTGCGGCGCGGAGGTGACGGGGCACCTCACGGGCCAGTCGTTCAAGGCGATGTACGAGAACGGGGTCGACCCGGACTCCGGTGAGATCATCGGGGCGGAGGGGGCCATCCCGTACTTGGAGAACCTGCCGGAGGAGGCGATTGAGCGGTACCGGGACCAGATCGTGGAGCTCGTGGACCTGATCGACGTGGAGGACGTCGACGAGATCGTGAAGGCGATCGAGGAGTGCGTGGAGAAGGACCCGGGGGCCTACGAGGAGGGGCCGATGACGGTCTCGCTCGAGGAGGAGGAAGAGGAGGAGCTCGCCGAGGTCACCGGCATGCCGGTGTCCGCGGAGACGGTCACGGTCGAGTACCGGGTGAACGACGTGCGGCTGGGCGTCAAGAGCGTGGGCGCGATGCAGCGCTACATGGCCGGCTACCTGTCCGGACGCACCATGGGCCTGCTGTTCGGCCTGGTCTCCGGGCTGGTGTTCCTGTTCGTCCCCCTCGTCCTGCTGGGAGCGTAGGGGGGAGCACCCGTGGCCGAGGAAGAGGTCCCCAAGATGATCGCGCCCGAGGACGACATTCGGGAGATCCACTCGCGCCTGGACGAGATCGAGCGGCGTCTGGACTTCGTGTGGGGTGAGGTCTACCAGCGCTTCGGCAAGCGCATCGGCCGGGACATCGGGATACTGTACGGGCTCGTGATCGGTCTGTACCTGTGCATGCTGTACCTGCTGCTGGGGGCAGCCTTCCGATAGGGTGCAACCTTGGGGGTGATGTCCGTTGTTCTACTTCCCGGGTAAGGAGCAGAAGGTGGTGGACATCTGCGGGGTGAAGATCGGGGGTCAGCCCGGAGAGTACCCGACGGTGCTCGCCGGCACGATGTTCTACGCCGGGCACAAGATCGTGAAGGACGAGGAGAAGGGCGAGTTCGACGAGGAGAAGGCCGAGGAGCTCATCAAGATGGAGGAGGAGCTGGCCGACGAGACCGGTAACCCGATGATGGCGCACATCATGGCCGAGTCGGAGGAGGCCATGATCCGGTACCTGGACTGGGTCGCCGACGTGACCGACGCGCCCATCATCGTGGACTCCACCGAGGCCAACGTGAAGATCGCCGCGGTCAAGCACGCGCAGGAGGTCGGCCTGGCCGAGCGGATCGTGTACAACTCGATCAACGCGTCCGCCGAGGACGAGGAGATCCAGGCGATCAAGGAGTCCGACTGCAACTCCGCCATCGTCCTGGCCTTCAACCCGATGGACTCGTCCATCGAGGGGCGCCTGAAGATCCTCACGGAGGGCGAGGAGGGCGTCTCCGAGCAGGGCATGCTGGAGATCGCCGACGAGTGCGGCATCGAGAACCCGCTGATCGACACCGCCGCCACGCCGTTCGGCTCGGGTGCGGGCCAGTCCGTGAAGGCCGTGATCGCGGTCAAGGCCAAGCTAGGCCTGCCCGTCGGCGGAGCGCCGCACAACATCCCGTCCGCCTGGGACTGGATGCGGGAGCTGAGGAAGAAGCTCCGCGAGGAGGGCAGGGAGGACTGGGCCAAGATGATGTGGGAGTCCGTGGACTGGGGCTCCAACATCCTCGAGAACATCCTAGGGGCCGACTACCTGCTCTTCGGACCCATCGAGAACGCGCCGGCCATCTGGGCGGCAGCGGCGATGATCGACGCGCTGATCGCCGAGGCCAACGAGGACATCGGCATCGAGCCGCAGGTCGAGGACCACCCGGCCAACATCGTCCGCTAGTCCCCACGTCCCCACAGTCCCCTTTTCTTCACCTCCCCCAGCACCTCCCGCGCGTACCGCACCACGTACGGGTTCTCGTCCGAGAAGCGCCCCTCGTACCGCCGCAGCGTCTCCTCGATCCGTTCCCAGCACTCGTCCGGCACCCGACCCGTCGTTGCGTCCCACCCCAGCAGGTTCTTCACCCGCTTCAACCACTCCGACGCGCCCTTCGCCCCGTGCCTCAGCATCGCCTCGATCCACTCCTCGTTCGCCAGCTTCTGATCCACCAACCGCCGCAGCTCCTCCTCGATCGACCGCGTGAGCACCCGGTTCGGGTCCGTCACGTCGTGATGGTAACACTCCACCCGCTCCCCCGAGAGCTCCTCCGCCGCCGCGACCATCCCCCCGTGGAACGCGAAGTGGCAGCAGCAACCGAGGAGATCCCACTCGTGCGAGGACTGCGCGACCGACACCGCCCGCACGTTGGACAGCGCCCGCTCGAACTCCTTGAAGGCCTCCTCGCCGAACGCGTCCCGACCGTAGGCGTACCCACCCCACCGCACGTACACCCGCGCCAGGTCCGACCGATCCTCCCACGCGGACGCGTGCACGGCGTAGTTCACGCCCGCCCCGTACGCCCCCGGCGGGTCTCCGAAGACGCGGTGACCGCCCCCGTGCCGCCTCACGAAGTTCTCCTCCTCCGACTCGTCCCGGTTCCGAACCAGCTCGAACGCCTCATCGAGGAGCTCGATCAGGTTCGGGAACGCGTCCCGGAACATCCCGCTGATCCGGACCACCACGTCCACCCTCGGCCGGCCCAGCTCCTCGACCGGGACCACCTCCAGCCCCCGAACCACGCCCGCTCCATCCCACCGGGGCCGCACGCCCAGCAACCACAGGACCTGCGCCAGCACCTCACCGCCCGTCCGCATCACGTCCGACGCCCAGAGCACGATCCCCACCGCGCGCGGGTACCCGCCCCGATCCTCCCGGTACCGCTCCAGCGTCCTCTCCGCGAGCCGCCGGCCCACCCGCCAGGCCCGCCGGGTCGGCACCTTCCGCGGGTCCACCGAGTAGAAGTTCTTGCCCGTGGGCAGGACGTCCACGTCGCCCCGCGTGGGGTTGCCCGAGGGACCCGGCTCGACGAACCGCCCCTCGAGCGCCCTCACCGTAACCTCCAGCTCCCGCTCGCACGCGAGCAGCCGGCGGAGCACCGAGCGCGCGAACTCCCGGGCCTCCTCCGGGACCGCCTCCCGCACGCGCTCCTTAAGATCCAAACCGGACCCCGCCCGCACGTCGTACCACGAAACGTTACTAAGGTAACACCGAATAAGCCTTGAGGGGGTCACCGTGCGAGCCCTCTGCGTGTGCTCCCGCGTCATGCTCCGGGCCGCCCGGCGCGTGGCCGAGCGACTCCCCTTCGACCTCGAGGTGGCGACCCAGGACGACGCGCCCGAGTCCGGGGACTACGACCTGATCGTCCTGCTCCGCGTCACCCGGCCCGTCGTCCCGGACGAGAGCGCGGAGATCGTGGCCGTGCCCGTCGACGGCTCCACCGGGGTTCAGTCCCTGAACACCGTGCCCGACCGGGTCGTCGACCGCGTGCGGGAGTACGTGGAGTACGGCGGGGAGCGGAACCTGGAGCACGCCCTCCGCTACCTGGCGAGCGAGGTGCTCGGGCTGGACCTGGGGTACGAGCCCCCGGAGGAGCGACCGTGGGACGGCCTGTACCACCCGGATCGCGGCCCGCTGGAGGGGCCGCCCGGGCCCTCCGACCGGGAGACGGTCGGGGTCTACCTGAGCCGGGAGATGTGGGTCTGGGGCTGCACCGACGTCCCGGACCGGCTGATCCGGGAGGTCGAGCGCGCGGGCGGTCGGGCCCTGGGCGTGTTCACCAGGCCGGGCCGCGGGCGCCCGCTGGACGAGCTCCTCACGGTGGACGGGGAGCCGGTCGTGGACGCGCTGCTGGTCGTCAAGAAGCCCTCCTTCAAGCGGGGGTACGAGCGGGGTTTCGAGGCGCTCCGCCGGCTCGGTGTGCCCGTGATCAACGCGGTGATCTCCTGGTACCGGTCCCGGGGGGAGTGGCGCGAGTCGGAGCAGGGGCTGGGCCCGGGCGACCTGGCGTACGGGGTCGCGATGGGCGAGCTGCAGGGTCGGGTCGATCCGATTCCGGTCGGGTTCAAGGCCGAGGACGGCTACGAGCCGGAGCCCGGGCGGTGCCGGCTGGCGGCCCGGCGGGCGCTGCGCTGGGCCCGGTTGCGTCGGAAGCCGCCGGGGGAGCGCCGCGTGGCGGTCGTCCTGAACAACGGGATCTGCTCGCAGGGGGAGGCCGGGATCGGGTCGGCGATGGGGTTGGACACGTTCGAGAGCCTGGCCCGGTTGCTGCGGCGGCTGCGGGAGGAGGGGTACCGGCTGGACTGGGTGCCGGAGGACGGTCGGGAGCTGGAGCGGGAGTTCTTCCGGCGGCGGGCGTTCAACGAGTTCAAGGGCACGACCGTGGAGGACATCCTGGCCGCGGGCGGCGCGGTGGATCTGGTCCCGCTGGATCGGTACCTGGAGTGGTTCGAGGAGTTGCCGGAGGAGCTGCGGGAGCGGATGGTGGAGGAGTGGGGTGAGCCGCCCGGGGACGCGATGGTGGTGGACGACTGCATCGTGATCGCGGGGATCCGGACGGGGAACGTGTTCCTCGGGGTGCAGCCGAAGCGGGGGTGCGCCGGGACGGAGTGCAGCGGGGAGGTCTGCAGGATCCTGCACGATCCGCACTGTCCGCCGACGCACCATTACTACGCCTTCTACCGGTGGATCCGGGACGAGTTCCGGGCGGACGTGCTCCTGCACGCGGGGACGCACGGGACGGTGGAGTGGCTGCCGGGGAAGTCGGTGGGGTTGTCCGAGGCGTGCTGGCCGGAGGTCTGCGTCGGGGACCTGCCGGTCGTGTACTGGTACATTGTGAGCAACCCGTCCGAGGGCACGCAGGCGAAGCGGCGCGGGTACTCGACGCTCGTGGATCACTGCCCGCCGCCGCTGGGGGAGGCGGAGGCGGGGGTGAGGGAGCTGGAGGAGCGGCTGGAGGAGGCGGAGCGGTCGGGAGAGGTGGACCCGCGGTTGTTCGAGGAGTGGGAGGCGCGGGCGGGCGCGTTCATCGAGAGGGGACTGCACGTGATCGGGGAGCCGCCGCGGGATCCCGGGCTGCTCTCGGAGTTCCTGTACGCGCTCTGCCGGAACCGGCTGCGGGAGCTGATCGCCCGGGAGCTGGGGGTGGACCTGGGGAAGGCGCTCGAGCGCCCCGGGGAGGAGAGCGAGCTGGGGGTCACGAATCGGGAGCTCGTTCGGGCGATCGATGAGGTGGTCCGGGAGGTGTGTGAAGGGGTGGTGGAGGAGGAGCTCGGGTCCGAAAGGGATAATCCGGTCGGGTGAGCCCCGCACCGGGGCCGTTCAATGGGGCTATTCTCTCGGCTGTTTCGCCGCGGTCCGGAGCCGCAGGTGGCCGAGAGCGAGCGGGTCACGGGTCCGATGGCGGTCAGTCGGAACTACTTCATCGTGGCGTCGGTGGAGCTGGGTAACACGACGACGAAGTGCATCCTGACGGCGACGGACCTGGAGGAGGGGATGACCTACCTGATCCACAAGGAGGTGCGGATGACGCGGGACGTGCGCCCGCCGCGGACGGGGGAGGAGGTGTTCGGGGAGACGGTCTGGGGGGTTCAGCTCACGCGCGAGTCGGTGGCGGAGATGGTGGCGGACACGCTCAAGTCCGCGGTGCGGAGCGCGAACATCCGGATCGAGGACGTGCACTTCGTGGTTCGGTCCACCGGGGTCACGGCCGGGTTCGCCTCGCCCGAGGAGGTGGGTGAGATGATCAAGGCGCTGGCGGACGGGTGCCTGAAGGCGGGCGTGCCGCCCAACCGGATGACGGCGGCGATGAGCAAGGAGAACATCCCGGAGCCGTTCCGGGAGTACTCGCTGATCGACAAGGTCTACTTCGACGGGGCGGTCACGGGGGTGAAGCCGCCGGCGGGCAAGGAGATCGTGGCGAACGAGATGGAGGGCGAGCTGGTGATGGCGGGGATCAAGGCGGGGGCGAAGGCCACCAAGGTGGACTTCCGGAACCCGTGCATGGCGATCGACTACGGGACCACGCTGGCGGGCCGGATCACGAACGATGAGCTCCCGTACGCGGACACGATCGGTAACCTCTGCGGGCTGGCGGGCGCGATCATGGACGCGATCTCGCGCGGGTGCGGGGAGATCGACGAGGAGACGGGCTGCGCGCTGGACCTACCTAAGGACGTGGAGCCGGACACGGGGGAGAAGGCCCGGGAGCTGGCGGAGGAGGCGCACGAGTACATCGACATCCGGGAGGTCCCGCGCACCGCGAAGCGCTTCGGGACGGTGCCCGTGGACCCGAAGCGGGCGGAGAAGGCCGGGCTCAAGCTCATCGGGTGCGACGTGGGGGAGAACGGTAGCGACCTGCCCCGGCTGACCGAGATCGGTCGGGAGGCCTACGAGGAGGGCGGGTACGAGCTGCTGTTCGGGGTGCTGGACTGGACCGCCACGATCATGGCCAAGCGCCTCATCGAGACGGCCCTGGACCTCGACCTGATCGACGAGAACACGGCCATCGGCATCACCGGCCGGGCGGGGATCACGGGCAAGAAGCCCGAGCTCATCTGCCGGATGGTCCAGGAGGAGTTCGGGGACTACTGGGACCCGGAGGAGGACCTGGTCTTCGTCGACGACGGGCTCGCCCGCGGGGCCGCGACCATGGCCCGGTGCATGAACTGCCTCGGCACGCCCAAGAACCCCCTGGGAGGGAACCGCGGGGGCGGGTGCATTCTCGGCCTCCGGATCAAGCACCAGCGGAAGGAGAAGGCTTCCTGAGCTCCCGCCCGACTCCTTCGAGGAGGTCCTGTCCGCCTTCGAGGGACTGCGCACCTACCGGGACCTGGCGGCCGCGACCCGGGAGCTCGCCGAGCGGACCGACTTCACGGTGCTGGGACTCCTCCGGCGCGACCTGTGGCGCCAGGCCCGGTACATCCACCCGAAGCGCTACCGGGAGAGCATCCTGAAGACCCTGCAGCGGGTGATCGTCGAGCGGCTCCGCCGGGCGCGGGAGCTCCGGCCCGAGGACCTCCCCGACGAGCCCATCGAGGGGTACGACGAGTTCCTCCGCGTGGTCCGCGAGTACTCCGAGGACCCGGACTACGACTCCCCGCTGCTCCTGCTGTACGAGGGCCTGCTGGCCGCCTACGCCGTGTTCATCGAGGAGGAGCCCGTGCACCCACCGGGCACGACCTTCCCCGGCCTCGGGAGCGTGCGGGAGGAGGACGGCACCTATTACTGCCCGCTCAAGCGCCTGCGCGAGGATCAGCCCGGATCGTTCTGCTCGATCTGCCCGGCCGAGCAGGACCCGGAGGTGGAACCATGAGGCCGACGGTCACGGTCGTTGGTAGTCACCCGATCGACTACGACCCGGGGCTCAAGGATCGGCTCCTGGAGCGGCTGAGGAGGCGGTCCGCGTACGCCCCCGCCATCCGGGAGGCCGTCCGGGACCAGCTGGAGGCCGGGGTGGAGCTGATCTCGGACGGCCAGGTGCGGGGCGACATGATCGAGATCTTCGCCTCGTACATCCCCGGACTCACCGCGGAGGGCGAGCCGGCGGTGATCGGCCGGGTGGAGCCACCCCGCTCCTCCCCGGTGGTGCTGGACTACCGGGAGGCCGTGAGGGCGGCGGACGGGCGGGCGGAGGTGAAGGCCATCCTCACCGGGCCGGTCACGCTCGCTCACTCCCTCAAGGTGGAAACCGACCTGTATCCGTCCAACGACCACCCCAGCCTGCTGAAGGACCTGGCCCGCGCCCTGGCGGTCGAGGCCCGCCGGCTCAGGGAGGCGGGCGCGGAGGTGCTGCAAGTGGACGAGCCCATCCTGTCCACGGGCGCCGTCAGGGTGGGGGAGGTGGCCCGGTACGTCAACCGCGTGCTGCGCGCCTTCCGGGGCGGGACCCGGGTGCTCCACGTCTGCGGTCGGGTCGTCGACGTGTACGAGGAGCTGGAGGGGAGGATCAAGGCGGACGTCCTGGACCACGAGTTCGCGGGCCACCCGGAGAACCTGGAGGCGGTGGCCGCCGGCTCCCGTCCCGTCGGCGTGGGGGTGGTGCGCTCCGACGAGGATCGGGTGGAGCGGGTGCGCGAGGCGGTGAGGCTCCTGGAGCGGGCCCGGGAGGAGCTGGGGGAGCGGATCGAGTTCGTGGACCCGGACTGCGGCCTGCGCCGGCTGCCCCGCCGGGTGGCCCGTGAGAAGCTCCGGGTGGTCCGCAAGGCCAGAGATCGTGTGTTTTCATAATACTCGACACGGTCAGAATAACAACCCTTAATTTCCTCGCCTCGACTCGTATGAAGGGCTGCGAGATGCCGGGTCTGGAGGATCGGGTCGCCGAGATCCTGGAGCGCGGTGAGGGTAGGTACCTGATCATGGGGATGGTGCAGGCGCACGGGATGGGACTGCGCTCGCTCGCGAGGGCGCTTAACGTGCCGGTGGAGGCGCTCGCGACGATCGAAATCGAGGGGTTCGGCCGGGTTCCCCACCCGGGGCTGGTCCGGAAGATCGCGCGGTGGATCGAGGAGCGGGGGCTCGACCCGGAGGAGCTGGTCGAGGTGGGCAGGGCCCGGTTCCGGCTGGAGTACGAGTGGGACGAGGTGAGGGAGGAACTGCCGGAGGAGCTGCGGGAGGAGCTCGAGGGGAAACACCCGGTGGAGCTGGGGTACCGGACGCTGCTCCGGGTGGCGCGGGCGCTGTCCTGAGCCCTCGGCCCGTATGCCCCTCTTCACGCGCTCCGCCACTCTACGGCTCGTCATCGGGCGATCAGGGTTAGGAAGCCGTACAGGAAGAGGGCGCCGCCCAGCGCCCCGAGGGTGACCTGGCTGGGCGTGTGCGCGTTCATCCGCAACCTGGCCCAGCAGACGGCCCCGGTGATGGGCAGCCAGGCGAGGAGCGGCGCCCAGTCCCCCGCCCAGCACAGCAGTCCGGCCACCGCTCCCATGGAGGCGGCGTGGAGGCTGATCTTCCAGTGTCGGGTGATCAGGTACACGATCAGGCTCGCGAGCGCGTACGCGGCCAGGATCTCGGACGCGAGCGGTGAGCCCAGGAGTCGGGCCGCCAGGGCCCCGAGCCCGTTGCACGCGCACCCGGCCGCGATCGGGAGCAGCCGGTCCTCCACCCTCTCCAGGAACACGTCCGTTCCTCGGGTCCGGATGTAGGAGACCACGATCGCGAGGATCGAGCCCGCGGTGAAGAGCGTCAGCACCGAGCCCAGGGCGTCCCCGTGGGTCCAGAGCCACAGCGCGACGAGGCCCTCCGCCGTGATCGGGTTCAGAATCAGGGACAGGCCGTAGGCCAGCCGGTCGGTCGGTTCGCGTCTCACCTCTACCTCACTCCCGGCCCACGAGCACCGCTCCCACGACAATGAGCGCACACCCGATCAGCGTGGTCACGCTGGGCCGCTCTCCGAGGGCGAGGATCGAGAACAGGGTGGCGAAGAGCGGATACGTGCTGGACAGGGGCACGACCCGGGAGGCGCTCCCGGCGCTGAGCGCCAGGTAGTAGAGGTACATCCCGATCCCGCCGCCCAGGATCCCTCCCAGGATCATGTACAGGAGGTACCGGGTGCCGCTGACGCGGGCGTGCCCGACGAGCGCGTACACGGTCAGGATGAACGCGAGCGCCGCGCAGCTGCGCACGACCGTCGCCGTGAACGGGTCCACCCCGCGCAACCCGTACTTCTCCACGACCGGGGCCAGTCCCCAGACGACGGCGGTCAGGAGGGCGTAGGCCTCGGCCTTCATCCCAGGAACTCCACCCTTTCCACCCTGATCACCCTGACCCGCTCCGTCGGCGCGTTCTCCTCGGGCTCCCGGTACCCGGAGACCACCTTCACCTCCTCGTGCGGCTCGAACTCCCGGCCGCACTCCTCCAGGATCAGGTCCCCCTCCCGGAGGAGCATCGCGAACTTCCGCTCCACCTCCACGCTCCCGATCCGCACCTCGAGCTCCCGGACCGGGCCCTCGACGCGCACCCGGTTGAACTGCACCGCGCTAACCACCCTCCAGCTCGCGCTCCAACCGCTCAACCGCCAGCCGGATGTCCTCCTTCCGGGCACCGATCGCCGCGTTGATGGTCACGTAGTCGGAGTGGTACCCTCGCAGCCGGCTGGTTCCGAACGGGTCGTCGGCTCGGACCCCGCGGGGCCCCGTCACCCGACGCACGTACAACCGGGCGGCGAGGTCCACCGGGTCGTGACCTTCCACGGCGATCGCGGCGGCTATGGGATTCTCCACGTCCAGGACGCGCACGTCGTCCCGCCGGCCCTCGAGCTCCTCCAGCAGTTCATCCAAAAGCGCTTTGCACTCCTTCTGCCTCTCCATCAGGCGCCGGTATCCTTTCATGCCGAGGGACAGCAGGGAGACGAGCGCGTGCGCGACCGGTGCCGCGCTGGCCCGGCCCGGGTACGCCCGGGAGATCTCCTCGAGGACCCCTCGGTCCGGCGAGTAGATGATCCCGCCGCCCACCGGGGTCAGCAGGTTCTTGTCCGTGGAGCTCACGATCGCGTCCACGCGCCCCCGCTTGATGGCCCGGTTGATCAGGTCCCGGTAGTACTCGTGCTGGATCCCGTAGGCCGCGTTCACGACGTGCGGGACGTCGTACTCCTCGCACAGCTCCGCGATCTCCGGGAGCGGGTCGCTCCGCCGCGGCGGGAAGAACGTCGCCGTGCTCAGCACGGCCGCGGGCGAGTCGGACCGCTCCAGCGCCTCCTCCACGTCCTCGGGCCGGGTGACGATCTCGTCGCCCTCGATCTCCGTGTCCACCACCCGCATGCCCAGCCCCGCGAGCCGCACCGCCTTGATCGGGCTCTTGTGCGCCGCGTACGGGTAGATCACCTCCTCCCCCTCCGCCAGGGCCGACAGGCACAGGGTGAGGCAGAGTCCCGTCGCTCCCGGGACGACGAACGCGCCCTCGATGCTGTAGCCCAGCCGGCGCAGGAAGTCCTCCACCAGCCGGTTCGTCAGTCCGTACATGATCGAGGCGCCCGGGGCCTTCGGCTGCGGGTCCACCAGCGTGCCGCTGCGACCCACCCCGTGGCAGAACCCGAAGACCGACGCCTCCGCGAGCCGGGACGCCACCCGGGCCTCCCGCTCCCCGATCCGCGCGGCCCTCGGATCCTTGTCCGTGTCCATGCGCGAGAGCTCCCACAGAAAGCTCCAAATCAGGTCCTCCGGCCACCCCTCGTCCGGCACCCGTCGCTCCCGCAGCAACCGCTCCACCGGCTCCCGGTACGCCTCCAGGACCACCCGACCGCGCTCCAGCATGTGCTCGGGGATGAGACCCTCCATGTCCTCCGGATCCAGCAAGCGGGACGCCCCCACCGTCGTGAGGCTCGAGGGGGAGCGTCGGGCGGTCTCCCGGGAGGTCGCCGCCGCGCTCCGCGACCTGGAGGGGGCCGGGGTCAGCGTCGTGAGCGCCGGGGTGCGGATCGACCCCGAGGACCGGCCCGGCTTCTACGCCGCCCCGTTCCTGGACCTGCCCACCCTCGAACTCGAGCGGGAAGAGCTCGCGGAGGCCATCCGGGGCGGGACCCGGGTCCGCGCCGCCCCGGGCGCCTATAAGCTCTCGGTGCGCGGCGTCGTCATGGGGGCCGGTCGGGTGGGCGAGGACGGGATCCTGCGCGTCCGGCTTCCCCGGAAGTACGCCCGGCTCCGGCTGTGGTAGGATGAAGCCCGGGCGCCTGCGGGCGTTCCGGGAGCGCCTCGAGCTCGTCCTCGGGGACCGGGCCGAGGACGCGTTCCGGTACCTGCTGGAGGGTCGGCCCCCCACCTACGTGCGCGTGAACACGCTGAAGGCCGACGTCGAGTCGGTGGTCGAGTCCCTCGAGCGCGCGGGCGCGCGGCTGGAGGAGACGCCGCTTCCCTACGCCTTCCGCGTGCTCGAGGCCCCGGGCCCGCTGGGGTCCTCCCTGGAGCACGTGGCCGGGCTGATTTACGTGCAGGATCTGGCCTCGATGCTGCCGCCGGAGCTGCTGTCCCCGGAGCCGCCGGGCCCGGTGATCGACGCGTGCGCGGCCCCCGGGAGCAAGACCACGCAGCTGGCGCAGTTGATGGAGGGCCGGGGCGTCATCCTCGCCGTGGACGTGGACCCGCGGCGCGTACGGTCGCTGGCGCACAACGTGGAGCGGATGGGCGCGGTCAACGTGATCGTCGCCCGGGGGGACGTGACCCGGCTCCGCGTGGGCGCCCCGTACGTGCTCCTCGATCCCCCGTGCACGGGGGAGGGCACGTTCCACCGGGACCCGCACGCCCGGGAGACGTGGACGCCGCGGAAGGTGCGTCGGTTCGCGCGGAAGCAGGAGCGGTTGCTGCGGGCGGTCGTCCGGCTCCTGCCGCCGGGCGGCCGGTTGGTCTACTCCACCTGCACCCTGTCCCCCGAGGAGAACGAGCTCGTGATTCACCGGGTGCTCGGGGAGGACGAGCGGTTCCGGATCGTCGACGCGCGCCCCCGGTGGCTGCGGCCCCACACGGTCCCCGGCCTGACCGAGTGGGAGGGGAGGGAACTGCGGCGCGACCTCCGCAACGCCTTCCGCGTGGACCCGGCCAGCCTGCGCTCGGACGGGTTCTTCATCGCGGTGATCGAGCGCGTCCCGTGACCTCAAGTTTAACTACCGGGGGCGCGCGGCCCACGGCGGGGAGCGCCTTGGTCGAGGACGGGGGCGACGCGGTCGACAAGCGGGACGTCGCCATCCTCCGGGCGATGGAGGGGCTCAGCCGGGCGTTCGAGTGGATCCCGGAGGACAAGCTACTGGAGCGCCTGCCGATGGACTACGCGGAGCTGGCGTCCCGGTTGGAGAAGCTGGACCGGTTGGGGCTGATCGAGTACCGGTACATCGACCTGTACCAGACCTACGCGGCCCGGATGAAGGAGCGGGCCTACGACACGCTCGCCCTCTGGGACATGAAGAAGCACGACGTGTACGAGCGGCTGGGCACGGTGATCGGCGAGGGCAAGGAGGCGACGATCCTGAACGCGAAGGATCCGGACGACGAGTTCATCGTGATCAAGCTGCACCGGTACCACGCGCCCGAGTTCCGGCGGATCAAGAAGACGCTCGCGTACGCCGCGGTGAAGGTCCGCGGCGAGGAGCTGCAGGTGGAGGATCACCGGCTCGACGTGCCCCGGGCCAAGGCGCAGGTGGAGATGAGGGTGCTGCAGGTCCTCAACTCCAAGGGCTTCCCCGTCCCCGAGCCCCGCTCCATCAACCGGCACGCGGTCGCCATGGACATGATCGAGGGCAACGCGCCGGGCATCCCCGCCCCGCTGCTGGCCAAGGTGAAGGTGAAGAACCCGGAGGACGCGCTCGAGGTGATCCTGGAGGACTACAAGGAGATGGTGCTCGAGGGTCACTACGTGCACGGGGATCTCAGCGAGCACAACATCCTCGTCACGCCGGACGGGGAGCTGTACTACGTGGACTGGCCGCAGGCCGTGCCCGTCGAGCACCCGTCCGCGCCCAAGCTGTGCTACCGGGACATCCGGAACGTCATCCAGCACTTCCGGCGCAAGTACCGGATCGACGCCCCGGATCCCAAGGAGGTGTACAACGAGATCGCGGACGACCTGCAGGCGCTGATGGAGGAGAAGCGGGAGGAGTACGAGGAGCATAAGGAGGCGGCCGAGAAGACCCTGGAGCGATTGGAGGAGAGCGTGGAGAGGGTGGAGGGTGACCGTGAGCGTGAGGCCGGACGTCGCGAGGTGGAGGAGGACCGGGTTTCCTGAGGTCGTCCTGGCCGAGGGGAAGTCGATCGAGGAGATCGAGCGCGCCCTCCGGCGCCTCCTCCGAGCGGACGGGCTCGCCATCGTGTCCCGGCTCGACCCGGACCGTCGGGAGCGCCTCGAACTGCCGGACGAGGTCGAGGTCGAGTACGACGGGCGGGCCCGGCTCCTGATCGCGCGCGCCCCCGGTTACGATCCACCGTACCGGGGCGGCCGCGTCGCCGCGCTCGCCGCCGGCACGTCCGACCTGCCCTACCTCCGCGAGGCCACCCTCATCCTGGAGGCGATGGGCGTTAAAACCCGGGAGTGGGTGGACGTGGGACTCGCCGGACCCCACCGGTTCTTCACCGCCCTGCGCGAGCTCCGGGAGTTCCGACCGCACGCGGTCATCGTCGCCGCCGGCATGGACGGGCACCTACCGATCGCGGTGAACGCCCTCGTGGACGTCCCCGTGATCGGCCTCCCCACGCCCTCGGGCTACGGGGCCGGCGGCTCCGGCGAGGCCGCCCTGCTCAGCATGCTCCAGACCTGCTCCCCCGGCCTCACGGTCGTGAACGTCGGGAACGGGGTCGGCGCCGCCGCGGCCGCGGCCAAGATCGTGCGCACGGTCCTCCGGGAGGGAGGGAACGATTAGCGGGCTGGAGCGCGAGGCCGCCCGGCTGCGCACGATCGAGGACGTGGAGCGGTACGTCGGGATCCGGGCCCGCCTCATCAAGCGGGGAGTCGGCGGCACCTGCCGCGAGCGCGTCGAGGACTTCCTGGTCATGGAGAAGCCCACCGAGCACACCTACGTGCCCCTCACCCTCGTCGGCGAGTGCCCCGAGTGCCGGGAGTACCACCGGGGCCGCACCTGCCCCGACTGCGGGGCCCGCCTGAGGCGCCACCGGCTCCACCCCCAGCTCACGGTCCGGCGCCCGCACACCGTCTTCCACCTGGAAAAGTACGACTGGGACACGCTCAAGGCCGTTCGCCGCATCGCCCGGGCCCTCCACCGACCCCACCGCCACTTCGGGATCGCCGGGATGAAGGACAAGCGGGCCGTGACCGCCCAGCGCGTGAGCGCCCGCGGGGTCCCGCCGGACTCCCTCCTCCGAGTTCGGGTCCGAGACCTCCGGATCATCCCCGTCGGCGGGGCCCGGCGCAAGCTGCGCCCGGGCGACCTCTGGGGCAACCGGTTCGTGATCACCGTGCGCGGGGCCGACGCCCGCCGCGTGGACGGGCCCCTCGCGCGCGTGCGGGAGCTGGGGGGCGTGCCCAACTACTTCGGCCTGCAGCGGTTCGGCAGCCGGAGGCCCGTGACCCACGTCGTCGGGCGGTACGTGATCCGGGAGGATTGGGAGCGGGCCGTGAAGGTCTTCCTCACCCTGGAGTACCCCCGCGAGTCCGAGGAGGCGATCGAGGCCCGCCGGTGGCTCAGGGAGCACTGGGGGGAGTTCCGGGAGGCGCTCCGGCGCTTCCCCCGCTTCCTGGACTACGAGCGCCAGATCCTGCGGCACCTGGCCCGGCACCCGGACGACTACATCAACGCCTTCCGCCGCCTGCCGATGTGGATCCGGAGGATGTTCGTGCACGCGTACCAGTCCTACCTGTACAACCTGATCCTCTCGGAGCGGCTCGCCCGCGGCCTGCCGCTGGATCGGCCCGTGGAGGGGGACATCGTCCGGGACGGCCTGCCCACCGTGCCGCTCCCCGGCTACCGGACGCGGCTCAGCGAGGGGGAGCCGGGGGAGATCGAGCGGGAGGTGCTGGAGCGGGAGGGGATCTCACCGGAGGACTTCCGGGTCCCGTCCATGCCGGAGCTGTCCGCCGGGGGCGATCGGAAACCCGCCCTGCTCCGAGTCTACCGGTTGAGGGCCGAGGTGCTCCGGGGGGACGTCGTCCGGTTCCGGTTCTCGCTGCCCCGGGGCGGGTACGCGACCACGGTGCTACGGGAGCTGATGGGCTCGGGCGGGGTCTACGCCGACTAGCGGGGCGCCCGTGGTGTTCGTTACGATACTCGTAACGATTGGACCGGGGGCGTGCGGCGCTAGTACTCGTAGAAGGCGGCGCTACCGCACTCCTCGCACAGCCCCGCGAACTCCAGCTTCCGTCGCCTCTTCACCGCCTTCTTGTACTCCTCCTTCGTGCAGTTCGGGCAGACGATCGCCGGGTCGTTCGGTGAGACTATAGGCACGTGCGAGCTCTTTACCATGATCCTCACCCCCGACCGACCGGCGCGCCGGCCGGTAAAAAGCGGCACGGGGGTTCCGAGCGTGAGCGAGGTGCTGGAGCGGCTCATCCGCGGGGAGGACCTCTCCCGGCGGGAGGCGCGGGAGCTGATGAGCCGGATCGTGGGTGGGGAGCTGTCCGAGGTGCAGGTGGCCGGCATCCTGGTCGCGCTGCGCTGCAAGGGGTACGCGCCCGAGGAGCTGGCCGGGTTCGTGGAGGGGATGATGGAGCACGCCGTCCGCGTGCGGCCCAGCGTGGACGCGCTCGTGGACACGGCGGGGACCGGGGGTGACCGGCTGGACACGTTCAACGCCAGCACGCTGGCGGGGCTCACGGCCGCGGCCGCCGGCGTGCCGGTGGCGAAGCACGGGAACCGGAGCGTGACGAGCTCGTGCGGGAGCGCGGACCTGATGGAGGCGCTGGGCGTGAACCTGGACGCGGGGCCCGAGGTGGTGGAGCGGTGCATCGAGGAGGCGGGGTTCGGGTTCATGTTCGCCCCGCGGTACCACCCGGCGATGCGGAACGTCATGCCCGTGCGCCGGGAGCTGGGCGTGCGGACGGTGTTCAACGTGCTCGGACCGCTGACCAACCCGGCCCGGGAGGCGCTCACGGGTCAGGTGGTGGGAGTGTACTCGGAGCGACTGCTGGGGCTGGTGGCGGGCGCCCTAGCGGAGCTCGACGTCGAGCGGGCCGTGGTGGTGTACGGGGTGGACGGGGTGGACGAGCTCAGCGTGACGTGCGAGAACAAGGTCGTGTACGTGGAGGACGGGGAGGTGGAGGGGCCGGATACGATCGCCCCGGAGGACGTGGGGCTGGACCGGGCGGAACCGGAGGACGTGGCCGGTTCGGGCCCGCGGGAGGCGGCGGAGGAGGCGCGGGAATTGCTGAGCGGTAACCTGCCGCAGGATCACCCGAAGGTGCAGATGACGGCATTCAACGCGGGGGCGGCGCTCTTCGTGGGGGGCGCGGTGGACTCGATCGAGGAGGGCGTGGACCGGGCGTTGGAGGCGATCGAGGAGGGGGAGCCGGGGCGCGTGCTGGAGCGGGTGGTGGAGCTGTCCCGGGGCTAGCCGCCGTACTCCTCGATGTAGTCCTCCGGCTTCGGCGGCTCCGGCTTCAGCCCCTTCCGCTCCCGGATCTCCCGGATGATGTCCTCCTCCATGTCCTCCGGGACGCGCTCGTACCCGGCGTGCTCCGTGGTCCAGATCGCGCGGCCCTCCGTCGCGGACCGGATGTCGTTCGCGAAGCCGAACATCTCGGCGACCGGCGCCTTGGCCTTGATGATGACCGTGTCACCCTCCTGCTGGATGTCCTCGATCGTACCGCGCCGGTTCTGGATCTCCTTCGTGACCGCGCCCATGTAGTCCTGCGGGACGGTCACGTACACGTACTGGATGGGCTCCAGCAGGTGCGTGTCCGCCAGGAGCATGCCCCCGTAGATCGCCTTCTTGATCGCCGGGATCACCTGGGCCGGGCCGCGGTGCACCGGGTCCTCGTGGATCTCCGCGTCCGTCAGGATGACCTTCACGCCGCGGCACGGCTCCTTGGCCAGCGGACCCTCCTCCATCGCCTCCTCGAAGCCCTCCACCAGCAGCTCCATGACCTCGTTCAGGTACTGCACGCCCACCGTCTTGTCCAGGAAGAAGTTCGTGCCCTTCACCGCCTCCACGGCCTTCGCGTCGTCCCGGTCCATCCCGTGCTCGATCAGCGCCTCCTCCAGCTCCTTTTGCTTCATCTCCTCCGGGTTGATCTGACCCTCCTCGATGGCCTCGATGATCTCCTCCTCCACGGGCTCGATCGTCACGTAGAACCGGTTGTGCTTGTTCGGGGACTTGCCCTCCACCTCGTCATCGCAGACGCCGAACACGCCCTCCCGGTACACCACGATCGGCTCGGACACCTTGATGTCCACGCCGCGCTCCTTGATCCGGTGCGCGATGATCTCCAGGTGCAGCTCGCCCATGCCCGAGACCAGGTGCTGCCCCGTCTCCTCGTCGATCTTCACCTCGACCGTCGGATCCTCCTTCGCGATCTGGTGCAGGATCTCGATCAGCTTGGGCAGATCCTTCGTGTTCTTGGCCTCCACCGCGACCGTCACCACCGGCTCCGCGAAGTGCTTCAGCTCCTCGAACGGCTCGATCGGGTCCTCCGGATCCGTGACCGTCTCGCCCGCCCACACGTCCCGCAGACCCGTCACCGCCGCGATGTTACCCGCCGGCACCTCGTCCGTCCGGATCCGGTCCGGACCCATGTAGATGCCCACCTGCTGCACCCGGTCCTCCCGCTGCGCGCTCGCCAGGTAGACCTCCTGACCCTCCCGGATCGTGCCCGAGTACACGCGGCCCGTCGCCACCTCGCCCGCGTGCTCGTCGATGCGCACGTCCGTCACGACCATCGCCAGCTTCCCGTCCGGGTCGCACTTCCGCAGCATCTTCCCGTCCTCACTCTCCGGATCACCCGGCCAGATCTGCTCGATACGGTACTCCTGCGCCGTGACCGGGTCCGGCAGGTGCTTCACGACCATGTCCAGCACGACCTGGTACACCGGGGCCTCCTGCGCCAGCTCCTTCTGCGCGTCCGGACCCTCCTGACACGCCTCGATGATGTCCTTGAACGTGATCCCCGTCTTCTCCATGAACGGGTAGCTGATACCCCAACCGTAGTACGCGCTACCGAACGCGACCGAACCGTCCTCCACGCTCACCTTCCACTCGTCCCGGAACTCCTTCGGCGCCATCTGCTCGATCATCTTGTTCACCTCGGTGATGATCTCCATGAACCGCTGCTGCATCTCCTCCGGGCTCAGCTTAAGCTCCGTGATCAACCGGTCCACCTTGTTGATGTACAGGACCGGCTTCACGCGCTCCCGCAGCGCCTGCCGAAGCACGGTCTCCGTCTGCGGCATCACACCCTCGACCGCGCAGACGACCACGATCGCACCGTCCACGGCCCGCATCGCCCGCGTCACGTCACCCGAGAAGTCCACGTGACCCGGCGTGTCGATCAGGTTGATCAGGTACTCCTCACCCTCGTACTCGTGCACCATGCTCACGTTCGCCGCGTCGATGGTGATGCCCCGCTCCTGCTCCATCTCGTCGAAGTCCAGGACGAGCTGATCGCCCGCCAGCTCCTCCGAGATCATCCCCGCACCGGCCAGCAGCTGGTCGGACAGCGTCGTGTTGTGCACCACGAACCCGTCCGCTGCGAAGTTATGATGCCCCTCGACCGTGAAGTCGTACACGTAACCCTCGTACTCGACCTCCTCGACGCGCACCACCTCCAGGAAGCACACGTCGTCCTTGGCCAGCGCCCTCAGCCTCTCGAGCGCCTCACCCTCGACCCCGGCCTCCTCCAGGGTGCTGATCACCTTCTCGAGGCTCGACTTAGTCAGGCCCACCTGGTCGCCCTCGTAGTTCGAGTAACCGTTGAACATCCTCGTGGTTGGAACGTCACCGCGAACCTCCCGGAGGACCTCACCGCTGATCGGCACCCGCTCGAGCTCCGAGGACGACGCCTTCTCCATCAGTTTCTTCAGCTTCTTCGCCTTCTCGGGCTCCCGGAAGCCCGGGAACCTCTCGAGCGACCGGGCGCCCGACACGTACAGGGTGTAGGCACCGTCCTCCTCCCTGAGGTAGCTGGCCACGTCAAACTTCTGCAGGAGGAGCTGGAGGTCCTCCAGGAACTCCCGGCTCACGGAGGTCACCGAGACCGCGCTCCGGCCCTCCTCCACGGTGCCGTCCGCGTCGAAGTACCCGCGGATGAACTCGGCGATGCAGTCCAGCGGCGCCCTGGCCAGGAAGTCGTTGACCCGGATCCTGTGGGCCTTCTTCCTCCTCGGGTAGTCGAAGAGTGCCTCCAGGAGCCTCGGAACGGTCTCCGGGAAGTCGATCCTCTCGGTCGCGTCCTCGTACTCCCTGACCTTGACCTCTAGTCCCATGTCCCTCGCGATCCTCTTCACTTCCTCCAGGATGGCCTCGGATCCGTTGGTGAGCTGGTTCCAGCACCCGTCACCGAACATGAGACCCGCCAGGTAGAACAGGTCCTCGGGTTCGGGCAGCCGGATGGGCTTCGTCGACTTGGCGTTCGACCGGTAGGAGACCTCGACGGCGTCGTAGAGGTCCGCTAGATCGATGCCCAGCTCCTCCGCCAGGTCGACGAGGATGTCGGCCCGGATCCGACCCTTCCGCAACTGGTAGTAGAAGGAGTTCTCCTTGATGTCCACCTCCAGCTCTTCCCACAGCGCCTTAATGCCGCGCTCCTTGGCCAGCTCGAGAACGCTCTCCGCCTCCTCTTCCGGTAGGTGGACGAAGAAGTTCCTTCCGAGTCTGCGGAACACCTCGCGCTTGAGCTCCTCCTCGCTCATCCCTTCGTGGACCAGCTTCTGGGTGCACACGATGTAATCTCCGACCTCCAGCTCGTCGGCCCTCTTCTCGACGATCTCGCCCGAGGGGTCCAGGACGAGGAACTTGTGCTCCGGGGTCGTGCGGATGCTCCTACCGTTCTTCACCTCGACCTCCACGAGCTTGTCCGCCTTCAGGCGCCACACGTGCGTGATCTCGCCCTTCACGATCTCCACGGAGTCCTTGTCCAGGGAGGAGACCTCGACGGGCTCCTCCAGCTCGTAAACCTCCTCGTTCTCGTCACGCTTCACGAGCCTGCCGCGCTCCTTCAGCTCCTCGAACAGCTCGTCGGCCCGGACGAACCGGCCGTCCGCCAGGCAGATCTTGGTCTCCGGGGCCACGCACTTGCCGTGGTCGATGTGGGCGATGATGCCGATGTTTCGGATCTTCTCCGGCTCGGTCATCAGCTCGCGGCACTTCTGGGCCATCTTCTCCTTACGGCCCACGGGGGACACCCCCGGCTTCGGGCCGGCCCGTAGTCGAAATGGATAAAAAAATAGTGGCTTACCGTGAGGCCTCGGCGATGCGCTCGATCTCCTCCTTCTTCTGGATCGAGTAGCAGTCGGTGTCGTACTTCGCGGCCGCGATGATCTCCTCGGCCAGGCACTCCTCCACGGGCTTGGGGTTTCGGAAGGCGCGCTGCTGGGTGCCCTCCGCGATGAATCGTAGGGCGAGGTCGACGCGGCGCTGTGGGGAGCAGTCCACGGCCTCGTGGTACGTGATACCTCCGTAGATGATGCGCGTGGTCTCCTCGCGCGGGGCCGCGTTCTCCACGGCCTGGACGAGGACCTGGATGGGGTTCTCGCCCGTGCGCTCGTGGATGATGTCGAACGCCTTCTTCACGATCTTGTACGCCAGGTGCTTCTTGCCCGTGTTCTTCTGCGTGCGCATCAGCTTGTTCATGAGTCGCTCGACGATGGGGACCTCGGACTTCGCGAACCGCTTCTTGGCGTGACGGCCGCCGGTGTGCGGTAGGTACGTGGGCTTGAGGCAGATGTAGTCCCGGAGGCCCGGGTCCCGGACCTCCACCTCGGTGGGGTCCCACTTGCCGAAGACCTTCATCCGGTTGAGGTTCTCCAGGTACGGGTTGCCCTCCAGGTCGGAGTAGACGACCTTCCAGCGGCGGGCGCTGGCCTCCATTCCGGGTTCCTCGGTCTCGGTGGCCTCCTCCTCGGTGGCCTCGGTCTCGGCCTCCGGCTCCTCCGCCATGCGTGGCACCCCTCAGCGCATGGGCTTCTCGATCTTACCCTTCAGCAGCTCGGAGAGCGCCACGTCGTTCACCTTGACGACCTTGTATCGCACGCCCGGGATGTCGCCCTTGGCGCGGCCCTTGGGGCCGCCGATGCCCTCGATGACGACCTCGTCGTGCTCGTCGATGTAGTCGATCGCGCCGTCTCCCGGGCAGAAGGCGGTGACCTGCTTGCCGTTCTTGATCAGCTGGACGCGGACGCACTTTCGGATGGCGGAGTTGGGCTGCTTGGCCTCGACTCCCACCTTCTCGAGGACGATGCCTCGGGCCTGGGGCGCGCCCTCCAGCGGGTCCGCCTTCTCGTCGAGTCGCAGCATGCGGCGCTTGTACCGCTCGTCCTTCCACCGGAACTTCTTCCGCTTCTCCCGGAGCTTGCGCGCCGCGAACTCACCCTGTGGGCTCTTCTTGCCGGGCACGGGCGCTCACCCCGCGGCGCGTCGTCTCGTTACGTGACCACGATGTCGTCGATGTCGTGCAGTCGCTCGGCGAGGATCCGGGCCTTCTTTATGTTCCTGCCGCCCTTGCCGATGGCGCGGCCCCGCTCGGACTCGGGCACGTCCACGATCGCGATCTTCTTGTTGTCGCGCTCGGTGACGCGGACGCTCTTCACGCGGGCGGGGAAGAGGGCGTTCTTGATGAACTTCTCCGGGTCGTCCGAGTACTCGACCACCTCCACCTCCATGCCGAGCTGCTCCTGCACCCGCTTGACGTTCTGACCGCGCCGGCCGATCGCCAGGCCGATCTGGCCCTCCTTAACGACGAAGATCACGCGGTCGTGCTCGTCGTCGATCACGCAGTCGATGGCGTGGGCGCCCGTCAGGCTCTCGAAAAGGGCGATCATTCGAATCTGCTCGGTTTCCAGCTTGTACGCCACGGTTTCTCACCCCCTCCCCGCTACTCGGAGACGCCCTCCTCCAGCGCCTCCTCGATCGTGGACAGCAGCTCGGACTCGCCCTCGTCCAGGACGGCGAGGGAGGCGACCACGTGCGGCCGGCCGCAGACGTCGCCCAGCTCCCGGCTCGTGCCCGGGTACACGAAGACCGGGATCTCCGCCAGCTCCGCGTAGTACTCGATGTCCTCCCGGATCTCGGCGGGGCAGTTCGCGGCCATGATCACCAGCTGGGGCCTCCCGAGCTTCAGCAGCTTGATGGTCTGGTTCGAGCCGAGCACCACCTCTCCCGTCTCGATCGCCATCCGAATCTGCCGCTCGATCTCCTGCAGGTCGACCAACCCTCAGCACCCCGAGGGTGCAGAAGTAGTCTCGGCCCGTGCGCGCGGGCCCGGGCATAAAAAGTTTTGGTCCGCCGGGGGCGCGGATCGGAAACGCGGGCGCGAGGGCCGCATACTACTCCTCTTCCTCCTCCGCCTCCCGGAACCGCGAGTAGTCGACCGTGACCTCCACCGTGCCCGTGCCCACGGGAACCGGTCGGCCCACGATGATGTTCTCCAGGATGCCGCGCAGCTCCTCCACGTCGCCCGACGTGGCCGTCTCCGTCAGGACCCGGGACACGTACTCGAAGGCCGCCTTGGTCAGCGGGCTGCCCTTCAGCTCCATGATCGAGTACCCGCCCATCGACCGCACGCTCCGCAGCTCGCCCCAGAAGGCCATCATGTCGCTGATCAGCATGAAGTGCCGCCGGTCGACGGAGATGCCCTGGCTCTCGTACACGTCCTCCAGCTGCTCGATGACCGCGTTCCGGCCCGCCTCGATCCCGAGCAGCACGTCGATGACCTTCGGGTCGTTCGTGTTCACCCGCGTCGCGTCCACCTCGTCCAGCTGCATGAGCTTCAGCATGAGGTAGGCGCGCTTGGCCACCTTGCTGTTCCGGGCCCGCCGCGAGATCCACTTCGGCGGCCGGCCGGAGGTGCCGTCCGGGCTCCCGCGCACCAGGATGTAGTACTCTTCCTCCTCCTCGTCGTACTGGACCGAGGCGTGCAGCACGCCCTCGATCCCCTTGACCACCGCCTCCCGGAGCTCGTTGGCCAGCTCCGCGAGCTCCGAGATCGACTCCACGTCCGTCAGGACGACGCGCAGGGTGTCCCCCTCCACCTGGCAGGCCCCTCCGGTGAACTCCCGGACGAACTCGGTCAGCTCGTCCTCGTCCACCCCGAGGCGCTCCATCTCCTCCCGGTCGAGGGTCGCCTCGATCACCCGCTCCTCCGGGTTCACCTCGATCTCGCGCACCAGGTCCTCGAAGCGGGTCTCCCGGATCTTCCGGGCGACGGCCTCCGCCTTCTCCTCGTCCCGGTTGTAGGGCTCCTTCAACCGCAGGTAGATCACCCAGGTGGGGGGTCCTTGGTAGGGGAGGGAGAGGACGCGCTCCAGGGCGGGGATTCCCGTGGTGACGTCGATCTCCGCCACGCCGGCCAGGTGGAAGGTCCGCATCGTCATCTGCGTGGCCGGCTCGCACATGGACTGGGCGGCGAGCACGCCCACGGCGTCGCCGGGCTCGATCATCCGGACCTTGTAGTTCCGGACGAGGGCGCGGAGGACCCGGCGCAGGGTCTCCTCGTCCGCCTCCTTCAGGTCCTCATCCTCGGCCACCCGCTCCACGATCTCCCGCTCGAGCGCGACCGGCAGCTCCACGTCCTCCTCCTCGCAGACCTCCCGGAGCAGCCCCTCGATCCGGTCCTCGAGCCCGCTCACCGGGGCGGCCCCCTACTCCTCCTCTTCCTCCTCCAGCACGACCTCCTTGACCACGTCCAGCACGCGGTCCACGTCCATGCCGTCGCCCCACTTCTTCGCCGGGTCGACCCGGTCCTCGCCGTACGCCAGCTGGATGATGTTGTTCGCGCTGTCACGCACGCGCCCGTCCTCGTCCACGATGAGGTCCAGCGCCGTGGTCACGTACCGCCGGTGCAGGTAGCCCGAGTCCGCCGTGCGGAAGCCCTTGTCGATCAGGCCCTCCCGACCGCTCATCGCGTGCAGGAAGTACTCGACCATGTCCAGGCCCTCGAAGAAGCCGTGCCGGACGAAGCCGCCCTCCTTGATGCCCGGGATCAGGCTCTTCTCGAAGTGCGGCGTCACGCGGTCCGTGTACGAGTAGTTCACGATCTTCTCCATGATGTGCTCCGTGTTGTGCTTGGCCCGGTGCGGTCGCTCGCCCATGATCGCCTGCTGCCCGCCGATCAGCGCCATGCGCGCGATGTTCGTGATGCTACCCCGCGCGCCCGACTCCGGCATGATGTACGCCGGGTTGAAGAGGTCCCGGTTCTCCTCCAGCAGCCGCTCGACCTCGGCCCGCGGGCGGTCCAGGGTGGCCATCACCTCGCTCTCGATGTTCCGCTCGATCATCTCGCCCCGCTCCACCCGGCTCCGGTTGCACACGTCCTCCTCCTCAACCTCCCGGAGCCGCCGCTCGCCCTCCCGGATGAGCTTCCGCGCCCGCTTGATCGCCCGCCGGCAGATTTTCTCCGCCTCCTCCCGGAACCGCCGGTAGATCTCCTCCAGCTCGTCCATGCC
Organism: Methanobacteriota archaeon; assembly: GCA_027064305.1. Taxonomy (GTDB): domain Archaea; phylum JAADCQ01; class Methanopyri; order Methanopyrales; family Methanopyraceae; genus Methanopyrus. The sequence continues at coordinate 38,138 of JAMOPY010000025.1, forward strand.
CAGCGTGAACCCGTACCGCGTGACGAACCGCAGGCCCAGCCGCCCGACCTTGTCCATCACCTTGAGCGCGAGCTCCGCCGCCTCGAACCACGGGTACCCCTCGCCCTTTGAGACCTTCCGCGCCGCGTACCGGTGCACGAGCTCGCCCATGATCCCGTGCACGACCTTCTCGTCGAGGAACCCGCGCACGATCCGCCCTCGCTTGATGACCACCGTGCCGTGCTCCTCGTCCTCCGGGCACACCTGGTTCCGGATCTTCACCCCGTCCAGCCACTCCGGTAGGAACACGCTCAGCAGCTGTCGACCCGTGACCAGCGGCTCGCCCGGGCTGGGGTGCCCGCACACGAACTCCAGCCGGTGGATCTTCCGCTCGAAGTCCCGCGAGTACTCCGCCTCCGGCTCGAGCTCCACCTCGGACGGGTCGAACCAGTCGCCCTCCTTCTTCACCTCCTCCAGGAGCTGGTACGCCTCCTTCAGCGGGATCCACGCCCGCGAGAGCAGGTGGAGGCCCACGATCGCCTCGTGGATGGGGCTGTTGCGCACGTCCTGGTGCCCGTCCTTCGGCGGCCACAGGTGGTACACGTACGCGCCCATCAGCTCGTGCACTTCGGCCCGGGCCTCCTCGGACTGCGGCACGTGCAGGTTCATCTCGTCCCCGTCGAAGTCCGCGTTGAAGCCCACGCCCATGTAGCACGCGGCCGGCAGCCGGAACGTCTTGCCCGGCATGACCTTCGTCCGGAAGCCCAGCTCGGACTGCACGTGCAGCGTGGGCTGCCGGTTGAACATGACCGGGTCGCCGTCCATGAGGTGCCGCTCGACGATGTCGCCCGGCTCGAGGTTCTCCGCCACCTGCTCCTTGTTCTCCTCCGTGATCCGGATCCGGCTCCCGTCCCGCTTGATCACGTAGTTCGCGCCGGGGTACTTGTCCGGGCCGTTCAGCACCAGCTTACGCAGCCGCTCCAGGTTCCACTCGGTGACTCGCTCGGGCACCGTGAGCTCCTTGGCCACCATCTTCGGCACGCCGAGCGTGAACGGGTCCAGCTCCGGGTCGGGCGTGATCACGGAGCGCGCCGAGAAGTTCACGCGCTTGCCCGCCAGGTTCTGCCGGAACCGTCCCTCCTTCCCCTTCAGCCGCTGCACGATGCCCTTCAGCGGCTTGCCGCCCGTCCGGTGCCGGGCGACGGGCACGCCGCCGATCTCGTTGTCGATGTACGTGGTCACGTGGTACTGCAGCAGGTCCCACTGGTCCTCGATGATGGGCTCCGGCGCGCCCGACTCGAGCGACTCCTTCAGCCGCAGGTTGACCCGGACGATGTCCACCAGCTTGTGCGTGAGGTCGTCCTCCGCCCGCTCGCCCGTCTCCAGGATGATCGACGGGCGCATGGTCACGGGGGGCACGGGGAGGACCGTGAGCACCGCCCACTCCGGTCGGGCCCGCTCCGGGTGGAAGCCGAGGATCTCCACGTCCCCGTCCGGGATCTTCTCCAGCCAGGAGCGGACGTCCACCGGCCACAGCCGCTCGTCGTCCATCAGGATCGTCGTCGGCTTCTGGTACGTGATCTTCGGCGCCTCGGCGCCGCAGTGCGGGCAGGATTCCCGATCCTCCGCCCGCTCGACCACCTCCGCCGCGATCGACTTGACGGGGCGGATGCCCTCGCGCACCTCGCGCCGGTACTCCTCGATGTCGTCCTCCGGCAGCCGGACCCGGCCGCACTCCGGGCACGTGGCCCGGAGCACGTCCTTGATCCGCTCGGCGAAGCGCGGGTGGAGGACCGGGCGGGCCAGCTCGATGTGTCCGAAGTGCCCGGGGCACTTGCCCGCCGGCTGGCCGCACGTTCGACACCGCAGGCCCGGGTCGATCACGCCCATCCGCGTGTCCATCACGCCGCCCTCGATGGGGTACCCGTCCTCGTCGTACGTCTCCGGCGTGGTCACCTCCACCTTGGACATCTTCCGGATCTTCTCGGGCGGGAGGATGCCGAACAGGATCCGCCGCACGTACTTGGGTGGATCTTGAACGTGCGGCTCCTCGGCGACCATGCCTACTCACCCTCCTCCCGCTCCTCCTCCCGGGACAGGGGGCCGACCTCGAGGATCGTGTCCATGCCGAAGGACTTGAGCTCGTCCAGGAGGATCTTGAACGCGTAGGACATCTCCACCTTGTCCGCCCGCACCTCGCCGCAGACCGGGCAGATCGTCTTGCCCGTGGCCGCGTGCACGTAGCACAGCTCGCCGCAGTTCGGGCACACGTACGCCTCGTACCGGTCGGACTCGTCCAGCAGCCGCTCCTTGAGGAACATGGACGCGCCCCAGGCCACCAGGTCGTCCCGCTCCATCTCGCCGAACCGCAGGCCGCCCTCCCGCGCCCGACCCTCCGTCGGCTGCCGCGTGAGCACCTGGACCGGGCCGCGCGACCGGGCGTGGCACTTGTCCTTGACCAGGTGGTACAGCTTCCGGTACAGGCACACGCCCACGAAGATCTCGGCCTCGAGCTTCCGGCCCGTGCGCCCGTCGTACATGACCTCCTTGCCCGTCGGCTCGAAGCCCAGCTCCCTCAGCATCCGCTTGATCTCCTTGTACTTGTCCTTCGGCCGGGACGTGAACGCCGAGCCGTCGATGCGCTTCCCGGCCAGCGCCGCCGCCTTGCCCGCCAGCATCTCCAGGATGTGCGCGACCGTCTCTCGCGAGGGCAGCGCGTGCGGGTTCAGGATCAGGTCCGGCGTGATCCCGTCCTCCGTGAACGGCATGTCCTCCTCCGGGACGACCATCCCGATGACGCCCTTCTGACCGTGCCGCGACGAGAACTTGTCCCCCAGCTCCGGCACCCGCTCGTCCCGGATCCGCACCTTCACCAGCTTGTGCCCGTCGCTCGTCTCCGTGATGATCACGGCGTCCACGACGCCCGAGTCCGTGTGCCGGATCGCCGTCGAGGACTCCCGCCGCTCCTCCGCCGGCAGCTCCTCCGGCCGCATCTCCTCCAGGAAGCGGGGCGGGCTCGTCTTGCCGATGATCACCGCCTTACCCTCGACCTTCTCACCCACCTCGGCCAGCCCGTCCTCGCCCAGGTGCTTGTACGCCTCCTTCGACCGGTACCCGCGCACGCCCTTCTCCGGGATGCAGAACTTGTCCTTCATCCCGCCCGGGTACGTGCGGAGCTCGTCCTCGAACGTCTTGAAGAAGTACGACCGGGCGAGGCCCCGCTCGATCGCGGACTCGTTCATGATGATCGCGTCCTCCATGTTGTACCCCTCGTACGTGAGCACCGCCACGATCATGTTCTGGCCGGCGGGCCGCTCGTCGTAGTCGAACGCCTCCGTGCCCCGCGTCTTCACCAGGGGCCGGTGCGGGTAGAACAGCAGGTGACCCCGCGACTCCATGCGGAGCGGGTGATTCGCGGCGTAGAAGCCCAGGGCCTGCCGGGTCATGTTCGTACCCATCGTGTTACGCGGCGCCGAGTTCGACTCCGGCCACGGGATGCAGCTGCAGCACGTGCCGAAGATCGCGGCCGGGTCCAGCTCCACGTGCGTGTACTTCCTCCGCTCCTCCTTCGGCATCGAGTAGAACTCCTCCAGCGACTCGGCGATGAGCGCGTTCTCCTCCTCCTCGGCGTCCAGGAACTCGATGACGCCCTCCTCCTCCAGCTCCTTCCACGAGATCTCGCCCTTCCTCAGCTTCTCCAGGTGCTCCTCCGTGAGCTTGACCTCCCCGTCCTCCACGACCAGCAGCGGCCGGACGACCCGGCCCCGGTCGCAGTTCACGTGCACCTCGTTGAGGTCCTCGTGGTACGCGATGTTGACGCGCCGGTCCAGCACGCCCTCGCGCCGCAGCCGCCGCGCCTCCTCCACGAACGCCTCCGGGTCCTCCACGTACCCGACCAGGCGCCCGTTCACGTACACCGGGGTGAGCTCCTCTTCCTCCTCCGCGCCCGCCAGCGCCCGCTCGACCGCGCGGTCCACCCGACTCTCGATGTCACCCACCTCCGCGTCCGGATCGCGCGACTCGGCCATCTCGCACGCCCCCCGCGATTCAGTCGGCCCGGATCAGCCCCAGGTCCTCGAGCACCTCGAGCACCTCCTCCTCGTCCGCGTCGTCGTGCACGACCTCCGCGTACAGGGCCAGGTTCTTAATCGCACCGCAGTTCGCGCCCTCCGGCGTCTCGTTCGGGCACAGCCGGCCCAGGTGCGTCGGGTGCAGGTACCGCGCCTCCTTCGGGATCGACCACTTGCCCACGCCCAGCTCCGTGGCGGCCCGGATCCGACGCAGGTGCGACATCGTGGACATCCACGTGTGCCGCTCCAGGATCTGCGAGACGCCCGTGCGCGGCCGGTAGTGACCCGTCCGCCACGTGCCCGTCGCCATGCAGCTCCGGATGTGGTCCGTGACCTTGTCCGGCCGGACGATGTACCGGATCGTCGGCTCCCGGCCCCGGGAGTACGCGCGCTCGAACTGGTACCGCATCTCCCGCGCCAGCTGCTGGAACGCGTACTCGTACGCCTCGTACAGCAGGTCGCCCGCCAGCTTGACCCGCTTGTTCGCGTAGTGATCCCGGTCCCGGATGCTCTTCACCTTCACCCGCTTGTACTTCAGCTCCAGCACCTCCCGCACCATCCGCAGGATCTCCTCCGCCTTCCGCCGGAACACCCGCTTCAACCGCTCCTCGTCGTCCAGGTCGTCCACCTCCGCGATGTGCGGGAGGAAGTACTTCGCCAGCACCTCCTTCCCGCGCCGGATCCGGTCCTCCCGCGAGTCCTCCGCCCCGGCCAGCCGCCCGATGTACTCCAGCGCGTCCTCCTGCGTCGCGATCTCCTCCCGCACCAGGATCCGCAGCTGCTCGGCCATCACCGTCGCGAACTCGCGCCCCACCCCGTCCAGAATCTCCTCCTCGCTCAGCCCCAGCGCCCGCAGCAGGATGACCACCGGGTACCGCCGGTGCACGGCCGGCATGTCGACCACGAGCCGACCCTTCCGATCGATCACGTCCACCGGACCGCGGTACCGCTCACCCCGCGAGTACACCCGGGACCGGATCTCGTCCAGCACGCCCCGCTCCCGGATCTTCTCGTTCACCCGCCGGTTCGGCGCGATATCCTCCAGCGACATCAGCACGCGCTCCGACCCGTTGATGATGAAGTACCCGCCCGGGTCCCTCGGGTCCTCCCCCACCTCGATCAGCTCCTCCTCGGACATCCCGTACGTGTTGCACAGCTTCGACCGCACCATCACCGGGAGCTCGCCCACGTACACCGTCTCCCGCTCCACCTCCTCCCCGTCCTCGTACATCACGATCTCCGCGTACATCGGCGCGGAGTACATCATGTTCCGCAGCCGCGCCTCCATCGGGTAGATCCGCCGCCGCGCCCCGTCCGGCTCGATGGACGACGGCTCCCCGTACTCGATCTTCTCGAACTCGATCCGGTAGCTCGCGCCCTCCACGTCCGGCTCGATCGGCTCCAGGCTCTCGATCAACCGCTGCAGACCCTCGTCGATCAACCAGTGGTAAGACAGGAAGTGGTGAACGATGAGCGGATGCGTCCTAACGTCGCCCACCCGCTCATCGTTCCGCCGGAGATACCCCTCGAGCAGGGCGTAGTAATCCTCCTCCGACAGGGACCGAACCGGCTCCGACAAGGGCCGCACCCCCTACTCGGGCGGGCTCGTCACGACCCGGTACACGACCACCTTCCCCGCGGTCGGACTCTCCCGCTCGATCCGCACGAGCGCCCCCGGACGGATCTTCCGACCGAGCTTCTCACTCAGGGCGACGATCACCGGATCGTTCGTGTGGATCCGGGGCAGGTCGTCCTTGCTCACCCCGAGCTCCTCCAGGATCCGCTCGATCTCCTCCTCGTCCTCGATCACCTCGTGCTTCGGAACGAGCTCGTGGTTCAGCACCACGTCCGGATCCAACCGCTCGGACATACCCCTTCCCCCACCCCATCGGGCACGCCTCGATGCACAGTCCGCAGTCCACGCACGCACCCTCCCGAAAGGACAGGAACACCTCCCGCACGGCCACCACGGGGGGCAGGAGGCAGTCCACCCGGGGGCAGAGCTCCCAGCACGCGCCGCACCGCCGGCACGGACCCGAGACCACCGCCCGCCCCTCCCGAACCTCGATGACCCCCTCCTCACACGCCTCCGCGCAGAGCCCGCACCCCGAGCACCGATCCACCCGCACCCACGGGTGCGGGAGCAACCACTCCGCCCGACGCTGCACCCAAGCCACCGGACACACCAGGCCCGCGAGCCCCGGGGGCAGCCGCTCCACCTCGAGCCGCTCGCAGAGCCCGCAGACCTCGCAGAAGGCCTCCCTGACCCGCTCCCGCACCCTCAGCGAACCAGTGGGGCAGGCCTCGGCGCACCGACCGCAGGCCACGCAGGCCCGGAACTCCAGCGCCGGCCGGAACCTCCTGAAATCCCGATACAAAGGTCCCCGACCCGGAACCCACTATCGGGCCGGCGTCTCCCGGCTCACCTCCGACCTCCCACCCACGTTCTCAATGCGCCACAGCGTGTCCGCGGCCTCCTCCAGCTCCTCATCGTGCGTCACGACGATCGCCTGCCGGATCCTCCCCTCCTCCCCCAACCGCAGCTCCCTGAGCGCCTGCGCCAACCGCTCCCGGTGCTCGGAGTCCAGGTGCTCCGTCGGCTCGTCCAGCATTATAAAAGGCGCGAAGTTCGAGCCCACCATGGCGAGCGCCAGCCTCAACGCCAACCCAATTATAACTTTTTCCCCACCGCTCATCCGATCCGCATCGATCAGGTACCCACCCGGCGCCAACGCCCGAATCCGCTCCCCATCACCCTCAATCCTCAACGACCCGTACCGATCCGACAGCGCCTCCAACAACCGGGACGCCTCCCGCTCCACCACCGGCAACAACGCCTCCCTCGCCACGTCCCGCGAGTACTTGAACCCCTCCTTCGCCAGCTCCAACGCCCCCTTCAACGACTCGAGCGCGCGACACTCCCGCTCCGCCCTCCGAAGCCTCCTCACCTCCCTCTCCAGCCCCTCACGCTCCTTACGCAGCCCCTCCAGCCGCCCCTCGCACCGCCGAAGCTCGTCCCGAGCCCGCTCGTACTCCTCCCTGACCCGCTCCATCCGCTCCTCGAGATCCTCCAACGACCCCCACTTACCCACCAACTCATCCCGCTCCTCCTCCAGCTCCCTCAACCTCTCCTCCAACTCCGACCGCCTCTCGCGTAGCCCGCGGAGCTTGTTCCGGAGCTCCTTCTCCCGCCCCACCTCCTCCCTCAGCCGCTCGTACTCCCGGACGTCCTCCCGAACCTTCCTCAGCTCCTCCTCCAACCGATCGCGCCGCTCCCTCAGCTCCTTGACCATCCGCCCCGCCTCGTCCACGTCCCCCGGGCGCTCACCCAACACCTCGCCCAGGCGGCGAAGCAGCTCCTCCCTCTCCTCACGCTTCCTCTCCAGCTCCTCCTCGAGCCGATCCAGCTCCCGAAGCCAGCCCTCAACGGCCCCGACGACCTCACACGCCTTCCTGATCCGATCCAGGTCACCGTTCAGCAGCGAATAGGCCTCCAGTCCCTTGAGCCGCTTCACCTCCTCCAACCGCTCCTCCAGCTCGCGAACCCCCTGCCTCAACTCCCCCCGCCGATCCCGAGCCCGCTCGAGCTCAGCCTCCACCCGGTCCCGCTCCTCCTTCAGCTCCCGCTCCCGCTCCCTCAACCGCTCCAGCTCCTTCTTGACGCGCCGGAGCTCCTCCTCGGCCTCGTCACGCAGCCGCTCCGCCCGCTCGGGCGTCAGCCTCCGCAGGCAGACCGGGCACCTACCTTCCGCCTCACGCAGCTTCTCCAACCGCTCCTCCAGCTCCCGACGCTTGGAGCGGAGCCTG